>NZ_CANRLT010000004.1 GCF_947631555.1 uncultured Mailhella sp. | reverse complement strand
TCTCTGGCGTTGTTTCAGCGATTTCGCGTTAACGGCAAGATCGAAGAACTTTTATCATTATTAAAGTGATACTCTCTAAAAGGAGAGAGTATCACCTTAATAATGATAAAACTCTTTCATGTTGCAATAACGCGAACTTACTGAAATAACTCTGAAAATTTATTCAACCTGCTCAGAGTGCGAGTGCTGTTTGGGGGCAGCGCCAAATCCTCGCAGGCAATGACGCTGCAGGGCAGTATTTTGCGCTGTTTTGAAGAGATGACGTTTTCCTGGCCGCCCGTGGTGGTTTCCGACCGCGTCAGCATGACATCATAATGACATCGTAGGGCGAGGAAGATACTTTTCAGACCGCCATACATGACGTCTGCTGAAGCATTCAGTTAAGATTCTGAAACCAGGTTAAAGCCTGTGAATAGGGTGCTATGGGGGAACAGAGCCGGGCAAGGCGTAGGTGACAGCACAGAAAGAAAGAATCCTAGTCAGGAGTCCGATAGCCGCCGTGCCCATCCGAACGAATATGACTCCCGTCGGGCATACGGTATCCACCGCGGCCGTCCGAACGAACGTGACTGCCGTCAGGCATGCGATAACCGCCCTGGCCATCCGAACGCACATGGCTTCCGTCCGGCATACGATAACCTCCCCGTCCGTCCGAGCGGATATGGCTTCCATCGGGCATACGGTATCCGCCCTGACCGTCTGAACGGACGTGACTGCCGTCCGGCATACGATAGCCGCCGCGGCCGTCCGAGCGCACATGGCCTGCGAAGGCAGGAGCACTCAGCACCAGGACAAGACAAAGGATCAGCAGTGCACAGAGTCTTTTCGCCATGATTTCTCCCTTTTTGGCAGAAAGCGTATCTGAATCGAAAAAAATCGCAAGCAGAAAACGTGCGGACGCACACTGCCAGGCTGCGCCATGACTGTACCTGCTGTGAGGCCTGCCGCATTCAGGTTTCGCCCTCTTACCGTGCTGCCGGATGCTGACGGCAATATACCCTTCGAACGAAGGTTTTACTTGAGCTTGCGGGCGGAGTCGCGTACCTTCAGGGCAGAAAAGGAAGGGACTTATGGCGGTCATGCGTTTTGCCTCGTGGAACGTCAACGGCTTTCGCTCGCTGAGCGCCAAGCCGGACTGGGACTGGTTTTCCCGCACTCAGGCCGATGTGGTCGGCCTTCAGGAGACCAAGGCGTCTCCCGAACAGATTCCCGAAGCACGGCGTGAGCCGCAGGGCTGGCATTCCTGGTGGGCGGCTTCCACCGTAAAGAAGGGCTATTCGGGCGTCGCGGTGTTCAGCCGCCGTCAGCCCCTGAATGTGGAATACGAGCTGCCCGATCCCGACTATCAGGGAGAAGGGCGCACCCTGCATCTGGAATTTCCCGAGCTGCACTTCTTCAACATCTACTTTCCCAACGGCGGCGAGGAGCTGGGAAAGGGAGTGTTCAAGCGCGTTCCCTATAAAATGGGCTTCTTCGACGCCTTTTTCGAGTATGCGGAGGATCTGCGCCAGGACAAGCCCGTGGTGGTCTGCGGAGACTTCAACATCTCGCATCGCGAGATCGACCTTGCCAGGCCCAGGGAGAATGAGCAGAATACGGGTTTTCTCCCGGTAGAACGCGCCTGGATGGATCGCTTCACCGAGGCGGGCTATGTGGATACCTTCCGCCATGTGCATGGTCAGGAGCCGGGCGCATACACCTGGTGGTCGTACAAGACCCGTGCCCGCGAACGCAATATCGGGTGGCGGCTGGATTATTTCTTTGTCTCGCAGGAACTGCGAAACCATGTCCGCGACGCCTGGATCGAGAACGACGTCTACGGCTCCGATCACTGCCCCGTGGGACTGGCGCTGGAGCTGTGAGTGCAGGGCAAGAAAAAAGCCCCTTTTCAGGGGCCGAAAAATGGGGCGAATGACAGGGTTCGAACCTGCGACACCCTGAGCCACAATCAGGTACTCTTCCAACTGAGCTACATTCGCCGTGTGAAGAGAGTATTTAGCGTATTCACAGTGAAAGGTCAAGCAGTTTCTGCCTGCCTCGGAGGAAGACGTGGACAGCTTCATCATCGAAGGGGGAACGCCCCTGAAGGGCATTGTTCAGGTGAGCGGCTCGAAAAATGCGGCCCTGCCCATACTCATGGCCGCCATCGCTGTAGACAGCCGCGTGACCTATACCAACGTGCCCGATCTCAGGGACATCCATACCACCATCAAGCTGCTGAACCTCCTTGGCCGTCCCGCGGTGCTGAAGGACGGCACGGTGGAGGTGGAGAACGGTGAGCTGGGCATCGAGGCGCCCTATGACCTCGTGAAGACCATGCGCGCTTCCGTGCTTTGCCTGGGGCCGCTGCTGGCGCGCAAGGGCGAAGCGCTGGTTTCCCTGCCCGGCGGTTGCGCCATTGGCGCGCGGCCCGTGGATCAGCACCTGTCCGCACTGGAAAAGATGGGCGCGCAGTTCGACCTGAAGAACGGCTATATTCATGGGCACTGCCCCACAGGTCTGAAGGGTGCGAAGCTCCAGTTTGACTTCCCCACCGTGGGCGGCACGGAAAACGTCCTCATGGCGGCCTGTCTCGCCCGCGGCGAATCCGTACTTGAGAACTGCGCTCGAGAGCCAGAAATCGTGGATCTTGCGGATTTTCTTGTGCAGTGCGGCGCTCAGATCGAAGGGCAGGGAAGCTCGGTGATCCGTGTGCAGGGCGTGGACAGTCTGCACGGCTGCCGTTACCGCATCATGCCCGACCGTATTGAAGCCGGAACGTTTCTCATCGCGGCGGCCGTTACGGGCGGCGAACTGCTCCTGCGGGATTGTCCTGTCAACGCCATGGACGCCGTTCTTGGAAAACTCCGCGAAGCCGGCATGAGCATTGAGGAGCGCGCGGACGGCGTACTGGCAAGAACCGGCGGCGATGGACTGCTGGGCGTGGACATCAGCACTCAGCCGCATCCTGGCTTCCCCACGGACATGCAGTCTCAGTTCATGGTGCTGATGTGCTGCGCGCAGGGTTCGGGACTGGTGCAGGAGAATATTTTCGAAAACCGTTTCATGCACGTCCAGGAACTGGTGCGCATGGGCGCAGATATCCGGATTTCCGGCTCGTCCGCAATGGTGCGCGGCGGCCGCACACTGACCGGGGCACCGGTCATGGCTTCGGATCTTCGGGCGGGCGCGGCCCTCGTTCTTGCCGGGCTTGCGGCTCAGGGCACGACCAGAGTGCAGCGCGTGTATCATGTGGATCGTGGCTACGAGCATCTTGTGGAAAAGCTCGCTGCCGTCGGTGCGCAGATCGCACGGGTGAAGGACGTGGACTGACATCGCCCTGCCATGGACGCGCGTACAGGCCCGAAAGAGAATACTCCGCCCTCGCTGTTCTTCTGGCAGGTTCTGCTGCTCTCGGCGCTGGCCGGAGGCAGTACCCTGCGTTATCCCGCATTCGGTCTGACGGCTTTTCTGCTCTGCTGCTTTCTCCGCCGTGTGACGCTGCGCCGTGTGTTCTTCCTGATCCTGGCGTTTCTTGCGGGCGCGGCCCTGATGGCACTGCGTCTGCCCAAGGCGCCCGATATGCCCGCGTGGGCGTGTCAGCCACGGGTTCCCGTACTTGCGGAAGGAACGGTTGTTTCCGCCACCGGTCTTCCCGGAGGGCGGATGCGTGTGCTTCTGGAAGGTCTGCGTCCCGCCGGACAGACGGCGAGCGCGTACGGCGAAGCCGCTCTGCCTGGTCTGGTAACGCTGACTCTGGATAAAAAACTGCTGGACGCGGCCGGCTGTCCCATTGCGGGACAGAAATTGTCCGGCGTGATGCGGCTCCATCCATCCGGCAGCAACAGCAATTTCGGTGTGCAGGGTATAGAGCGGTACTGGGGAGATCGCAACGTCTGGCGCAGCGCCCGGGTGAAACGCGATCGGCAGGGGCCAGAATTTCTGGAACTGCAGAACGGCAGCAGTCTCTCTGACAAGGCGTACCAGCTGCGCTGGACATGGCGCGATGCTTTGTATGCCGCCCTGCGTTCGCCGGTCGTGGAGAACGGTACGCCTGGTTCGAGCGCTGGAGAGTCGGGTTCGTGGGGCATTCCCGAACAGACGGATATGTCACAGGGCAGGGCCATGCTGCTGGCTTTGCTCTTCGGCGACCGCTCCGGCCTTTCTCCCCATACGGTGGAGCTGTTTACCCGCGCGGGCCTCGTCCATTCTCTGGCCTTGTCCGGTCAGCATCTGGCGCTGGCTTCCACCGCCGGCGTCGTGTTCGTGTTCCTGCTTTCGCTCCTGTGGCAGCGGCTGTTTCTCGTCCAGCCCCGGCGTATGCTCATGGTGGCGGCAGGTATCCCCTTTGCCCTGGGGTATCTTTTTCTGGGAGGAGCGCCACTGTCCATCATTCGTGCTGCGCTTATGATGTTCGCCGCTGCAACACTTCTCCTGCGCCGCCGTCCTTTTACTTCTCTGGACGTGCTCTTTGTCGCAGTGTTCCTGCTTTTTCTCTGCTGGCCGCCAGCACTTTTCGATCTCTCCGCTCAGCTTTCGGTGACGGCGGTGGCGGGTATCATTCTCGCCGTTCCTCTCACCGTGCGCGTGTATCGGCGTCTTGCACCTTCTGCGGAAATGCCTCTCCGGTACAGACTTCCCCGTTCCGTTTTCTGCTGGCTTGTGGTGACGCTGCTGATTTCCCTGGCAGCGCAGGCTGCGGTTCTGCCCATACTGATCACGGTTTTTGGAGTCGTTGGGCCATGCTTCTGGCTGAACGTTCTCTGGCTGCCAGTCATGGCGTTCGTCATTCTTCCCTGTGCGGCCCTGGGACTGACCGCGCTCCTCCTCGGTCTGTCTTTTCCCGCAGGACTGCTTCTGGCAGTAGCGGCATGGCCTGCCGATGCCATGGTGGAACTGCTCGGCGTCCTGGACAGTCACGGCTTCATCCCGTTCCTGCAATGTCTGCGGCCTTCCGCCGTCACTTCTCTGGGGTATGCCGTACTCCTGGCTGCGGCACTGTGCGCTGGTAGGCTGCCGTCAGGGAAAGTCCGGAAAACTCTGGCACGCTGGGCTGCGGCGGGGCTTATCCTGCTGCTGGGCGGGCAGCTGCCCATGTTTATTGACGATCTGGCCGCACGGCTGGAGCGGCGCGTGACGCTTTCCGTGCTGGACGTGGGGCAGGGGCAGGCTGTGCTTGCGGGGTATCCGGGAGGCCGTGTTTTGGTGGACGGCGGAGGTTCTGCCTCGCCGTTTTTCGACGTCGGGCGCAGTATCGTGGCCCTAGCTCTGACAGATGGCCGACTGCCTCGTCTGGACGCCGTTGTCGTCAGCCACAACGATGCGGATCACATCCGGGGTCTTTGCTGGATCATGGAGCACTTCGATGTGGGGACACTATACTGGTCAAAGGTATCCGCAGCCCGCGCCAACAGCGGCGAGGCGTGCAGACTGCGCAAAATTGCGCTGGCCCGCGGTATCCCTGAACGTATTGTGGAAGCCGGCGATTGTATCCCTCTGAGCTCTGGAACAGTCTTGGAAGTCCTCGCGCCTGAACGTATGGCCGAAGTGCCGCCCGAAGAAAAACTTTCCGATAACGATGGCTCGCTTGTTCTGCGGCTTGTCCGGGATGGCCATGGCCTTGCGATATTGTGCGGAGACCTGTCCACTCCGGAACTGGGACGCCTCGCCTCACAAGGAAGAACGCTGTACGCCGAAGCTCTCGTGCTGCCGCACCACGGGGCGGCATCGGGGTTTCAGAAGAAGTTTTATGACGCCGTAACGCCAGAACTGGTGCTGGCCTCCGCGGGCACGTTCAACCGCTACGGTTTTCCCAGTGCCAAGGTACGGGAGGAGATGGCTCGGCGCGCCCTGCCGCTTTTCAGCACATCGGAGCTGGGCGGCATCGAGATCCGCTGGACAGACGAAGGGCGGAGCTTGCGAACGGCCGGAAAACCGTGGTGCGCTTTGCCCGGCGAGCCGTGAACGGACTCAGGACAAACCGTCCGCTGCGGCGTCTTTTTCAGAGATGGAGAGGCCCAGACCTCGCAGTTCCTTGACGAGCTCATCGCAGAGGCGGGGCAGGCTGGCCGTACATACCGGGGACAGCCCCACGGCCATGCTTTGATAGTCGGCAGGCTCCATACCGTACACAACGCCTTCCGGCCGATGGCCGAGTAACTCGCAGCAGAGCAGCGTGTCCACAAGGTCGGTCTGATGCAGAGAATCGCGGAAGCTGAGACTCTTGCGCAGATTTTCGTCTGTGAGGCGGTACACGCTCCCCGGTGCGCCGCCGCCCAGGACGGCGTCCAGCACATAGACGCGGTCACTGTCCATGAGTGCGTCCATAAGCCCCATGCCGAGGGTTCCGCCGTCGATGAGGCGCACGTTTTGCGGGAAGTCCCAGCGCTGGAGCAGCCCTTCCAAAGCCTTGATGCCGATGCCCTCGTCGGTGAAAAGGATGTTGCCCACGCCGAGAATGAGAATACGTTCCATGCTCTGCCTTATAAAAAGATAAAAAGCAGGGGAGGCGGCAGGCGCCTCTCCTGCTTTAGAAGGAAAACGAGTTCTGCTTACAGGACCTTAAAATCATAGCTGCGGTTAGTTGTGCCGTCGATGACATGCACACCGCAGGCGATGCACGGGTCAAAGGAATGCACCGTGCGCAGAATTTCCACAGGGCGCTTGGGGTCGGCCACGGGCGTTCCGATAAGTGAGGCTTCCACCGCACTCAGCTTGCCTTCGGCGCAGCGGGGACCAAGGTTCCAGGTCGAAGGCACCACAAGCTGGAAATTGGCAATCTTGCCATTTTCGATGACAATCCAGTGGGACAGGCCGCCGCGCGGCGCGTGGACAAAGCCCACTCCTTCTGCGCTCCTGGGAACTTCGGCATTGACGCAGATTTTGTTGTCACCCCTGGCCAGGTTGTCTTCCAGTTCCTTTATCCATTCGCCAACGCCATGGGCCACGACGAGAGTCTCCACGCCGCGGGCGGCGGTACGCCCCAACGTGGAGAACAGCGCTTCAGGGCCGACGTTCAGGGCCTTGAGCACTGTATCCACAGTGGCTTTGACAAGTTCATTACCTTGAGCATAGGCAAGGAGCATCTGGGCCAGGGGGCCGGTCTCCACGGCGTGACCATCGTAACGGGGAGCCTTCATCCAGGAGTAGCGGTCGGTGTCGCCCATCTGGGTGAACTGGGGCTGCGTTGCGCCCTGATAGGGATAGCGGGCCTGGTCACCTTCATACCAGCTGTGACGCACATGCTCGGCAATTTTGGTGTGGTCGAAGAGCAGGGGGTGGGCAAGGTCGCGGTTGTAGATAACGCCGGGCTTGAGCCAGCGCGCTTCAATATCGCGTTCCCTGACGGGAAATTCGCCGAAGTCCATGTAGTCGGCCAGTCCGCCGCCGATGGAGGCCCAATCCTTGTACGCTCCGGCCACGAGGAGCAAATCGGGGATGTAGACTTGTTCCACGAAGTCTTTGGCCTTTTTGTACAGTTCGGTGAAGGAGGCGATGACATCAGACCGCAGGGCGTTGTAGCAGGTGACGCCTCCGGCGATGAGGAACTGGGGATGCGGGTTCTTGCCGCCGAAAACAGCCGTGGCGCGTGCGATATCCATCTGTACGCGCAGAGCCTGCAAGTAGTGCGCCGTGGCAACAAGGTTGGCTTCGGGATCCAGATAGTAGGCCGGATGCCCGCCGAGGAAGTACGCATTGGTGAAGGGCCCGAGCTGTCCGCTCTCGACGAGAGCTTTGACCTTGGCCTGAACGGCGCGCAGCTCTTCCTCGCTTGTGGGGCGCGGCGAAATGGTGGCGTTGAGTTTAGCGGCCTTGGCCGGATCCGCCTGAAGTGCGGCGGCGACATCCACGAAGTCCAGGGCATGGAGGTGGTAGAAATGCACGACGTGGTCGTGAATGTTCTGCATACCCAGCACGAGATTGCGGATCAGCGAAGCGTTGCGGGGAATCTCGATCTGCATGGCGTCTTCCAGAGCACGGGTAGACGCCAGGGAATGGGTGTAGGTACACACGCCACAGGTACGCCCGGTGAAGAACTGGGCATCGCGGGGATCGCGCCCCTTGAGAATGGTCTCAAGCCCGCGGAACAGAGTGGAACAGCTGCGGGCATCCTTGACGCGCCCGTTCTCGACCTCGACCTCAATACGCAGATGGCCTTCGATACGGGTGAGAGGGTCCACCACGATGGGCCCGGTATACGAACTTTGGGGAGTAGTTTTTTCGCTCATGGTGGTTCTCGTCAGTTTTTATAGAAGGGGGTCATGTTGTCCCAGAAATTCGGTTCGGAACAGCCGATACAGGGGTGGCCTGCGGCCACCGGCCAGCTCACGTCGTTGAATCGGGCCTTGGGGCAGTTGTTATACGTCGTCGGCCCCTTGCAGCCCAGTTTGTACAGACACCAGCCGTGACGGGCTTCTTCAGAGTCAAAGGAGGGGGCGAACTCTCCGGCCTCAAAGTGCGGCAGACGCTCGCACTGTTCATGGATGGTGTGTCCGAAGAAGGCCCTGGGACGGTTCAGCGCGTCCAGTTCCAGTTTCGTTCCCGCAAGTATGGCCGCAATCGCACCGATGAGGTTGAGCGGATTGGGCGGGCAGCCGGGGATGTTGATGGCCTTGATGCCGAGATCGGCGAAGCAGTCGTTAACGCCCTTGCAGGCCGTGGGATTGGGTGCTGCCGCAGGAACGCCGCCGAAGCTGGCGCAGGTACCGTAGGCGATGACGGCCTTGGCTCCGGGGAGCACTTCCTTGTTGATCTCGTACATGGTGCGCCCGCCTATGGTGCCGTAGAGTCCGTCCATGGCCGTGGGGATGGCGCCTTCCACGATACAGAGGTAGCCATTGGGGTTCTTCATGGCCTGATGCAGCGCTTCTTCAGCGGCTTCACCGGCAGCGGCCATGATGGTCTCCTGGTAATCGATGGAAATTGTGTCGAGGATGATCTCGTCGATGTAGGGCTTGCTGGAGCGCAGCAGAGCTTCGGTGCAGCCGGTACATTCCGCATCGTGCAGATAGATGACGGCGGGACGGCCGGGAGCCGTGAGCGCCTTGGCGATGGCGGGCGCGAAGGCCGGACCCATGCCCATGGCGATGGCCGCACTGGAACAGAATTTGAGGAAGTCGCGGCGTGATACGCCGTGAAGTTCGAGGCGTTCTTCGACGCTTTCCTTCCCCAGTCCGATGGAGATTTGCATATACGAGCCTCCTGGCACAGATATGAAAGACCTGGTCACGGCGGAACCATGGCGCGGCAGGATTCCGGCGGATTGCCGAACGGCTTTCAGAAAAACGCGGGCCGCACCGGCACGGGGCGGAGAGCGCGTCTCCTCTGAAAGGAGCTTTTCTTACCATAGCATGGTGATAAAGACAGGTCAACAGAGAGAAATGCGCCGCCCTCTAAAATGACAAAAAAATCACATAGTTCGTGAACGCCTAAAAAGAACCGTACGAATGCCGGGAGAAAGCCTCAGAGCATGGTTTTAAGCGTTTCCAGGACCTGTTCCGGGAGTATGCCCGTCATACAGACACTGCCCCGGGAGCATGTCCCTGCCCCGTGAAGTGAACAGGGGCGGCAGGGCATATCGAGCTGAATCACGGTATCTTTTGGCCCGGACGGGAAAAAGCCCCATTCCCTGCAGGTTGGGCCGAACAGCGCCAGCACGGGCGTTCCCACGGCGGTGGCCAGGTGCATGGGTCCTGAATCCCCCGTGACGAGGACGGCGGCCTGTTCCAAAAGCCCGCAGAGCTGCCGCAGATCTGTCTTGCCGATGAAGCTGCGGCCATTCTCCGCGGCGGGAAGTCCCTCGCCCAGCCCCACCCAGAAAAAGGGAATGCCTGCGGCGTCCAGCAGGGCGGCGAAGCGGAGCCAGATTTCCATGGACCAGGTCTTTGCGGTGTGCGTGGCGAAGGGATGCAAAGCCACCAGCGGCCCTGAGGCGTGCAGAGAAGCCAGTGCGGAAGCCGCCCGTTCTCGTTCCTCGGAGGAAAGGAAGATGCGGGGGCGAAGTTCTTCGGCGGGCGGAACTTCCTTTTCGTTGTACAGGCCGATGGCGTAGCGCTGGGGCACGTTCAGGGCGCGCAGGGCCTCACCGTACAGGCGGCCGCGGCTCCAGAGAAAGAGCCGGCGCGCCACGGACATTTTTTTATAGCAGATGATGGCGTCCCGCCAGCTCCGTGCCAGCATGGCCGAGCGGAGATTGCGGTGCAGATCCAGCAGCGGAGAATCCTTGTACTTGAGGACAAGCGCATGAAAGACCTGAGCCTGCACCTGCCCGCTCAGCTCTTCCGGCAGCAGCCCGATGACTTCCTGAACCGCGGGGTGATGGTCGAAAAGGGGGGCAAATGCCGCACGCGTCACCACTGTGAACATGGTTTCATGCTTCTTGTGCCAGTCGAGAAGCACCCCTGTGGTGAGCGCTACGTCGCCCATGGAACTGAAGCGGACGGCCACCATGTGCCTGTTGCTGATGAGGGATGAATAGCGCGCCATGCCGTGCCCCTGCCGGAGGTGTTCTGCCTCCTGCTTCTTTCAGACTGCTGCCGTCTGCCGGAAAAACCGCAGCTTACTTGGTGCCGAAAATACGGTCTCCGGCATCGCCGAGGCCGGGGATGATGTAGCCGTTTTCGTTGAGATGATTGTCGAGAGCCGCGGCGTAAAGCTCCACGTCCGGATGTTTGTCCATGACGGCCTTGACGCCTTCGGGCGCAGCCACCAGGTTGATGGAGCAGATATTCCGGCAGCCGCTCTGCTTGAGTATGTCCAGCGCGGCGATGAGGGAACCGCCCGTGGCCAGCATGGGGTCAAGGACGATGGCCATGCGCTGTTCCATTCCTTTGGCCAGTTTTTTGTAGTATTCCACCGGCTCCAGCGTTTTTTCATTACGGTACAAGCCGAGTACGCTGATTCTGGCCCCGGGGATCATGTCCAGCACGCCGTCCATGAGTCCCAGTCCGGCGCGCAGTATGGGCACGATGGTGATCTTCTTGCCCGAGATGCGATCCACCTCCACCGGCCCGGCCCAGCCCATGACGGTCTTCTTTTCCGTAGGCAGGTTCTTGGTGGCTTCGTAGGCGAGCAGACGTGCAATCTCTTTGGAGAGCATACGAAATTCGCTGGTGGACGTGCTTTCCTTGCGGAGCAGCCCCAGCTTGTGCCGGACGAGGGGATGGTCGATGATGTGGAGCGCCATGAGAATGTCCTTGTTGAAGAGGCTCTGCGGGACGCGGTTTTTCCTTATCCTTTTTATACGCGGTGGCTCCCGCGGCGTCAAGGCGGCGTTCAGCCTGTGGGCTGAGACGCGCTTTCGGGTTCTGCTTCTACGCCCTGAAGGAAACGCCCGGCGGAGAGTTTCCGCCGGGCGCCTGCTGATGGGAAAGGAAGAACGGGAAACCTATTCGGGAAGCGCGAACGGTTCGCCGCCTTCGCGTTTCATTTCGAGGGCAATCTTCCAGAGTATGGAGATCACGAGTGCGCCGACGGCGAAGATGCCGAGCCCCACGGAGACTTCCCAGAACGTCGGCGTGTAGACTTCATAGGTCTCATAGGGCGTGGGAGCGAAGCCGCCGATGAGCAGTCCAAGCCCCTTGTCGATCCAGGAGGCGATGATCAGCATGACCAGAGCCCAGGGCAGAATCTTCAGGTTGTTGCGGAACTTGGGAATTGCCAGCAGGAAAATGCTGATGAAGGCAAGTGCCACCGCCGTCCACATCCAGCCGTTCACCCAGACACTCAGGCCTTCGTGTCCCTGGAAGATGAACACGATGGGATGGGCGTGGCCGGGGATGCCGCTGTAGAACGCGGTGAACAGTTCCAGAACGTAGAAGAACATGTTCAGGCCCATGGCGTACGCGATGGTGATGGACAGGGACTTGACCACGGCCTTGCCGGGGTCGAAGCCGGTAAGCCGCTTCAGGAGCAGCAGCCCCAGGAGCAGCAGTGAGGGTCCCGCGCAGAAGGCGGAAGCCAGGAAGCGGGCGGCCATGATGGCAGACAGCCAGTAGTGGCGGCCGGGCAGACCGGCGTACAGGAAGGCGGTCACGGTGTGGATGGAGAAGGCCCAGAAGATGGAGATGACCACCAGGACCTTGACCCAGCCCGGCACAGGCACATGGCGGCTTTCATGTTCCAGCGACGTCCAGCCGATGACGGCGTTCAGCAGCAGATAGCCGCAGAGCACGGTGCAGTCCCAGAACATCACGGAGTTCGGCGTGGGGTGCAGAATGACGTTGAGCACGCGCTGCGGCTGCCCCATATCCACCACGATGAAGAGCATACACATGATCACCGCGCCGATGGCCAGAAATTCGGCGAAGACAATGACGCGGTGATAGGGATGGTAGTGATGGAACGTTGCGGGCAGAACAAGCATCACGGCTGCTGCGGCAACACCCACCAGATAGGTGAACTGGGCGATGTAGAAGCCCCAGGAGGTGTTGCGGGTCAGACCGGTGAGCTGAAGTCCGTAAATGAGCTGGAACACATAGACAATAAAGGCGTAGCCGATGACTGCCAGCAGGAAGAGGAGCCACAGATAATACTTGGGCGACCCCTTGAGAACTTTTTCGAGCATGGCCTCCTCCTAGATAATGTAGTACACGCCGGGATCAGTGCCCAGACTGGGCTTGCGGCGGATGCTGAAGTTCCTGGCCAGAGCCTGACGAACCACGGAGTCCGGATCATTGAGGTCGCCGAACAGGATGGCGCCGTTTGAGGCCTCAACGCAGGCAGGCATGAGTCCTTTTTCCAGGCGTTCGGCGCAGAAGGTGCATTTCTCCACCACGCCGCGCATACGGGTGGGGTAGGCCGCGTTCAGCTCCTTGATGAAGGGGCGGGGATCCTGGAAGTTGAAGCTGCGGGAACCGTAGGGGCAGGCGGCCATGCAGAAGCGGCAGCCCACGCAGCGGTGATAGTCGATGGCCACGAGGCCGCCCTGGGTGGTGTAGGTAGCCCCGGCGGGACACACACGCACACAGGAGGGGTTGGTGCAGTGGTTGCACATCAGGAAGAAGCGGCGTTCCTCGATGCCGCGGGGCAGAAGCGGCGAGGGGTCATCGGCGAAGGCGTGTTCGAAGGTGTCGTCCCAGATCCATTTCACTTCCTTGGGTCCGGGAATGGTGGGCACGTTGTGCGCCTTGTGACAGGCTTCGATGATGGGCCGCATGGATTCGGGATTCTGGAAGCGGCGGGTGTCGATGACCATGGCCCAGCGTTTGGCCTTCAGACCTTCGGGATAGGCCTCATACTCGGCGCCGGCGGCTTTCGTCCCGGCCGCGCCTGCAGCGAGGGCGAAGGTGGAAAGGCTGGCGACCTTGAGAAAATAGCGTCTACTAGAATTCATTGTTGTTCCCCTGGGGTATGACGTGGCAATCCCAGCAGTACGGATTCACGCTGTTGGCATCGTGGCACTTGTCGCAGAACTCGGTCTTGTTGCTGTGGCAGGCCATACAGGTGTTCTGAAGGCTGGTCTCCCATTTTTTCCCGTCCGTGGCGGTGTAGATGCGCTTGTTCTCACGCAGGGCGGAGTCGCGCCACTCAATGAGCAGTTCCATGTGGTTGGCGGCCATCCATTCGCGAGGCTCGATACACTGGGAGCGCTCTTCGCCGAAGAAGGTAACGGGGTGAGCAGGCAGCTCCACGACGACCTTTTCGTGCTTCGGGGAAAGCATATTGATCCAGAAAGGCGCGGTGAACAGCCCGGCAAAGACGATGATGCCGGGGATGACATATTTCGCATTAAACATTTATGCTTCCTCCGAGGCGGCAGGGTCTTCATCGGGGAAGGGCAGATCTTCCTGACGCAGATCCATGGTGCGGGGAATCTCGCCCTTCATCACCAGAGCGTTGGCCACAAGTTCGTGCAGTCCGCTGACCGTGACGCCGGGAACCCAGTAGTCCACCAGCGGAGGCAGGGCTGCGCGGTCGAGGGCGCACATGCAGGCCATCCAGTTGACATCCTTCGTGTCGTGTACATAGCGCAGGGCGTTGGCACGGGGGAATCCGCCGCACAGACGCTGATCCATGATTTCCTCCGCGTTCAGACCGGAGCCGGAACCGCAGCAGAAGGTTTCTTCACGGATGGTGTGTTCGGGCATTTCCACGAAATGGTTGCACACATTCTTCAGCACATAGCGCGGTTCTTCAAAGATGCCCATGGCGCGGGCAGGGTTGCAGGAGTCGTGCCAGGTCGTGATGATGTGGTCGTTGCGCTGTGGCCGCAGGTTCAGCTTGTTGTGCTTGATGAGGTCGGCGGTGAACTCGGCGATGTGTACCATCTTGGTGGCAGCGGCGTTCTTGAACACCGTGCCGGTGATGGGCGACACAGGCTGTTCCATCTTGGGAGGCGTCGGCCCGTTGTAAGTGGCCATGTACTGGTTCACCACGCGCCACATGTGGCCGCATTCACCGCCGAGGATCCACTTGCAGCCCAGGCGTTCGGCCTCGGCATACATCTTGGCGTTGAGGCGCTTGGCAAGGTCGAAGGAGACGAATGAGCCGAAGTTGCCGCCTTCGGAAGCGTAGGTGGACAGGGTGTAGTCCAGTCCAATCTCATGGAAGAGCATGAGATAGCCCATGAAGGTGTAGATGCCGGGGTCGGCGAAATAGTCGCCGGAGGGCGTGATGAAGATGACTTCATGCCCCTTCTCATTCCACGGCGGATCAACGCGGATGCCGGTGATGGTCTCGACGTCGTCACACAGGAACTCCACGATTTCGCGCATGGAGTGGGGCTGGATACCCAGGTGGTTACCCGTGCGGTTACAGTCGGATACGGAGTTCATGATCCAGTGGATGCCGATGCCGAGGTCAAGCAGCATCTGACGCACGATGACGGTGATTTCAGCGGTGTCGATGCCGTAGGGACAGAACAGCGAGCAGCGGCGGCACTCCGTGCACTGGTAGAAGTAGATGAACCATTCCTTGATGACGTTCTTGTCCAGCGTGCGTGCCCCTGCGAGCTTGCCGAGGAGCCGTCCCGCCGTGGTGAAGTCCTTGCGGTAGACGGAACGGAGCAGCTCGGCGCGCAGCACGGGCATGTTCTTGGGATCGTTGGTGCCGATGAAGAAGTGGCACTTGTCGGCGCAGGCGCCGCAGCGTACACAGCAATCCATGAACACCTTGAGGGAGCGGTGTTTGTTCAGAGCGTCCTGAAGAGAATTGTACAGGATCTGTTCCCAGTTGCTGGGCAGTTCCCAGTCTTCATTGTCGGGGGCCCAGTCGTGGGCGCGCTCGAAACCGAGGCCCTTCAAAATATCCGTCTTGGCGGGGTAGCAGAAGCTGCCGGGATGGTAATCCGGCTTGGTGTCCATCCAGCCATCCTTGGGGAAGGCAGCGGGCGTGGCCGCCAGCAATTCTTCGGGTGTGGGCATTTTTGCCATGACCAGTAACTCCTTAGGCTTCCGCCGTGGTTTCGGGCTGCTTGTCTACAGGGATGCCGGCTTCCACCATGGCGTCGCGGAAATCGTCTTCGTATTCGGCATAGGTGTGATAGTGCTTGGGCGGATTCCAGGGGTTCACATGCCGTTCTTCACGGGTGTTGCACTTCATGTTGCGTGTGGGACTCATGAAGACGCCGCCCATGTGCATCAGCTTGGAGAAGGGGAAGTAGATGAGCAGCGCGCTGACCAGCGTCACATGGACGAAGAAGATGGAACCGATGCCGGTGGGATCCACGGGCTGAAGGGTGGCAAGACCCATGAGCACTTCCTTGACCTGATTGACATCCACCTTGCTGATGTAGCGCATACAGATGCCGGAACCGGCAATGGCGATGAGCAGGAACAGGGCAAAGTAGTCGGCAGGCAGGGAGATATAGCGCAGGCGCTCGGAAAGGGCGCGGCGCAGGAACAGGAAGGCCAGCGCACCGAGGATGAAGGCATCGGTCATGTAGAAGCGGGGAGCACCCACCTGGAACACGCCGTCCAGAAATTCCACGACGGCGATGCAGGCCGGTACGGGGTCGAGGAAGAAGCGGGCGTGACGGATGATGATCACCAGCATACTGTAATGGAACAGCAGTGCGAAAACCCACAGCCATTTATTGGAAAAATAGGTGACACGCGGCGTGCCGCCGATGGTGGTGCGCTCCGCTCTGGTATTGCGGAACAGGGAACGGAAGGTGAACGCTTCCAGAACCATGCGCCCGGCGACGGCCGGGGTGGTCCAGGGGCATTCCAGGCGGCTGGGTTTGATCCAGTCCAGGGAACGCTGCTGTCCTGCCACCGTGGGGATGGCGAACGGCACGGGCGACTTGGCCCAGCGGACGATCTTCCAGATGAAACCGATGATGAACACAGCGCCTGCCACCAGCGGTAAGATCACGCCGAACAGGTACTGCAGGCCAAGTGCTGACCCCGCCCATCCCACGCAAAGGATGAGCAGAGTGGCCGCAAATGCGATGGTCATTCCTCTACCCCTCGATTTTCAGTTTCAGGAGCGGGCACGGCCTGCTCCCTCCGAAGCCCGGCCAGTCGAATGAGCTGTGACTGACTGTGCTTGATTTCTTCCACGCGGATCCTGAACACGCGCTCGCGGGCATCCGAGTACATGTCCAGCGCCATGAGTCCCAGCGTATCAATCCGGGATTCCACGGCAAGGTATTCGCTCAAAGCCTGTTTCCGTTCGGAGACCGCATCCAGCCAGGCAGGAAGCACGTCTCTGCGCAGCTCGTCCTTGAGCAGGTACAGCGCACCCACAGCCTTGGAGGGCGGCATGTCCTGCACGGCGCGTATCCAGAGGAGATCGTGCAGTGCCTGCCTGACCGTGTTCGGATCAGCGTCCGCTCCGGCCGCGGCGTCAAAGAGCACCTCCGCAGCCATGCGGGTGGTCTCGCCGACGGGATTCGCGAAGCGGTCGCGCCGGGTACGCAGAAAGCCCTTGCTGTCCAGAGGATAGCTGGCGAAGAAGCTGTTGACCCAGCGTTCAACGAGGGCCTGCTTCCGGCTGCTGCACAGTTCCGTAATGTTCATGTACGCCTGCGTTTTGGGCCGTACGGAGGCCGGTTCAAACGAAAAAAAGCCTGCGGAGCGAAGCGATGGGAAACATATGCCCGCAGGATCGGGCTGTATGTTTGTAAACACTAGCTTAATTTTCTGCAAGCTTCAAGTACGCCGCTCGAGAAAAGCGGCCTTTTTCGGCCGTAGCAGGACGCATTCCCGCAAAAGGCGCATCCTCTAGGGGCGGTAAAGCCCGCTCTCGTCCAGAAGTTCGTGGAGTCCGCCCTGCGGCCTGGCGGGAGCAGGATCGGCACAGGACTCTTCGCCGCCGCAGAAACCGGCCACATCCAGATCGAGACCAGAGGGCAGTGCGGAGCGCTCATGCTCTTTGGGAAGGGCCTGGGACACATGTTCCTCCCGCGGAAGAAGCGCCACAGGCAGACCTGCAAATTCCAGGAACGGCAGGCGTTTTGAACCAGAGGCGAGCACATGGGCCTGATTTTTCCATAGCCGGAACTGGAGCAGCAGAAGTTCCGGGCGCAGCAGTCCGAGGCGGTATTCCCGAGCTTCGTCAAAAGCCGGGCCTTCGGGTACGGCTGCAAGGGCTTCGGCTGCGGCCTGCGCCAGAGGCATACCGCCGTTCATCTTTTCCAGCATGGTGCGGATTACCCAGATGTCGCGGCGGTTTTCCGGCACGGGATACCAGCGCGCCTGGTTCAGGCGTTCCGCCTGCGCGGTCAGTGTACGGCAGGCCTGACAGCTCGGAGAAAAGTAGATGTGGACGGACGCAGGACCTTCTGCCTGCGGTGACCACGGTTCGGCAAGGTCGTGGACAACGCTGCCGAGACTGAACAGGAAAAGGAGCAGCCAGAGCCAGAGCAGTGCGGGGCGGCGGGGGGTGCTGCGGTGCAGGCTCAGGCAGGCAAGGGCGATGAGCAGCCCCACAAGGAGGCAGTTCACGCAGGGGGCGGTGAAGAGCATAATGCCAAGCAGAACCGTGTCGGCGAGTACGGCCGCCAGAGCCAGGAGCCGGGCTGCGGGCATAAGACGGGCGAGGCAGCACAGGAGCAGTAGAGCGAACAGCACGGCGCCAAGATGCCAAAGGGACACTCCGGCTATCTGGAGATCCTGGAACAGCGTACAGCCATTCGTGAGGCAGAGTGCCTCGCCGCCGGAAAACAGCACCCAGAGGCAGAAGAGCAGTCCCGCGAGGCAGATTCCCGCGGACAGAGCCGGAAAGGTCTTTTTTTTCGCGATCATGCCGTGGCTCCAAACGAGAGGGGATATCCGTGGATGTACCCCAGAGGTTCTGCCGCGTAAAGCTGTTTTTCCGCCTTGTGGGGAGAGTTCGCCCCTCTGGCGGGAAAAGGGCTTTTATGCTAGAAGGCGCGGTCAGAGGAAAGAACATGCAGTACCCGTCCATAGACCCCGTTGCCCTGTCCATTGGTCCCGTCCAGCTTCACTGGTACGGGTTGATGTACGTCTTTGCCTTTCTCGCAGGCTGGCTGCTCGGCCGCCAGCGTGCGTCCCGCCCGTGGAGTTCCTGGACGAAGGAGCAGGTGGACGATTTCGTTGTCTGGGTGATGCTCGGCGTCATTCTGGGGGCGCGGCTTGGTTATGTGCTGTTCTACGACTTTTCGGTCTACCTGCGTGACCCCCTGGAAATCCTGCGTGTCTGGAACGGCGGCATGTCCTTCCATGGCGGACTGTTGGGCGTGGTCACTGCCAGCCTGATCTGGGGACGCCGTCATGGCCGCGGACTGGTGGACATTCTGGACTTCGTGGCGCCGCTCGTCCCCACCGGACTGTTTTTCGGACGCATCGGCAATTTTATCAACGGCGAACTCTGGGGCAAGGTCACGGAACTTTCCCTGGGCATGGTCTTCCCCGGCGGCGGCCCGCTCCCCCGCCATCCTTCCCAGCTCTATGAAGCCGGACTCGAAGGCGTGTGCACCTTCCTCATCCTTTGGATATATTCGTCGAAGCCCCGGCCCCGGGGCGCGGTGGCCGGTCTTTTTGGCGTGCTCTACGCCGTGAGCCGTATTTTTGTGGAATTCTTCCGTGTGCCTGACGCTCAGCTCGGCTACCTTCTTGGCGGCTGGCTGACGATGGGGCAGCTTCTGTGCCTGCCGCTTCTGGCCGCCGGACTTTGGCTGCTTGTCCGTGCTCATGCCCAATCCCACGCCCGGGACGTCTGGAAATAAGAAAGCATACGCCTATCTTTCTGAGCAATAATGTAGCAAAGCCCTTCAGGGCGGGGTGGGGCTATATCGGCCTAAAGGCCGAGGTCTCAAACCATAAAGGAAGTAAGATGAACAACAAAAGTGTCTCATCCCCGTCAACCATTTCCTTCATTCCATAGATTTTGCCAGCGGTATCAACTCCAAAAACATCCTCGGTTTTCAACCGCATGGAAAGGGTGTCTCCGCGGCTTCACGACGCCTTTCCCGCCGATCGGCCGAAACTCCTTCTTTTCGGGCGCGTACCGCCGGAAACGCTGGACTTGCCGCCGGAAGTATGATGTACTGAACTTTAAACTAAAGGGATATATGCCGTCCCTTGTATGCGATACTGAAAAATCCCGCGGCGCTGCGCTTTTGTCAGGTTCGTGTCGTTCTTTTGCCGCGGATTCTTCAAGGGGAGTCTTTTATGAATACTATCAGGCTTGATAAAGCCCGCGATCCGGCGTTCAAGCGCCAGGTCGAGAAAGAAAGCGGCCAGAACCTGTCGCTGTGCTACCAGTGCGGCAACTGTACGGCAGGCTGTCCCGGCGCTCAGGTCTATGACCGGCAGGTCAGTCAGATCATGCGCGCCGTGCAGCTCGGCCTCAAGGAAGAGGCTCTGAAGAACCGCTCGCTGTGGCTGTGCCTGTCGTGCTCGACGTGCAGTGCCCGCTGCCCGAACGACATCGACGTGGCTGCCGTCATGGAGACACTGCGCATGATGGCCCGGCGTGAGGGCTGGGTGCAGGATCGTCCCATCGAGTCCTTCTGGAAGGCCTTCCTCGATACCGTGAAATATACAGGCCGCTCGTACGAACTCGGCGTCATGGCCGACTACATGGCCCGCACGCTGCGCGGCTGGGGCAATCTGGAAATTGCTCCGATGGCGCTCAGAAAAAACAAGATGCCCTTCGTGCCTTCCGTGATCCACGGCCGTGAAGAAGTCGCCCGCATTTTCAAGCGCTACGCGGAAAAGAGGAGCTGAGCCATGAAATACGCCTACTATCCCGGCTGCTCAGGGCACGGCACTTCCGTGGAGTACGAAGCCTCCACCCGCGCCGTGTGCAATGCGCTGAACATGGATCTCGTGGAGATTGAGGACTGGAACTGCTGCGGTTCCACGCCTGCCCATTCCGTAAGCCACGAACTTTCCGCCGCCCTGTCCGCGCGCAACCTGCTTCAGGCCGCCAAAACGGGCGCGGACTGCGTGATTTCCCCCTGCCCGAGCTGCTCCTCCAATCTCAAGATGGCCCGCTGGCGTATGCAGAACGCCGAGTTCAAGGCCAAGACCGATGAACTTCTTGACGCTCCCACTCCGGCCAATGCAGACGGCGGGGCCGATCTTATGGAGACGTACTCCGTACTTCAGGCCATCGTGGAGAACGTGGGCGTGGACGCCATCGCCCGGCGTGTCACCTACCCGCTGGAAGGCCTCAAGGTGGTCACCTACTACGGCTGCCTGCTCAGCCGTCCCGCAAAGGTAGCGCAGTTCGACGATCCGGAGAACCCCGTTTCTCTTGACAACGTCATGAAGGCTCTGGGCGCCGAAGTCCTGCCCTTTGCACTGAAGACGGAGTGCTGCGGTGCGGCCATGGGTATCCCGGACGTGAATATCCCGGGTTCGCTCAGCGGCCGCATCCTCGATACCGCGCGTGCCGTGGGAGCCGAGGCCGTGATCACGGCCTGCCCCCTCTGCCACATGAATCTGGATCTGCGCCAGCGTCAGGCGGCCCGCATCTCCGGAAAAGCCTTCTTCGGCCTGCCCGTGTTCTATTACACCCAGATGATCGCCTACGCCTTTGGCCTCTCCAGGGAGGCCATGCGTCTGGACAAGCTGGCAGTCAATCCCTATCCCCTTCTGGACAAGATCGCCGCGCGGCGTGAAGCCCGCATGGCGGAAGCCCTGAAGACCGCAGGAGCCGCATCATGAAAATCGGTGTATTCGTCTGTCACTGCGGCAGCAATATCGAAGCCACGGTGGACACCGCAGCCGTCGCCAGGATCGCGCTGACCTACCCCGATGTCGTGTTCGCCGAAGATACCATGTACACCTGTTCGGAACCCGGACAGGAAAACATCGTTCAGGCCATCAAGAAGCATGGACTGGACGGCGTGGTGGTGGCTTCCTGCTCTCCGCGTATGCACGAGCCTACCTTCCGCCGCACGGTGGAACGCGCCGGACTGAACCGCTACATGTTTGAAATGGCCAATATCCGCGAGCACGTCTCCTGGATCGGCCGCGACCGTGAAGCCAACACCAACAAGGCGGCCGAGCTGGTGCGTCTGGCCGTGGAGAAGCTGCGCCGCGATGCGCCGCTCTACGCCAAACAGTTCGACGTGACCAAGCGCGTGCTGGTCATCGGCGGCGGCGTGGCCGGTATTCAGGCGGCGCTGGACGCTGCGGACGCCGGCATCGGCGTGGTTATGGTCGAACGTGAGAGCACCATCGGCGGCAAGATGGCCAAACTGGACAAAACCTTCCCCACCATCGACTGTTCAAGCTGCGTGCTGGCTCCCAAGATGGTGGACGTGGCCCAGAACCCCAACATCACGCTTTACGCCCATTCCGAAGTGGAGAGTATTTCCGGCTTCGTGGGCAACTTCACCGTGAAGATCCGCAGGCGCGCCACCTACGTTGACTGGGACAAGTGCACGGGCTGCGGAACCTGCACCGAGAAGTGCCCCACGAAGAACGTGCCCGATGCCTTCAACGAGAACATCAGCACCTGCCGGGCCATCAACATTCCCTTCCCGCAGGCCATTCCCAAGAAGGCCACCATCAATCCGGACTACTGCCGCAAGATTAAGGAAGGCAAGTGCGGCGTCTGCGCCAAGGTCTGCCCCACGGGGGCCATTGTATACGACATGGCGGACGAGATCGTTGAGGAAAAGGTGGGTGCCGTCATCGCGGCCACCGGCTATGACCTCATGGACTGGACCGTGCTCAAGGAATACGGCGGCGGAACCTATCCCGATGTCATCACCAGCCTTCAGTACGAGCGCATGATGTCCGCTTCCGGCCCCACGGCCGGGCATATCCATCGCCCCTCCGACGGCATGGAACCCAGGAACATCGTATTCATCCAGTGCGTTGGCTCGCGTGACTGCTCCATCGGCCGCCCGTACTGTTCCGGCTTCTGCTGCATGTACACGGCGAAACAGGCCATCATGACCAAGGATCATCTGCCCGATGCCGAAGCCTACGTCTTCTATATGGATATCCGCGCTCCGGGCAAGATGTACGATGAGTTCACCCGCCGCGCTCAGGAAGAGTACGGCGTCCAGTACGTCCGCGGCCGCGTTTCCGCCATCCAGCCCACGGTTCGTCCCGACGGCAAGGTCGGCTATATCGTGCGCGGGGCTGATACGCTGCTCGGAAAACAGGTGGAAGTAGACGCCGACATGGTCGTTCTGGCCGTCGGCGTGGAAGGCTCCCACGGCGCGGGCCACCTCGCCGAGATCCTGCGCATTTCCTATGACCACTTCGGTTTCTTCATGGAAAGCCATGTGAAGCTGCGCCCCGTGGAGACCAACACGGCCGGTGTCTACCTCGCCGGCGTGTGCCAGGGAGCCAAGGACATTCCCGCTTCCGTGGCGCAGGGCAGCGCAGCCGCCGCCAAGGTCATGGCGCTGTTCTCCAAGCCTAAGCTCGAAAACGATCCCCAGATCTCTCTGGTGGATATCAAGCGCTGTGTGGGCTGCGGCAAGTGCATCAAGGTCTGCCCCTATCAGGCCATTGAAGAAGTGGACGTGCGCGGAGCGAAGAAGGCCCACGTCATCGAGACCGTGTGCCAGGGCTGCGGCCTCTGCACGGCCACCTGCCCGCAGGGTGCCATTCAGGTAGCCCACTTCACGGACAATCAGATCCTCGCGGAGGTGAATGCCCTATGTCAGTGTTAGCCGGCAAAGAGCTCCGTATCGTCGGTTTCCTTTGTAACTGGTGCTCTTACGGCGGCGCCGACACGGCCGGTACCGCCCGCGCCGTACAGCCTACCGACCTGCGCATCATCCGCGTCCCCTGTTCCGGCCGCGTGAACCCGCTCTTCGTGCTCAAAGCACTGATGAACGGGGCCGATGGTGTGCTGGTTTCCGGCTGCCATCCGCGTGACTGCCACTATTCCTCCGGCAACTTCTACGCCCGCCGCCGCCTCGAACTGCTCAAGCAGTTCCTGCCCGTCATCGGCATCGACCCCGAACGCTTCGAATATACTTGGGTGTCGGCATCCGAAGGCCAGCGCTGGAAGGATGTCGTGACCAACTTCACGGCCCGCATCCACGCCCTTGGCCCGGCTCCCAGGTGGGAAGACGTGCCCGCGCGCTACGACATGCCTGTGGAGCTGCTGGAGTCCCTGCGGCCTCTGGGCTGCGGCGAACACCCCGCGCTGCCCGAACTGAAACAGGCCATCAAGGACGCCCTCGCTCAGGGGCTGGAAGGAGTGCTGGGCTGGAAGAAGGGCTTTGACGCCATCCATGCCGAGCCTGTGTTCATGACTACCCCCGAAGAAGTGGATTCCCTGATCTGGGGCCCCTTCAACGTCCAGAACCTCGCCGTGTTCCTGCCTCAGTACAAGGGCCGCAAGATTGGCGTGGTGGTCAAGGGTTGCGACAGCAAGGGCGTGGTGGAACTGCTCTCCGAAGGGCTGATCTCCCGCGACGAAGTGCAGATTTTCGGCATGGGCTGCAACGGCACCGTGAACCTGTCCCGCATTCTGGCGAAGCTCCCCGAAGGCGCGGCCATTGAGAGCTGTGCCTGCCGCGGCAACAAGATCACGGTCACGGCCGGAGGCCAGACCATTGAAATGACGATGGCCGAAGTCGCCCAGGACAAGTGCCGCCTCTGTACCAAACCCAACGCCGTGATCTCCGATGCGTTTGCGGGCACTCCCACCACTGAGCCTGAAGCCCCCCAGGATGGCCGCCTGCCCGGACTGCGTTTCCTCGATTCCCTGTCTCTTGAAGAGCGCATGGGTTTCTGGAAAGGCCAGATGGAACGCTGCATCGCCTGCCATGCCTGCCGGGGTGCCTGCCCCATGTGTGTCTGCCGTGACCACTGCGTGTCCGATTCCCGCGATCCCGAATGGGTCACGCAGGAAGACACCGTACAGCAGAAGCTGTTCTTCCAGCTCATCCACGCCCAGCATCTGGCCGGGCGCTGCACGGGCTGCACGGAATGCGAACGAGCCTGCCCCATGGACATCCCCGTATTTGCGCTCAAGCAGCAGTTCGGACGCACCATTCAGAAGATCTTCAGCTACGGCGCCGGTCTCGATGTGAACGCCACGCCGCCGCTGCTCACCTATCAGGTGGAAGAAACGACTATCAAGGAGCGTGATCTGGCATGAGCAGTCTCCTTTTCGCAACACCCGCCGAGTTGACCGCCTGGCTCGCAGGTCTGGCTTCCGGCCAGCGCGTGCTGGTTCCCTGCCAGGAAGGCCCTTCCGTGGTCTATCGCCCCAGAACGGCCGAACAGCTCTCTGCCGCCGGAGTGAACGCGCTTCTCCGCCGTTCCACCTCGTCGCCCAAGCAGGCCGTTCTGCCCCAGTGCGAGACACTGGTCGCCTTCAAATCCGTGAAAGACGAACAGGATCCCTCCAAGGTCACGACCACAGTGGAGAATCCCTGCAAGGCAGAACCTACCGTCCTCTTCGGCTGCCGTCCCTGCGACGCCCGCGGCTTTGTAGTTCTCGACCGTCCGTATCTGCACGGCCCGTTCAAGGATCCCTATTACGGCGCACGCCGCGAGGCCACAACCATCGTGACGCAGGCCTGTCCGTCCGTGTTCGCCACCTGCTTCTGCCACTGGGTGGGGAGCCATCCCGCTGACGGCGAAGGCTCGGACATCCTGTTTACGGCCGTGGAAGGCGGCTTTGTCCTGGATATTCTGACGGAAAAAGGCAAGGCTCTTGTGGAAGGCGCGGCCTTTGCCGACGGCTCGGACAAGGCCGAGGCTGTGGCTGCGGCACATAAGGCAACCGCAGAAGCGCTGGCCCCGGCGCCCAATCTCAGTGAGGCAGCCGCCAAAATTGCCGCCCGTTTCACGGACACGGCCTTCTGGACGCGTGAGACCGTGAAGTGCCTGTCCTGCGGGGCCTGCACCTATCTCTGCCCCACCTGCCAGTGCTTCACCATCACCGATGAAGGCTCGCAGCTGAATGGACGCCGTCTGCGGAGCTGGGATTCCTGCATGACGCCGCTGTTCACGCTGGAAACCAGCGGACACAATCCCCGCCCGGACAAAAGCCAGCGTATGCGCAACCGCGTCAGCCACAAGTTCAGCTTCTATCCCGAACGCTACGACGGCTTCTTCTCCTGCGTGGGCTGCGGCCGCTGCGTGATCAGCTGTCCGGTCTCCCTGGATATCCGGCATATGGTGACGGCGGCGATGGAAGGCATGGAGGGAAAAAAGCCCGCCGAAGCGCCGGCGGCTCCTGCGGAAAAAACTGCGGAGACACCGAAGGCTCCCGCTGATGCGCCCGCTGCCCCAAAAACTCCGGCCAAGAGCAAGTCCAAAAAGAGGTAAGGAGAGACTATGAGCGAACATACCTGCGGCTGCAGCAAGAATCCTTACCTGCCTGAAGTCGCTACCGTTCTGGAAGTGATCACGGAATCCCCGACCATCAAGTCCTTCCGTGTGCGCTTTGACAACGAGGAAGCGTGGGAGCGCTTTACCTACCGGCCCGGTCAGGTGGGGCAGCTTTCCGTGTTCGGCGTGGGCGAGTCCACGTTCGTCATCAATACGCCGCCTTCCTGCCGCGAGTACATCCAGTTCTCCGTCATGAGAGCCGGCGAAGTGACTTCGGCCATACACAAGCTCCACCCGGGAGACCAGGTGGGCGTCCGCGCTCCCTTGGGCAATTCCTTCCCCTGTGAGCAGTGGAAAGGCAAAAACATCGTTTTCGTGGGCGGCGGCATCGGCATGGCTCCCATCCGCACCATCATGCTGCACGTCATGGAACATGCCTCCGACTACGGCAAGCTCAGTCTGCTGTACGGCGCTAAGTCCCCTGAAGATATGGCATACAAAGCCGATCTTCCGGCCTGGCTGGAAAGCGATGTCCTGCACACCACGCTGACCATTGACCGCGAGGCTCCGAACTGGCCCCACAGGGTCGGCATGATCCCCACGGTACTCAAGGAGCTGGCTCCCAGCCCGGACAACTCCATCGCCGTGCTCTGCGGGCCGCCCATCATGATCAAGTTCACGCTGGCGGCCTTCCGTGAACTCGGCTTCAAGGACGAGAACATCGTGACCACCCTGGAACGGCGCATGAAGTGCGGCATCGGCATCTGCGGGCGCTGCAACCTGGGCGGCAAGTACGTCTGCCTGGACGGGCCGGTCTTCACTCAGGCCCAGCTCAACGAACTGCCTCCTGAAATGTAGGCGCTGTTTTCCTTCTCAGTCCAGTCTTTGACGGGCCGCTTCCGGAAACGGAGGCGGCTCGTTTCATTGGCGTGGAACCTCTGTCCGCACGGGAAGCGCTTGAAAACACGCCAGCGGATGAGAAAAAAAGGAAGAACCCGCCATGAACAACACTAAGACCATCGGCGAAGTGTGCGCTTCGTGCGCCTCCGCCGCATCACGGGCTACCACCACTCCGGCGGCATAACCATGTCCGCAGGCAGCATCGGCCAAAGACGCCGCCTTTGCCAGCACTCCCCGCCACTCCTTTTTGTAACGACAAATATTGGCGTTTCTTATTTTTGTTGTTATAAAAATTCATGCAGTACGAGTGGGACGAAAACAAGCGCAGAATCAATCTGGAAAAGCACGGCGAAGACTTTGCCGACGTGGACAGGCTTGACTGGAGCCGTGCCCATATCGAGCCGGATACGCGCCGTGACTACGGCGAACCTCGCTATGCAGCCCTTGTCCCGCGCGATGACGCCCGTCTTATGTGTCTCGTGTTCACGCCGCGGGGCCGGAACATGCGTGTTATCAGCTGCCGAAAAGCAAACAGCCGCGAGGAGGAAAGGTATGAGACGCTCTAAAGAGAACGGCAGAGACGTGGCCGCTTATTCCCCCGAGGAACTAGCGGAACTTCCGCGCCTTCCCGGAGCCGGCCGGGACATGACCGATGAGGAAATCACGGCAGCGGCCCTGTCCGATCCCGATACTGTGCCGCCGTCCGGCAGCACTGTGCCCTTCCGCGGCAAGGTGGGACGTGAAGCCCTCGCTGAGCTGTTTCCGCCGGAAACGGTGGACGCACTGCTTTCACCGCGCCGCGGCCGCCCCAAGTCGGTGCGCCCAAAGATACAGTTCACCGCCAGATTTGACGCCGACCTGGTGGAACACTTCCGCAGCGGAGGCAAAGGCTGGCAGGTAAGAATGGAAGAAGTGCTGCGCAAGGCTGTAGCCATGGGCCTGTAAAAGCCTTTTCTTTGACATGAGAAAGGACGGGGCAGCGCTGTGCTTTTTTCATTAAATGCAGGCGCGTTTTCCTTCTCAATCTAGTCCTTGAAGGGCCGCTTTTGGAAACGGAGCCTGCTCGTTTTCTATCCGGTAGGAAGGGAGACGCTGCTGTGGATAAAATACGGCGGTGCTGGAGCGGCGGCAGGGGGAAAGGACGGCATTCAGCGGGAGGTAGGGCCTTCGGGAGAGGCGGAGATGTCTCCGGTGAGGAGCTGAGAGTTTACATAGTTCGGGTCGGAGTAGATGTCGAGTTCGCACGGCGGGGCCTTGAGTACACGGCGGGCGGTGTAGTAGTGCTTCCGCCAGTAGCTGTCACTGAGGGATTCAACACGCACACGGGAACCAGAGGTAGGGCTGTGGATGAAACGCCCCTTGCCGATATAGATGGCGGTGTGCCGTCCGTTGGGAGTGCGGGGAATACGGAAGACGAGAATGTCTCCGGGAAGCAGATCCTTTTTCTCCACCTTATGCCCGGCGGAGGACTGCCGTACCGAATCCCGGGGAACCCGAACGCCGTGCCTGGCAAAGACCCAGTACACGAAGCCGGAGCAGTCGAACCCCGAACGCGGAGACGAGCCGCCCCTGCGGTAGCGCACACCGAGCTGTTCCCGGGCGATGCCGGACACGTTTTCCCCCAGAGACATGACCGTGGGACAGAGGTTGACCGCGGGGCCTTTCGCAGGCGCGAGCCTGGGCGCGGGCAGCTCCGGCACGGGAGACTGGGCAACGCTGCTTTCAGGCAGGGCGCAGGAAGTCTGTGCCGAACAGAGCAGCGCCAGACCGGCGAGGGCGGCAGGAAAAACACGTCGTAAGAGCATGACACTAGCCTGAGGAGTTCGAGAAATTTTTCCTAAGTTTGCTCCCCAAGACTCCTTGTGTCAAGGAAGACTGTCAACGGAGGGCTTTGCCCCCTCTTATCCTCTTTACCCTACGCCTCAAGGCGTTCGCGGAGGCGTTCCGGGCAGCTTGCGCGGATGAGTTCCTGCGCCAGAACCGTGGTCACGTCCACCACGGGAGTATCCCACAACACGGCTTCGGTGATGGCCACGGGAATCTCCGTACAGCCCAGAAGCACTGCCGACACCTGCTTTTCCTCGATAAGGCGGCGGGCGGCGTCCAGAAGGAGCTGCCGGGCCTTGGGCGTCACGGGGTCGGAGCAGGCCTTGACGCCGAAGTTCTGATCGCTGATGGCCTGCTGGATCAGGGCGCAGCCCGCATCGTCAAGCGTGACGGGCTGGTGTCCGGCCTTTTCCAGTGCGTCCTGATAAAGGCGTGTGCGCATGGTTCCCAGCGTTCCCATGAGGCCGATACGTCCGCCCTGCGGGCAGAGTTTGTTCACATGGGCCACCGCGCTTTCGATGATGGAAACAAACTCCACCTCCGGCCCGGAAGCCCGCAGGCGTTCCAACGCCGGCCCGAGAATAAGGGGGCTGTGCGCCGTGTTGCAGGGCATACCGATGACCTCGGCGCCGCTTTGGGCAAGCCTCGCCATGATCTCGCCGATGGCCTCGCCCGGGTTCGGCAGGCTGCGGTCCAAGAGAAAACCGGAGCGGTCGGGTATCCAGCCGGGGAAGGAGTAGAGCATCAGCGGCAAATGTTCCTGATCCCTGCTGGCCTTCGTCCACCTGATGATCTTGCGCACGAGATCCACACCGGCAAAGGGGCCAAGCCCGCCCACGATGCCGATGGTACGCGGCTCTGAAAATTTCTGTGTCATGGTTGTTCTCCTCCGTTCCGGCCAAGAGCAGCCGCCCATGCGGACCGAAAACTCTGCGAAAGCCCGAAAGCAGCGCCTCCGCCTTTTTCAAAACCTAGAGTTCGCCGCCCGTTCTTGTCAAGCGGAGCCGGTCGAAAGCCATCTGAGACGCAAAGCACGCTGTACGCCCGCGTTCCACGTTTGCCGAACAAGGCCAGCGCCCAGAAAACATGGGGCAGGGACGGGGCGTTTTGCCCTGGAAAGCCACGCTTTCCGGCAGGGCGTTTTTAGCAAAGATTCCCTTGAGGTTTGCAGTCCCTCTCTTATGGGGAAAGACGTGGTGGACATAATAGGCAAAACGGCAAAGCCGATGGAAGCCTGTTCCGTAAACTCTCTCTTCAGGTGGACCTGGCTATAGGTGGCAACTTCTTCCCAGCCTACTCCAGCGTATTAACTAAAAGGGGGACTCCCTTGCGGGAGTCCCCAAAAGGCATTCCAGGCGGGCTAAGCCCGCATGGGATTAGAAGGAGTACACGAAAGTGAGGCCGGTACGCCAGGCGCCGCTCTCATACTTCTGGTCACCATGAGCAGCTTCGTCGATGTCGGCGATGATGTAGCCGAGTTCGAGGGTGGCGCTCAGGTTCTTGTAGATCTTGTAGGTATTGAGCAGGTCGAATTCAACCAGGGTGTCTTCGTAGGTCAGGTATTCCCAGGCGACCTTGGACTGTGCAAAGGTATTGCCGGCGCTGTTGGTACCCTTGTACATGGTCACGAGGAAGGTATGGGAGAGATCCTGCAGGAAGGACACGTTCTCGATACCGGCCTGAATGCCCCAGGTGCCGGCAACGTTGTTACGCTGACCAGGCATGGAAGCCACGGCCGCGGCGGTGGCGGGGTTCACCAGGTGGGTAGCGCCGAAACGTCCGCCCAGCGTGGGGATCCAGCCCTGACGTCCATAGTCATTGGCATCGTCACCGGAGGCGTACCAAGCGCCCAGCACGGGAGTGCCGTAGGCGGTCTTGTAGGAAGCCTTGCCCTGCACATACCAGCCCTGACGGGTCTCGGGAGCGCCATCGCCTTCGTAGTTCTTGGCACCGTAGGCAGCGGACAGCTTCAGGGTGAAGGGATCGAAATAGCTCAGCGTGGAGCTGAAGCCCACCCAGTAGGCGTTGGCGTCATATTGATCCTGATGGGCGTCTCCGTCACCGGTCCACGTCGTGGCAGTGTCCTTCGCACCGTTGCCGCCATAGGTGTTCTGCGCAGCGTTGTAGGTAACGTCCTTATCCTTAACGCTCTTGCTAAGGTCGGCGTCCTTATCAATACCAGTAATAGTATCCCCGTCAGCAGCCACACCCTTGTCCATGTTGGCGTACATGACATAGGGAGACACGGTCAGGCCGTCGAACTTCAGGTCAACCACAGCACCGAAGGCATCGGTATTGGGCACGGACACGTCTTCACCGGCAACGCCATCGGCGTCCACGCGGTTCCAAAAAGCGGTGACGTTCATGAAATCGGCCACGGGAGCGGAAAGGGTGATGGCGTCACGGCCGCCCCAGGGGGTGGTCATGATGGCGTTCCAGTTGCCGATGGCATCCGTAGGCAGACCGAGCTGCTGACGGCCCATGCGCACCTTGACGCTGGTCTGAGGGATGATCCAGTCGATGTAGGCCTGGCGCAGACGGATTTCCATGTCGCCATGCTTATTGGGGGAAGCGCCCCAGACCTGATCGTCCTGGAACTGGATATAGCCGGACAGGTTCTCGGAAGCGGCAAGGCTCAGGCCCAGACGCAGACGCTGTCCAGCGCCGTCAAAGTTGTTGTCAGCACCCTTCTTGGCGAGCTTTTCACCAATCTGATAGTCGAAGGTGTAGGCGCCGTCCACCTTGACATCCACGGCGGAAGCAGGAGCGGACGCGGCAAACACAAGTCCGGCGGCCAAAAGAAGCGTAGTAAGCTTTTTCATTGTCTCATTCCTCTGACAAAAAGTTGGTTAAAGATGAACACATGGAAAATCCCTCTTTTTCCATGACCGAACTTTCACCCCTCAAATCATAAGAAAATATAATTGAAATGTAAATAAAGCGTTAAATTTTGAGATTTCGTGCAAATTTTTTTATTTTTTCGGTCGCCGCCAGTGAAACCCCAGCCTGATGTTTCCAAGAGGCAAAGACACCCCGCCTTTCCGAAAAGTGGAGCCGCCACGTGAAGCCATCGGGGGAAGCCATAGGGGAGAGCCGCCTGATGTTTCGCGGTCGCACAGCGCACATTTCTTCCGCATGGTGGGGAAGGAAGTTATTTTTTAAGAAGGCGGAACTTGTGCGCTCCTCTTTTCCGCGCGTAACAAAAAAGGAAGCTCAGGTAATAGCGCAAAGAAAACGGCAAACACTTCTCTCCGCGGCATGGAAGGAGGACTTTACACCTCACCTCCCGCTTTTTCTCAGGTCTGCCTTCTGCTGCGGCAGCTTACCGATCCCGTTGCCGCGCCCCTTCTGACGTTCCTGCGTTTTGCCTCGCTTTTTCTCGTCCTTTTTCGGCGTTTCCGGCGGCAGTGTCTTTTCCCCGTCTAGACCGCCGGGGAATTATGCGGACTCCCAAGAAGATACACACCACCATAAAGGTGCAGGCGTCAAGCCTTCCCGGGCTTGCCGTTGCACCCCTCTCGGAATCTGCGTCGTAACCCTGGAAGGGAGGAGCTGTACCGGCACAATGCCTGAAAAAATTTTTGACACCGTGGAGCGGAGGCGCAAGCGTGGGAGAGAAAAGCAGGAAAGAAAGGAAAAAATCCCCGAGAGGGCAAAAAAAATTCAGAGAACAAAAAAACCTAGAGCGGGGGCCGATGAACTGCCGCGCGCAGGCTTCAGCGCTTCTGCGAGACGATATTGAACGTCAGTGAATAGACCTGATGGAAAAAGTTGATGTATTCCACAAACACGTGGTCGGGGACGGAAATACGCGCCGCCGAGTAGTTCAGTATGCCCTTGATGCCCGCGTCCACAAGCTGTGTGGCCGCGCGCTGGGCACGTTCCGGGGGCACGGTGATGATGCCGATCTCAATGCCCAGTTCCGGGACTTTTTCCATGAGCGACTTGGTGCAGTAGACTTCAAGCCCGTAGAGCCTTTCACCGATTTTGAAGGGATCGCAGTCGAACGCTCCCACGATGTTGAAGTTGTTACTCCGAAATTCGGGATAGTTGAGCAGGGCGCGGCCCATATTGCCTACGCCCACAAGCGCGGCCTTCCACTTGAGATCCGCATACAGGCAACCCTTGATGATGTCCCGCAGGTAGGAAACATAGTAGCCAACGCCGCGCACGCCAAATTCGCCGAAATAGGCCAGATCCTTGCGCACCTGCGAGGCGTTCACATCGCACACCCTCGCCAGAGGTTCCGAAGAAATGACCTGGACTCCGTCCTTGTCCATAGCTTCAAGGACTTGCAGATAGGTGGCCAGGCGCTGGATGGTAGCGCGGGGGATATGTTCGTACTTGGGAGGCTGATTCATGGCTTTGCCTGAAAACATGGAAGGCGGACGAGGCTTGCCTCGTCCACCCTTAATGAAAAAGAAACTTACATCTTCACAAAGAGCAGGATCAGAGCCACGAGCAGCGCGTAGATGACCAGGGATTCGACGAAGGCCAGACCCAGGATAAGAGCCTGAGAGATCTTGCCGGAGGCATCAGGGTTGCGGGCGGTGCCTTCGCAGGCGCCGCGGATGGCGAGGCCCTGACCGATACCGCCGCCGGCGGCGGCAAGGCCGATACCCAGAGTGATGCCGGCGGCAGCGAGGCCGAAGCCGCTTGCAGCGTCACCATCAGCAGCAAAGGCGATGGTGGCCATGGCCAGGAACATAAGCGTGGTCAGAGTGGTAAGAAGGGTCTTACGCATAGCAGAACTCCGTTTGGTATAGTGTTGAGGCCCGACGGGCCATTCCCCCAGGATAGTGAGTCCGAATTAATGGGCGTGTTCCATGGCGCCCTGAATATAAATCATGGACAGGATGAACAAAATGAACGCCTGAAGCACCTTGCCCAGCAGGAACAGGAAGTACAGCGGCACGGTGCCGATGAGTACGCCCACATAGAGGCTGGTTCCGAAGCCGAAGAAGATGATGAGCGTCATTTCCTCGCCGAAGATGTTGCCGAAAAGACGCAGAGACATGGACAGCGGGCGGGCCAGGTGCGAAATGATTTCAATGGGAAACATCAGCGGGATGAGCGCCTTGGTCGAACCCGTGAAGTGGTGGATGTACCCGGCTCCCCAGGTGCGAAGCCCTATGTAGTTATAGTAAATGAAGACGCAGAGCGCAACGGATATGGTGGTGTTCAGGTTGGCCGTGGGCGCGTCGCAGCCGGGCACAAGGCCCAGCAGGTTCATGGTAAGCACATAGATGAAGATCGCCGCCAGAAGAGGCACGAAACGGCGGCCCTTTTCGCCCATGTTGTTTACAATGAACGTTTCCAGCCCGTCCACCAGTGCTTCAAAGAAGAGCTGAACCCTTCCGGGAACCATGGACAGATTCCTGCGCAGGAACAGTCCGGCAGCCAGAAGTATGGCCATGCCCAGCCAGGTGAAGAACACATATTTCGTATCGATGGTCATACCGCCGACCGAAATCTGATCCATGTGGAGAACGGTCGAAAGAAGCAGGGGATGAGCCAGACCTGACGCTGCCATAATAAGCCTCCTCAAGCGGAGATGTTCCGCATGACTAATGCCGAAACACCAAGGAAATCGGTATGATAACGATCGACGCCGACAGACCTGCGGCAAGCGCAGCCGGATCAGCATGGAACGCAACCAGCGATATATACATTAAAATTCCAGTAATGAAAAGTCTCAAATACGACCTGAGGCGCAAAGCCTTTTTCAAAACCTGCGCCGTCCGCGCCCCGTTTTTGTCTTCTGCGGGCAGGGAAGCGGGCAGCGAGTTTTGGACAAATCTGGAAAGAGTATAAAAATTCCAGCAGGATAGAAGCGCAGCACCCCCAGTCCAAAAAACCGTGTCCGTCACAGGCAGGAGAAGCAGCCCCGCAAAAAACAGCGCCCAGGAAAAACAAAAAAGATTTCGCATGGCCCGGCGCAGAGGCGCCTGAACAAAGCCCCGCCGCCAGAGATGACGCTCGATCCGTTCAAGAACGAACATCTTGCCCGCCGTCCTTCGCGCCCGCGGCACGGCTCTCCGCCGGTGCGGCCGTGCCCGCCTGAAGCGAGGCCAGAAGCGCCGCAAGGTCCTCGTCTTCCCGAAGCGCGTCCTCTTCTGCCGCCTCTGCGCTCCGTTCCTGCTCTCTGAGGGATGCACTGTCGGGAACCAGCGAACGGCGCGGCTTCTGCACGGACTTGGGGCGGGCCGTCTGAGCCTCCCTTTCACGGGCCTCGGCGTCGGCTTCGGCGTTCACTCTGGCCAAGTAGCGGGCATCGATCCACACGTTGCGGAAGCCCGCCGCCATGCCCAGAAGCAGCCCTATGCCCGAGCCTACCGGCCACGAACCCAGCCAGTGATCCACAAGCCAGCCCAGGCCTCCGCCCACGACAGGGCCGGAGACCATGTGCAGCCCCATGGTACTGGCCGTTCCCAAAAGGCTTATCTGGCCCGGTCTGTCGCGTTCTTGTGGAGAATCCGGCATTCTGCCCCCGCCTGAGGTATGCGCCCGGCACACGGCCGCCCTGCACAACGACCTGAGCACCCGGGCCGGAATGGATGAAGAAATAGACTTGGAGTTGAAGCGTCTCTGTGTTACCGTATCTTCCCATGACGGCGGCGTCAATGAAAGAACACGCTTCCGGCCCCTGCCACGCGTTCTCTCATGACCGCTCCCTAAACCTTACAGCCCATGAGGTTCTCTCATGCCCATCAAACAAGGCGACACCGTTTCCGTGCACTACATAGGTACGCTGGACGACGGCTCGGAATTCGACCGCTCCCGCGAAGGCAGCCCCCTCTCCTTCAAGGTGGGTTCCGGCCAGGTCATCCCCGGCTTTGACAAGGCCGTCATGGGACATGAAACCGGCGATTCCTTCAGCGTGACCATTCCCGCCGATGAAGCCTACGGGCCTCATCACGAGGAGCTGCTCTTCCCCGTTCCTCTGGAGCGCGTACCCGCAGCCGTCAAGCCCGAACTGGGAATGCTCCTGCACGTCGCCACCGACCAGGGCGAACTGGAAGTCCGCGTGGCTGAAATCAACGACAAGAACATCGTGCTCGACGCCAATCACCCGCTGGCCGGAAAAAACCTCACCTTTGCCCTGACCGTGACCGCCATAAACTGACCGAATTTCCGTATGTTCCGCGCTGGCCCTCTCCCCGGCACGAGGCCCAGCCCCCGATCACCCGCCGCTTCCGCTTCAAGGAGTATCCATGCCCTCTGCCAACGCACGCAGCCACGCCGTCCTTTCCGTGGCTACCCACCGGCGCAACGCCGAACTTTCCGCAGGACGCCCGGACGACGGCTCTCCCACCGATCCCACAACGTATTTCGGCTGCAACGTCTTCGATGACAAGGCCATGCGCCGCTACCTGCCCAAGGCCGTCTACAAATCCCTGCGCAAGACCATCGATCTGGGCATGAGGCTCGACCCCGCCGTGGCCGACGCCGTGGCCAACGCCATGAAGGCCTGGGCCATAGAACGCGGGGCCGACCACTATACCCACGTCTTCTATCCCCTGACCGGACTCACCGCGGAAAAGCACGACAGCTTCCTCGAACCCGACGGCAAAGGCGGCGCACTGGCGGAATTCAGCGGCAGCGCACTGGTGCAGGGCGAGGCCGACGGTTCCAGCTTCCCATCCGGCGGATTGCGTTCCACCTTTGAAGCCCGCGGCTATACGGCCTGGGACGTGACCAGCCCCGCCTACCTCATGGAAATTCCTTCGGGCATGGTGCTGTGCATTCCCACGGTGTTTCTGTCCTGGACGGGCATAGCCCTCGACAAGAAGACCCCCATCCTACGCTCCACGCAGGCGCTCAGTCAGCAGGCTTCCCGCGTACTGCGCCTGTTCGGGGTGGAACCCACCATGCCCATTCTGTCCAGCGGCGGACTGGAGCAGGAATACTTCCTCATCGACGGCACCTTCGTTTCGGCCCGCCCCGACCTGCTCATCGCCGGACGTGCGCTCTTCGGGGCGCATCCGCCCAAGGGACAGGAGTTTGAAGACCAGTATTACGGTGTCATCCCCAGCCGCGTACTGGCATTCATGGCCGATGTGGAACGCCAACTCTACCGCCTCGGCGTGCCCGTGAAGACCCGCCACAACGAAGTGGCCCCCAGCCAGTACGAAATCGCCCCCACCTACGAAACCGGCAACCTGTCCTGCGACCACAACCAGCTCGTCATGACGGTGCTGCGCAAGACCGCCCGGCGTCACGGCATGTCCTGCCTGCTGCACGAAAAGCCTTTCGACTGCATCAACGGTTCGGGCAAGCACCTCAACTACTCCATCGGCAGCCCCGAAGTGGGCAACCTCTTCGCCCCGGGCGACAACCCCCACGAAAACGCCCAGTTCCTGGTCTTCCTCTGCGCTGTCATCCGCGCGCTGCACCGGCACGCCGGCTTCCTGCGCGCCGTGGTCAGCTCCGCATCCAACGACCGCCGTCTGGGTGCGAACGAAGCGCCGCCGGCCATCATGTCCCTGTTCCTCGGCGACCAGCTCACCGACATTCTCGAACAGTTCCGCGTGGGGCACGTCACAGGCTCCACGGGCAAGCGCATGATGAACGTGGGCGTGGACACGCTTCCGCCCCTGCCCGCTGACCCCGGCGACCGCAACCGCACCAGCCCCTTCGCCTTCGTGGGCAACCGCTTCGAATTCCGCGCCCTCGGCTCCTCCATGTCCGCGGCCGACTCGCTGGTTGTGATGAATACCATGCTGGCCGAATCTCTGGACTACGCGGCCACCTTCCTTGAAGAACATATGCAGGGCGACCAGGCAAGGCTCGGAGCCGCCGTGCAGAAGTTCATCGAACACGTCATGGAAGAAGACAGCGCGGTGATCTTCAACGGCAACGGCTATTCTGAAATCTGGCAGAGGGAGGCCGAACGCCGTCACCTGCCGAACTATCCCGCCACGCCCGACGCCGTGCCCGTGTTCTCCTCTCCCGAAGTGGTGGAACTCTGCGAGAAGTATCAGATCTTCTCCCGTCAGGAACTCAAGGCCCGCGAGGACATACAGCTCGAACAGTACATCAAGACCATACACACGGAAGCCAGTCTCGCCGCGCACATGGCCCGCACCCAGATCTATCCCGCCGCCGTGCGCTACCGTCAGGAGCTGGCCTCGTCCATCGCCTCCTGCCGTGCTCTCGCCGTCCCCGCGGACAGCACCGCGCTGGAGGAACTGGCTGCCGTCATCGCATCGTTTGAAGCCGGTCTGCGCACACTGGAAGAGCACATGGCAGAGGTTGAATGGATGCCGGAAGAAAGCGCACTGCTCAAGACAGCGAAAACCTGCCTTGAGGTGATTCTGCCGGACATGGACGCTCTGCGCGCTCAGGCCGACAAGCTGGAAACGCTGGTGGCCGACGACCTCTGGCCGCTGCCGAGCTATCAGGAAATGCTGTTCATGAAGTAGTCAAGGCCGCCGGACTCCGGCAAAACCTTAGGAGCGATCATGCGTATACTTATCATCGGATCGGGCGGACGCGAACACGCACTGGCCTGGAAGCTGAAGCAGCGTCCGGACGTGGAGGAACTCTATGTGGCCCCGGGCAACGGCGGCACGGCGGCCATCGCCGTCAACGTCCCCATCCGGGACGACGACATCCCCGGACTGCTGGCCTTTGCCAGAGAAAAGCGCATTGACCTCGTTGTTCCCGGCCCTGAACTGCCCCTGACGCTGGGCGTTGTGGACGCCATGACCGAAGCGGGCATACCCTGCTTCGGGCCTTCCGCGGCCTGCGCCCGCCTGGAGGGCAGCAAGGCCTTTGCCAAGGAAGTCATGCGCGCGGCGGGTGTGCCCACGGCGGCCGCGGGCGTGTTCACGGACAGAGCCTCAGCCGAAGCCTTTGCTTCCGAACACGGCGCGCCGCTGGTGGTCAAGGCCGATGGCCTCGCCGCGGGCAAGGGCGTCATTGTGGCCATGACCGATGCCGAAGTGCGTCAGGCTCTGGATCTCATGTTTGAAGGCAACGCCTTCGGCAAGGCCGGAACGACCGTGGTCATCGAAGAATTTCTGCGCGGCGAGGAAGTCTCGCTGCTCAGCTTCTGCGACGGCAAGACCGCCCTGCCTCTGCCCTCGGCTCAGGATCACAAGGCCGTGTTCGATGGCGACAAAGGCCCGAATACCGGCGGCATGGGTGCCTACAGCCCCGCACCCGTCGTGCCCGACTCCAGGCTTGAGGCCCTGGCCGACGTCGTGACGCGCCCCATTCTTGCAGAAATGGCACGGCGAGGCACGCCCTTCAAGGGCATACTGTACGCTGGTCTCATGATGACCGAAGACGGACCCAAGGTGCTGGAATACAACGTGCGCTTCGGCGACCCCGAATGTCAGCCCCTGCTCATGCGCCTGAAGAACGACCTTGCGGACATCATGCTGGCCTGCATCGAGGGCCGTCTTGACGACATCTCCCTGAACATCGAAACGCGCTCTGCCCTGGGCGTGGTGCTCACCGCCAGGGGCTACCCCGGCTCCTACCCCAAGGGTATGCCCATCTCCGGCATTGCGGACGCCGAAGCCCTGGACGGAGTGCAGGTCTTTCAGGCAGGCACAAAGGCCGAAGCGGGCCGCATCCTTGCGAACGGCGGGCGCGTGCTCTGCGTCACCGCCCTCGGAGACGACCTGCGGGAAGCCCAGGCCCGCGCCTACGCCGGCATGTCACGGCTCTCCATGGAAAACAGCCAGATCCGCCGCGACATCGGTCTCAAGGGCCTGAAGCGCCTCGGCCTGGCATAAGACACCTTTTCACGGGAGGCCCGGCCTCCTTCCACCTCCAAGATCAGGCAGGACAGACATGACTCAGGTTGCTCTCTTCATCGGCTCGGCCTCGGACGCCCCCGTGGTCAACGGCTGCGCCGACGTGCTGAAAAAACTCGGTATCTCCTACCGCTACACCGTGACCTCCGCCCACCGTACCCCAGAACGCACGGAACAGCTCATGCGGGAGCTGGAAGAGGACGGCTGCCAGGTCTACATCTGCGCCGCGGGCATGGCTGCGCACCTGGCCGGAGCCGTGGCCGCCCGCACCATCAAGCCGGTCATCGGCATTCCCATGGGCGGCTCCGCCCTGAACGGCGTGGACGCTCTCTACGCCACCGTCCAGATGCCCACGGGCTTTCCCGTGGCCACGGTAGCCATTGACGGCGCCAAGAACGCCGCGTGGCTCGCCGCCCAGATCCTCGCTCTGCACGATCCCGCGGTGGCAGAACTCATCAGGGCCGAACGCGAAAGCTACAAGGCCTCCGTGGAAAAGGCGTCCGCCGAAATCGAACTCAACCGCGCCTGACAAGACGGACTTCGCCTCTCACGCGCACAGGAGAACACGTTCATGGAAAAGACCTTCAGAACCGTAGCCCGCGAACGTATGCAGGGCCATTGCAGCGTCTGCCCCCGCTGCGACGGACGCACCTGCTCCGGCCGCGTCCCCGGCATGGGCGGTCTCGGAACCGGCTCTTCCTTCCGGGCCAATATCGAAGCTCTGGATCGGGTAAAACTCGCCATGCGCTGCCTGCATGACGCCGCTCAGCCCAGCACTGAAACCGAAGTGCTGGGACTCAGGCTCGCCCTGCCCGTGCTGGCCGCGCCCATCGGCGGCGTCTCCTTCAACATGGGAACACCGCCCCAGAACCCCGTGGACGAAGCCGCCTACGCCGACGCCGTCATCTGCGGCTGCCATCAGGCCGGTATCGTGGGCTGCGGCGGGGACGGCGTTTCCTCTCTCATTCTGGAAAGCGCCTCAGCCGCCATCCGCGCCAGCGATGGTCAGGGCATTCCCTTCGTCAAGCCCTGGGAAGGCGATTTTCTCTGGGCGCGTCTGGAAGCCGCCCTCGCCACGGGCTGCCCCGTGCTGGGCATGGACGTGGACGCAGCCGGACTCATTACACTCCGTCTTCAGGGGCATCCCATCTCCCCAAAAAGCGGCGCGGAACTTGCCGATATTGCAGGCTTTGTCCACAAGCACGGCACGAAGTTCATGATTAAAGGCGTCATGACGGTGGAAGACGCCCGCATCGCCGTGGACGCCGGTGTGGACGCGCTGGTGGTATCCAACCATGGCGGCCGCGTTCTGGACGGAACCCCCGGCACGGCGGACGTGCTGCCTGGCATCGCCGCTGCCGTGAACGGCCGTATCCCCGTCCTCGTGGACGGCGGCGTCCGCTCCGGCACGGACGTGCTCAAGATGCTTGCTCTGGGCGCCCAGGCCGTACTCATCGGGCGGCCCTTCTCCGTTGCCGCCATTGGCGGCGGACGTGAAGGCGTGGTCTCCTACATTGAGGAACTCCGCAACGGTCTGACCTCGGCTCTGGCCCTCACGGGCTGCGCCGGCATAGACAGCGTCGGCCCCCATATCCTCGCATGACGCACGGGGCGGCTTCCGCCGCCCCACACACGCCTGTTCCGGCCGCCACCATGCTCACGCTCCTTTTCCTGTATCTTCTTTGCGGCGCCACGGCGGGCTTTCTGTCAGGGCTTATCGGCATCGGCGGAGGGCTGGTCGTTGTGCCCCTGCTCAACATGATCTTCCGGCTGCATGGCGACATTGCGCCCGGCATGATCATGCACCTCGCCATCGGAACGTCGCTTTCCAGCATACTGTTCACCGCCGTTTCAAGTACCCGTTCTCACGCCCGCCGCGGCAGTGTCCGCTGGGACTATGTGAAGGGGCTGGCTCCGGCCATAGTCCTCGGCTCGGTCTGCGCCGCATGGCTGGCCTCGCGCCTGTCTACCGGCGGACTGCGCGGCTTCTTCGTGGTCTTTCTGCTCTGCATTGCCACGCAGATGCTCTTTGACCTCTATCCCCGCCCCCGCAGCTCTATGCCGGGGCGCTGCGCGCTGGCCGGAGCGGGCTTCACCATCGGGGGCGTGTCCAGTCTTGTCGGGTTGGGCGGCGGGAGTATGTCTGTTCCCTTTCTGCGCTGGTGCGGTGTGGACATGCGGCAGGCCGTGGGGACGTCCGCAGCGCTGAGCTGGCCCATCGCCGTGGCCGGAACGCTCGGCTTCATCGCCGTGGGCTGGGGAGAACCCGGACTGCCCGGAGACGCGCTGGGTTATATCCACCTGCCCGCCACAGTGGGCATTGCCTGTTCCAGTGTCTTTTTCGCTCCCCTCGGCGTGCGCGTGGCGCATACGGTGTCCGTGCCCGCCCTGCGCAAATTTTTCGCCGTCTTTCTCTATGTGACGGCCTGCGAAATGCTCTGGAACCTCTTGCACTGACGGAGTCTCCATGATCGTCGGCATCGGCTTTGACCTCACTTCCCTCGCCCGCGTCCGTTCCGCGCTGGAACGCTTCGGAGAGCGTTTTCTGCACCGCATCCTCACGCCGGAAGAACTGGCCGCCCTGCCCTCGCTGGAAGCCGCAGTGACCTACACAGCGGGACGTTTCGCCGCCAAGGAAGCCGCGGTAAAGGCTCTTGGCACGGGCTTTTCACAGGGCGTATTCTTTCAGGACGTGGAAATTCTGTCCCTGCCTTCAGGCCGCCCGGAACTCAATTTCCACGGCGCGGCGCTGGACGCTGCCCGAAAACTCGGCGCAGTGCGCTGGCACGTCTCCATCTCTCACGAAAGGGATCACGCCGGAGCCGTGGTCATTCTGGAATCCTGACAAGGAGCAAGACATGTTCATCCCTGTACCCGCACCGGAAGAAATGTCCGCATGGGACGCCGCGTCCATTCAGCTGGGTATCCCTGAAGAAGCGCTCATGGAAAACGCAGCCCGTGCCGCCATGAGCGTCTTGTACCTTCACGCCGGTTCCGTTGCCGGGCTGGATGTTCTGCTTCTGGCCGGAGGAGGAAACAACGGCGGCGACGCCTTCTGCATGGCCCGCCACCTTCTGGACGCCGGGGCACGCCCCGTGCTGGTCTGTACCCGGGCGCCCGAGGCCTACACCGGGGCCGCGGCCCTCTGGCTGAACACAGCCCTGCGCCTGGGAGTGCCCGCAATTTCTTCCGATGCCTGGGAAGCCGGGGACAGCCGCGTCCCTTCCCAGCCGGACATCATCGTTGACGGACTGCTCGGCACGGGCTTCCACGGCCTTCTGAGAGAACGGGAACGCCGTCTGGTGGAAAGGCTCAACCGGCTCTCTCCGCGCCTTCTGCTCGCCATTGATGTTCCCTCCGGCCTGGACGCTCTTCAGGGCCGTCCCTGCCCTGACGCCGTGCGCGCCCATGTCACCGTGACCTTTCAGGCGGCCAAGCCGGGCCTGCTTCTCCCGGAGGCCGAAGCCTTCACCGGCATTCTCGAAGTCGTCCCCATCGGTATTCCCACAGCCGTACAGCACACCGCTCCGCCCTCGTTTCTCACATGGATTGCGCCCGCTCAGCGCAGGCCCGACGGCTCCTGTACCATCCGGCACGGTGCGCCTGCGCCCGAAAGCGCCCCTCCCGTGTGCCGCCATCCCGGCCCTGCGCACAAGGGCGAGGCTGGAAGGGTACTCATTATAGGAGGCAGTGCCGCCTACACGGGCGCGCCCTGCCTTGCGGCGCAGGCTGCACTGCGCGCCGGAGCGGGACTGGTGGGAGTGGCCGCTCCCGAACCGGTTCTCAGCGCGCTGCGTGTGCTTCAACCCGCCGCCATCGCGTATCCTCTGCCCGGGGAAAACGGCCCGGCTCCAAGCTGGGAGGCAAGGCACGCCGAAACCCTGCGTGACGCCATGCGCGGCGCACGAGCCGTGGTCTTCGGGCCGGGACTGGGGCGTGATGGGGAAACGCAGGAACTTGCCGCCGCAATACTGGATCCCGCGGCTTCAGAAAAACGCCCGCCCACGGTCATTGATGCCGATGCCCTGTACGCGCTCTCGCGCCGCCCGGAACTCTTTGCGGCTCTGCGCCCCTGCGATGTACTCACGCCCCATCCGGGCGAAGCCGCAGCGCTTCTCGGCATAAGCGCCGGGGATGTCCAGGCTGACCGCTTCGCCGCTCTGCGCCGCCTTTCCGCGCTGGCTCCGGCGGTCTGGGTACTCAAGGGCAAGGGCACGCTCATCGCCGTCCCCGGAGGCCCTTCCGTCATCAGCCCCTGGGACGTGCCGCAGCTTGCCGTGGCCGGCTCCGGTGACGTTCTCGCAGGACTTATTGGTGCGCTTCTGGCCCGTGGTCTGCCTGCGCCGCTGGCCACCGTCCTCGCCGTGTGGGGCCACGCCTTTGCGGGTATGCACCTTGCGAACGCCTTCCCCGAACGCGGCAATACGCCTCAACATATCGCCGACGCTCTGCCCTGCGTCCTCGGTTCTGCCGGACTAGCAGACATGGAACGCTCGAAAGGAGAAGGCACATGGCTCTGATTCTGGAAAGTGCCGAAGACACCATGACGCTTGGCGCCATGCTCGCCGAAGCCATGAAGGATTCTCCGGTGCGCAGCCTGTACCTCTTCGCCGGACTGGGCGGCGGAAAAACCACGCTCACCCGCGGCTTTGTGCGCGCCCTCCCGGGGAGTGAATCTGCGGAAGTGGCCAGTCCAAGCTTCACCCTGTGCAACGTGTATCCCACCTGTCCTGCCGTGCTCCACGCCGACCTCTACCGCCTGCCCGAAGGCACATCCCTCATGGAAGAGATGGACGAACTCATGGAAGATGGCGATCCGCTTCTGCTTCTGGAATGGCCGGAACGCCTGCCCGAAACGCTCTACGCCAGAGAACGCCTCGACCTGCACCTGATCCCGTGCGAAGATAGCAACCCTGAACATCTGGACAATTCTGAAAAATCATGGAAAAGTAGGCGGCTGGCTGTCATTGACGCCACTGGGGAATGTGCGCGGCAGCTTCTGCGCGAACTCATGCCCCGGCTCGAAAACCGTTTTCCGTCTGACAAGACCTGAACTCTCCCCTGAGTTAAGGATGAGAAGTATGCGTATTCTTGTGCAAAAATTTGGAGGATCCTCCGTTGCCGACCTGGAGTGCATGAAAAAGGTGCGCGCCAAGGTGCTCGCCGCCCACGAAGAAGGCTACAAGGTAGTCGTGGTCCTCTCCGCCCGCTATGGACAGACCAACAGTCTGCTGGAACGGGCCTATCAGTGGTCGGACGAACCCGACCTTGCAGAACTGGATGTTCTGCTCACCACCGGCGAACAGGAATCTGTGGCGCTGTTCGCCATGCTCCTCAAGGACGCGGGCATCAAGGCCCGTTCCTTCCTCGGCTTCCAGATCCCGCTCATCAGCGACGATGCCTTTGGCAACGCCCGCATCGACGAGATCGACGCCGCATCTCTGCGCAAGGCTCTCGAAACCTATGACGTACTGGTGGTGGCCGGATTCCAGGGCCGTACCCGCGACATGCGCCTCACCACGCTGGGCCGCGGCGGTTCCGATACTTCAGCCGTTGCCCTGGCCGCGGCGCTGGGCGAAGGCACACTCTGCGACATCTACACCGATGTTGACGGCGTCTACACTACGGATCCCCGCCTGTGCAAGGACGCGCACAAGGTCGATCGCATAAGCTACGATGAAATGCTGGAAATGGCTTCCATGGGTGCCAAGGTGCTTCAGATCCGCTCCGTGGAGATTGCTGAAAAATACAATGTTCCTGTTCGTGTTCGTTCCACGTTTTCGAACGATCCCGGAACGCTGCTCACCAAGGAGGACAGTATGATGGAGTCCGTGCTCGTTTCGGGCATCGCTTTCGACAAGGATCAGGCCAGAGTTACTCTCTGTGACGTGCGCGACCGCCCCGGCATCGCCGCCAGCATCTTCTCTCCGCTCGGTGAAGCCGGCATCGTGGTGGACATGATCATCCAGACCGCCAGCCGTGACGGTGTGACCGACATGGCGTTCACCGTGTCCCGCAAGGATCTCAAGCGTACGCTGGACACTCTCGGCAAGGCCAATGTGGAATGCAGCCACATCGAAAGCGCGCAGAACATCTCCAAGGTCTCCGTGGTGGGCGTCGGTATGCGCAACCACAGCGGAGCCGCCGGGCGCGTGTTCAACGCCCTGTACAAGGCCGGAGTCAACCTGATCATGATCAGCACCTCGGAAGTGAAGATCTCCTGCCTCGTGGACGATGCCGACCTTGAACTGGCGGTCAACGTCCTGCACAAGGAATTCAACCTCTGAACACTGCCGGCGAAATGTCGTAAAAGGGGAGTTCCGCTCCCCTTTTTTCTTCTCATCCCTCCCGTCCCGCCGGGAAGGAGGCTTCATGCCCTTTCATCTCCCCGTGCCACTCGTCACTGTGCTGCTGCTCATCGGCTCGAACATCTTCATGACCTATGCCTGGTACGGACATCTCCGCCACCATTCCCTGACCTTCATCGGGGCCATTATCATCAGCTGGGGCATTGCCTTTTTCGAATACTGCCTTCAGGTTCCGGCCAACCGCATCGGCTACGGCTACTTTTCCGCCGCCGAACTCAAGACCATTCAGGAAGTTGTCTCCCTGACCGTTTTCGGTCTCTTCTCCACGATCTATCTCGGCGAAAGTCTGAGCTGGAACCACGCCGTCGGTTTCGGACTTATCGTGGCCGGGGCCTTTTTCGTCTTCAAGGGATAGCCCGCAAAAAGCGCCCTTGCGCGGACGCCCGCCCCCGGTTATGACAGAACCATGCTCTGCCGTGTCGCCCTCTGTTCTCCCCCGTATGCCACGCTGACCTACAGCGCGCCTTCCAGCTTCGGAGACGCACTCTGGACGCCGGGGCTGCGCGTTGCCGTCCCTCTGGGAAACGGAGCCATCCGCGCTGGAGTCATCACGGCCGTCTTTCCCGATGACGACTCGCGAGCGCTGGCAGGAGCCGCTGAGGACATCGTTCTGCGGCCTCTGACCTGGCCGCTGGAACTCACTCCCCTGCTCTCTCGGGACTACATGGAAACCGTGCTCCAGCTTGCGGCCCGGCAATACGCCTCTCCCGGACAAATTCTGGGCAACCTCCTGCCCAAAGGGCTGCGCGTGACCGCAAATATCCGCGTCCGCCAGTATCTCTCCGAGCAGGACGGCAAAGGGCGCAAACCCCGGCTTTTCGCGCTGCGGGACATCCCTTCAATGCCTGAGGAAGAACGCGAGGCTCTGGCGGCGGACTTTCTGGCCGGACGTGCCGAAGTCCTGATGCTGGCCGAGGACGCCGCCGAACGCGAGCATTGCGAACTCTGCTGCGACCCGCCGTGGCCTGTACGCCCCAATGCCGCAAAACAGCGGGAACTGCTGGACTGGCTGCTCCAGCACGGATCTGTGTCCCGCCGCCGCCTGCGCGAAGCTCTCCCCGGAAGTGCCGCCACGCTCTCCTCTCTCGTGCGCGCCAAACTCGTGAAACTGTGTCCTGAAAGCTCTGGAACAGACGAAGCCGAATCCGACGAAGAACTGCTTCCGCCGCCGGAAACTCCGTTCCGTCTCTCGCCCGAACAGCAGGCCGCGCTGGACGGTTTCCTCGATGCTCTGGACAGGCTCGAACACGGGGAACACGTCCCCTTCGCCCGGCTGCTCTTCGGCGTGACGGGCAGCGGCAAGACCGCCGTGTATCTGGAACTCGCCCACGCCTGCTTCCTGCGCGGGCGCTCAACCCTCCTTCTGGCACCGGAAGTGGCCATCGCCCTCAAACTGCGGCGGGATGCCAAGCAGCGCTTCCCGAACCTGCCAGTCTTCTTTTATCACGGCTATCAGAACCAGCCTCTGCGGGAACGTACCTTCCGCAGCTTGGCCCGCCGCCGTGAGCCCTGCCTCATCGTGGGGACGCGCTCGGCGGTCTTCCTGCCGTTGCCGCATCTGGGAGCCATAGTTCTCGACGAAGAGCACGACAGTTCGTTCAAGCAGGAAGACCACTTCCCCTATCAGGCCAAGGAAGTAGCCTGGGAGCGCGCACGCCGTCATCGCGCCCTGCTGGTGCTGGGTTCGGCCACGCCGGACATCAAGACCTTCTACACCGCACAGCAGGGAGTCTTCCCGTTGGCAAGGCTCCCCCACCGTGCAGGCGGCGGCTCACTGCCGGAAATCGAATTCGTGGACATCAAGAACAGTCCCGCCGCACAGCTTCTTTCCGAACGCGCCCTCGCCGTCCTGCGGGAAACCGTGGAGCGCGGAGAACAGGCCGTCATCATGCTCAACCGACGCGGCTATTCTCCGCTGCTCTACTGCCTAGACTGCGGTACGGTGGCCCGCTGCCCGAACTGCGATATAGCCCTCACCTACCACAAGCGGCGCGAGCAGATGGTCTGCCACTACTGCGGCTACACGCGCCCCTTTCCCTCGCCCTGCTTGCGCTGCGGCGGCGTCCATTTCCTGCCTATGGGAGACGGGACGGAAAAACTGGAAGAGACCCTCGCCAGTCAGGAACTGGCCGGTGTCCTGCCTCCCGGGGGACGGGTTCTGCGGCTGGACAGAGACAGCACAAGCCGCACGGGACGCATGGAAGAGATACTTTCCGCCTTCGCACATCAGGAAGCACAAGTACTGGTGGGAACGCAGATGCTCTCCAAGGGACACCATTTCCCGCAGGTTACGCTGGTCATCGTTGCCGATGGTGACATGGGGCTTAATCTGCCCGACTACCGTTCGGCGGAACGGACGTTTCAGCTTCTGGTGCAGTCTTCGGGAAGGGCCGGACGCGGAGAAAAGCCGGGCCGCGTCCTCATCCAGACACGGGATATCGGCCATTACTGCTGGAACTTCGTCAAGAATGCGGACTACGAGGGCTTCTACGCGCACGAGCTGGAACTGAGACAGAAGCGCCTCTACCCTCCCTTCGTCAAACTCGCCCTCACGCGCCTGAGCTTCCCCTTCGACCGCAAAGATGATCAAAGCCGTGTTCAGGCCTTTGCCGCTGCCCTGCGCCGCCACGGACGCACGGCGGGACTCACCGTCCTCGGCCCCGCGCCCGCCCCTCTCGCCCGGCTTCAGGGACGCCTGCGCTTCCAGTGCCTCATCAAGGCGCAGGACTGGCAGAGCATACGCCAGACCTATTCCCTCGCCCTGCGTGACATCTCCCCGCTCCCGCGGGATCTGCGCATCTCCCTCGACCTCGACCCCGTGAATATGCTGTAGCCATGAAAAAGACCGGCGCACACGCACCGGCCTTTGCTGTTCAGGAGTATATCCTCTTATGCCAGGGCTTCCTTGAAGCGGGCCTGAAGGGTGAGCATCTTGGCCTTCTTGTCCAGCAGATCGGCCTGCCGTGCCTTTTCGGATTCCACCAGCTCGGCAGGGGCATGATTCAGGAAGCCGGCGTTGGACAGTTTGCCGCTGAGAGCCGCAAGATCCTTGTCCACCTTGCCGATTTCCTTGTCCAGTCGGGCCAGTTCCGCCTGAAAATCCACCGCGCCGTCCAGCAGGACAATGACTTCGCAGCCACGCACGACGTTGCTGGCCGAAGCCTTGGGCGCGTGGGCCGCGGCGTCGATGGTGAGCTTTTCCAGACGGGCCAGCTCAAAGAAGCCGCGTCCGCGTTCCAGCAGGGCGGCCTGCTCTTCAGAGGCCGGACGCAGTACCACGGAAAGTCGGCAGGAAGGCTTGATGTCCAGTTCGGCACGGATGGTGCGTATGGCACTGATAGTCTCCTGAAGGAAGACCATGTCATCGGAATCACCGGGCTTGCGGCATTCCTCACGGACGGGAGGGTAGAGCTGGGTGGCAATATCTGAACCTGCGTGTCCCGGCAGAGCGCTCCAGACTTCCGCAGTGACGAAGGGAATCATGGGATGCAGGAGCAGCAGAATTTCCTTCAGCACCGTATAGAGCACAAACTGGGCCTCTTCCCTGCCCCGGCCTTCTTCGCGCATGTCAGCCTTGATGAGTTCCAGATACCAGTCGCAGAACTCGTTCCACAGGAACTTGTACACGCACTGGGCGGCGTCGTTGAAGCGATAGCTCTCAAGCGCAGCGTCCTCTTCCGCCTTGACTTCTTCGAGGCGGTTGAGGATCCAGCGGTGGTACAGCCCCTTCACCGTGCCAAGATCAACACTGACGGGTTCGCGATCTTCGGGGAGATTCATCAGGGCGAAGCGGGAGGCGTTCCAGATCTTGTTCACGAAATGGCGATAGCCTTCGATGCGCTCCTCGGACATGCGTATGTCGCGGCCCATGGCGGCGAAGGCGGCCAGTGTGAAGCGCAGAGCGTCGGCGCCGTATTTGTGGATCATGTCCAGCGGATTGATGCCGTTGCCCAGAGACTTGGACATTTTGCGGCCCTGTGCGTCGCGCACCAGAGCATGGATGTACACTTCACGGAAGGGAACCTCCCCCATGAAGTGCTGGCCCATCATAATCATGCGGGCCACCCAGAAGAACAGGATATCGAAGGCCGTGACCAGAACATTCGTGGGATAGAAGGTTTTGAGCTCTTCGGTGTTTTCCGGCCAGCCCATTGTGGAGAAAGGCCAGAGCGCGGAAGAGAACCAGGTATCCAGAACGTCAGGATCCTGTTCCAGATTCGTGCAGCCGCATTTGGGGCAGGACACGGGGTCTTCCTCGGAAACAATAAGTTCGCCGCATTCAGGGCAGGTCCACGCCGGAATGCGATGCCCCCACCAGATCTGGCGGCTGATGCACCAGTCGCGGATATTGTCCAGCCAGTTGTAATAGGTCTTGACCCAGCTTTCGGGATAAATTCTGATTTCATCCGGCACGACGGCGCGAGCGGCCGGGGCCAGTTTGCTGGTAGCTACAAACCACTGAGTGGACACATACGGCTCAATGACGGTCTTGCAGCGGTAGCAGCAGCCCACACTGTGCGCCAGCGGTTCTTCCGCCACAAGCTGGCCGCTTTCGCGCAGGTCTTCCACGATGGCTTTGCGGCATTCCTCGCGGCTCATGCCGGCGTAACGGCCGCACACGGGATCGAGGCACATGTTGCCGTTGTCGTCGATGACCTGAATGAATTCCAGCCCGTGAGTGTGGCCCAGGTTCCAGTCATTGGGGTCATGGCAGGGCGTGACCTTCAGGCAGCCTGTGCCGAATTCGCGGTCAACATAGCGGTCGGCGATGAGCGGGACTTCGCGGTTCACGATGGGAACGATGAGCTTTTTTCCTACCAGTCCGGCATAGCGCTCATCTTCGGGATGGACGCACACGGCGGTGTCGCCCAGGATGGTTTCGGGACGGGTGGTGGCGATGGTCACGGAGCCGGAGCCGTCGGCGAAGTCATAGCGCACATGCCAGAGCGTACCCTTGCTGTCAATGTGATCCACTTCATCATCGGCCAGCGCAGTATGGCAGCGCGGACACCAGTTCACGATATACTTCCCCTTGTAGATCAACCCTTCCTTGTAGAGCTGTACAAAGACCTTGCGCACCGCACGGGCCAGGTCGTCGTTCATGGTGAAGGCTTCACGGGTCCAGTCCACGGAAGCGCCCAGTTCCTTGATCTGCTCAAGAATGCGCGCGCCGTATTCCTTCTTCCACTGCCACACGCGCTCGATGAAGGCTTCACGGCCCAGATCGTGACGAGTCTTACCCTCTTTTGCCAGGGCGCGTTCCACCACGTTCTGCGTGGAGATGCCCGCATGGTCGGTGCCGGGAATCCACAGAACCTTCTTCCCCTTCTGGCGGGCGTGGCGGCAGAGAATATCCTGCAGGGTCTGGTTCAACGCGTGGCCGATATGGAGTATGCCCGTCACGTTAGGCGGCGGAATGACGATGGAATAAGGGTCGCCGGGAGCAGACATGTCAGGGGTGAATGTCCTGTTCTCTTCCCAGTGCTTCCGCCAGTGCGCTTCCACTTCCTGCGGTTCATAAGCTTTGGACAGCATCACGATCTCCAGATACGATAACTTGGGAAAAAGGGACGCCCTGAAAGCGCCGCCTTCAGGCCTCCCGTACTTGCCGAACCTGCGGCTTGTGCGTATGCATAGGAAACGGAGGGAAACATGATCGACATTCTCTGGGATGCCTCCCATGTATGGGGCTATCTTTTGCTGCACGCCGTGACATCGACGGGCGTTCCCTTCCGTGTCCTCAAGGGTTTAGACATAGCCCAGAACGGCTTGTCTTGCAAGTTGCTTATCGTTCCAGGCGGCCCGGCCCGACGCAAAGCCCAGGCCCTGGGACAGGCTGGAATGGCGTCCGTACGCCGTTTCGTTCACGAGGGCGGGCATTACCTCGGCTTCTGCGGCGGCGCGGGACTGGCCTTAAAGGGCGGGCTGGAACTCTGCGGCTGGAAGCGCGCGGATATGGCCGACCGCCTCCAGCATCTTGTCTCCGGCAGTCTGCTCTGCGAGATAGCCTCGGAACATCCCCTCATACCTGCGGCGATGGCCGGCGGGAAGGCGCTTCTGCCGGTATGGTGGCCCGGCCGATTCGACGAGCCTGAGAATCATGATGACGTGCAGGTTCTGGCCCGCTACCGCGCCGCAGGGCCGGATCTCTATGTAGCCGACATGCCCTTTTCCGCCATGCCTGCTGACATTCTCGCCGAATGGAAGACGTTGTATGATGTCACGCTGCGTCCCTCGCTTCTGGACGGACACCCTTGTGCCATTGCCGGACAGACCGGCCGGGGAAGCTGGCTTCTGAGCTACAGTCATCTTGAAACCCCAGGCGAGGATGGCGAAAACACCAATCCCGCAGACCGCTGGTTTCTTCACATCCTGCGGGCGTGGGGCTGCCCCTGTGAACAGACGGAACTGCCCGCCCTTCACCCCGAAGCAACGCCTGTGCTTTGGGAAGACCCCGTCCTGCTTGAGGCGCGCGATGAGCTGAAAATGCTCATACGGCTAGCCGCCGGACTGGGGCTGCTCTTTCCCCGCAGTTCCTGGCTATGGGGTTGGCGCTCCGGCGTTCCCGGCGTACAGTTCAACAGTCTGAATCTCGCGCTGTCCATGACCCTTGGCCTGGAACCGGATGACCGCCGTCTCAGACTGTGGAAAACTCTTCGTTCCGACTTTCAACGTGCGTTTCAGCTCTTTTCTCAGGGGGCGCGAAGCTGGCTTCTGGCCCGCAGGCTGTCCGATACGCTGGCGGATTCCGCTCCGGGAATGCTCCCGCGCGAACTTCTCGTGGATCAGCGGCAAACGCTCTTCGGATCCCCCATGTCCGGTGGAGGCCTCAGCGAAGCCCTGCTCGATAAGCTGGAAACGCTGGTGTGAAGCATGATGTTTCAACCTACAGCCCCTTACCCCACCGATTGACTCCGCAACCGCCCGCCCCGAGAGCTGGCCGCAGCCATGCTTGAACAGGCAAAGCCAGATTGCGCACGCCCTGCTCGCTATCTGCGGCGCTCACGCCGCGCCCTTGACGGATCGGATACAGCCACACGCTGCCCTGATCAGCTCTGACTGAAGGGCGGTGTATCGTGGAGACGAACTTAGGCGAAGCTCCCTCCCAAAAGCGTTGGTGAAGTGCTCTGAAGGACTTTGCCAGCATCTTGTTTGCCATGACTGACCAGGCAATCTTTTCCGAGCCTTCACTCTAGTCACGAGTCAATATCAACACATGCTTCTGTAAGAGGTTTATTGAGAGATACCCATCATACGGAGAATACGTTCCAGCTCTTCCTGTGATGTATAGGGAATCTGTATTTTCCCCTTGCTGCCGTCTCCGGAAATAGTCGCCCTCGTACCACTGGAGGTGCGAAGTCTTTTTTGCAGCTCTCTCAAAAACTGAGGACGGGGTAAACGGGGTGCTGGGGAAGGAGGTGCGGGGAGCAGACGTTCCGGGAGTCGACCGGTACGCTTTATGGTGTCTGCTGCGGCTTCTGCCTCACGCACGGACAGATGATGCGTAGAAATCGCGTTATAGAGTTGTTCCCGAAGCTTCGCATCGGTAACGGCGAGTAGTGCGCGAGCGTGTCCTGCGGTGATCTCCTGGCGAAGCAGCCCTTCTTTCATGGCCGTCGGGAGCTGAAGCAGACGCAGCGCATTGGCCACGGCAGAGCGGCTTTTTCCCAGTTGTTCGGCCAATTCTTCCTGACTGAGTCCGAATGTTTCCTTAAGAGAATGAAAGGCTTCGGCCTCCTCCAGGGGATTAAGATTTTCCCGTTGAAGATTTTCGATGAGGGCCACGGTCATGGCTTCTCTATCGGTATATTCTGTAATAATGACCGGAACTTCAGTCAGTCCTGCCATACGAGCAGCACGCCAGCGGCGTTCTCCGGCCACTATCTCGTAGCGCTGAGGCAATCCTGGAAGCAGACGGACGAGCAGGGGCTGAACAACTCCTTGCTTTTTGATGGAGGCGGCAAGATCATTAAGCGTTGCTTCATCAAAATATTTTCGAGGCTGGTGCTTGCCGGGAACAAGCTGACTAAGCGCGAGTTTCGCTTTATCTCCGGAAGGCATCTCGGACATCGAGCTGAGCAGGGAACCAAGTCCCCGGCCAAGGCCGCGTTCAGGAATATTCATAACTACCTCGTAAGGTGAAAGCCAAATCTGTCAAATCTGCGCCGTCTTTTTGACGACCTCACGGGCCAGATTAAGATAGGCCTCCGCACCTTTGGATTTGATGTCGTAATGCAGAATGGACTTGCCGTGGCTTGGCGCTTCCGAAAGCCTCACATTGCGGGGAATGATAGTCTCAAACATATGCTGCGGAAAACAGCGTTCGGCTTCAGCCTTAACCTGCCGCGCAAGTTTATTGCGGGAATCGTACATGGTAAGGAGAACGCCAAGTATCCGCAATTCCCTGTTCAGGCGCTTGCGCACCTGTTCATAGGTATGCAGGAGCTTGACGATACCTTCCAGTGCAAAAAATTCACACTGGAGAGGAATGAGAATCTCGTGTGCCGCACAAAGTGTGTTGATGGTGATAAGCCCGAGCGATGGCGGGCAATCAAGGATAACATAGTCATACTGATCGGTGATTTTATTCAGCAAATCGGCGAGATAAAATTCTCGTGCCATTTTGTCCACAAGTTCTATTTCTATGCCCACAAGATCCGTCGTAGAGGGAATAAGCGAAAGGTAGGGCATCGCCGTGGGCAGCAACGTGTTTTCCAGGGTGGAAGTTCCACACAGTGCCGTATAGAGATTGCAGCTCAACTTTTGTTGATCGAATCCCAGAGAACTGGTTGAATTTGCCTGAGGATCACAATCCACCAAGAGGACACGGTTTTCCATGACTGCCAGTGAGGCAGAAAGGTTGATGGAAGTCGTGGTTTTTCCCACACCGCCTTTCTGGTTGGCAACAGCGATGATTCTGGACAAGCTACTGCTCCTTGTGAGAAGTTCTTTTTTTCATACTAGGAGCAAGAAAGAATTGCAAGCCAGTTTCACGTGAAACAAAGAGCGAGAATCCTACCAAAATGTTTCACGTGAAACACATACAAAGCCGTGCTTCAGGCATGTGTGGCAATGTACTATTTTTATGGGGCTGTCCTAGCTAAGACTAATGTTTTGTCTGTTTTACCCAATAAGTTAGCTGAGTTAGGAGTTGTTTATGATTG
>NZ_CANRLT010000003.1 GCF_947631555.1 uncultured Mailhella sp. | reverse complement strand
AGCAAAGCCCTTCAGGGCGGGGTGGGGTTCTATCGGCCTGAAGGCCGAGGTCTCAAACCATAAAGGAAGTAAGATGAACATTTCAACGATTATTGAATAAATGTCAAGAAAATTTTCCGCCTGCCGCCCGCCTGGACTGCGGGGCGTTCCAGACTTGACGAAGCACGAATCTTTCCCTAGAAATATAAATTCCGCGATACACAACGCTCCGCTAGGTTCCGGAAGACAGGTATGCTTCAACAGGCAGTGATCAACATCATTGAACAGACGGCTCCGCTCTCGCTCATGGCGGAATGGGATCATTCCGGTGTGCAGGTGGCCTCGCCCCGGAAGGAGATCCGGCGTCTGAGCGTCTGCCTCGACCCCGCGCCGGAACAGATTCGCACCGCGTTGGAAACGGGCGCGGATATGGTGCTCACCCACCACCCGCTGGCCATGCGCCCCCAATGGACCGGCGCGCTCAATGGCTATACCGACACGCTGCGTATGCTCTACAGCCACGACGTGCCGCTCTACGCAAGCCATACCACGCTGGACGCAAACCCCCTCGGGCCTGCGGCGTGGCTCCCGGACGAGCTGCGGCTCACGGGCCGGTCGCTTCTGGAAAAGACCGGCACGTTCACCGCTCCTTCCGGCACGACACTTGCGGGACAGGTGCTGGACGGGGGCTTCGGCTGTGTGGGTGACCTGCCGTCCCCCCTGTCGCTGAAGGAAGTCTGCGCCGTGCTGCGCCGGCATCTGCCCGTTGACCGCATGTGCGGTGTTGTCCGTTTTGTAGGCAATGCCGGCCGCACCGTGCGCCGCGTGGCCGTCTGCACCGGTTCGGGGAGTTCACTCATGGAAGAGGCCGCCGCCGCTGGAGCCGACCTCTATATTACCGGCGACCTCAAATACCATGAGTCGCTGGCTCTGCGCTCGCGTCAGGATACGCACAGCACGGACGCCTGTCCCATGGCGATCCTTGACGTTGGGCATTTTTCTCTGGAAGAAGAAATGATCCGCCGCTTTGCGCTCCTGCTTGAAAAGCAGCTCGACGGAGTGACGGTCGCCTTTTTGCCGGGCAGAGATCCCTTCCTGCCCCTGACCTTTCTTTCTGAAGTACCGGAGGTACTGTCATGAGCCTCTATATCGAACAAATCCGCCAGCTTGTGGCTCTCCAGCATGTTGATGACGGCATCCATGCCGTTCAGCTTGAACTCGAAAACTCTCCCAAAGAAGTGAAAGAACTGGAACGTCGCTTTCAGGCTCAGGATGCCCAGCGCGATCTCATTCTGGAAAAGATCCAGCACCTCCAGGAACAACAGAAGCGCCTTGACGCCGGCATTGAAAACGACGAATCACGTCTGAGTAGCAGTCAGGACAAGCTTATGCAGGCAGAGAACTCCCGCGAGTACAACGCCGGAATCCGCGAACTGGAAAGCATGGAACGCCAGAGCCGAGACCGGGAGGAAGAACGCGCAGCTCTCAAGGTCGAACGTGCCTCTCAGGAAGAAAACCTGCGCAGCATGGAGGCTGACTGGAGCGAACTGAAAAACGAACTGGAAAGCCAGCGGCAAAACCTGGAACAGCGCCTCGCCGCCTCACAGAAAAAACTCCAGGAGCTCGAAGAGGAGCGCTCCGGGGTGAGCACCGGCATCCCCTCGCCCGTGCTGCGGCGCTATGAATTTATCCGCAACCGCCTGCGGCATCCGGTCATCGTGCCCGTGGAAGACGGCGTCTGCACCGGCTGTCACATCGCCATTCCGCCTCAGGTCTTCATCGATCTCCAGCGTGGCACGCAGATCCTGAGCTGCCCCAACTGCCAGCGGCTCATCTACTGGGCACATCATTTCCAGGACACTGCCGCCAGCCAGGAACAGGAAGCCGCCGCCGAGTAACATTCCGGAGTTGGACGGGCTGTCGCCGCGGACCAGACGGTTCGGGGAGGAAAGTCCGGGCTTCACAGGGCAGGATGCTGGCTAACGGCCAGAGCGGGCGACCGCTGGAAAGCGCAACAGAAAGCAGTCCGCCGCCTTCGGGCGGTAAGGGTGAAACGGCGAGGTAAGAGCTCACCGGCTGGCGCGGCGACGCGTCAGGCCAGGCAAGCCCCATCCGAAGCAAGACCAAATAGGGGAACCGGCCGGCCCGGCCCATGGTTCCCGGGTAGGTTGCTTGAAGGCGCGGGCAACCGTGTCTCTAGAGGAATGACAGCCGCCGCCTTCGGGCGGTACAGAACCCGGCTTACAGTCCAACTCCTTTTCGGGGGAAGCTCCTGCTTCCCCCTTTTTCAAGTAACGTACAGAAAACATTATCAGCATTTAATGTTTCAATCCACAGGCGCCCCCATCCGCCGACTGACTCCGCAACCGACTGCCCCGCTTCGGCGGCGTCACCATGTTTGCCGGCAGAGCCGGACAAACACGTTCACTATCAGCGGCGCACACGCCGCGCCGTCCGGCAGCCAGGGGAGAGGTTACGGAAAGGGGTTTCATCGGTTTCGCCGTTTTGTCAACTACTCTTTTCCTCCTGAAGGAGGGGGGCTCAAACCACAAAGGAATTTTTGATAAAGAAGAACGTACTATCGGATTGGAGTATATTAAAAATCACAAAATATACATAAAAACACCTCATTATCATGACACCTGTCAGAACATGAAATCAAGGAACGACTAAAAAGGCAGAGTATCCTCCAGAACGACCTCTCCCTTTTTCCATTTCTGTTGTCCCCATCATACGAAAAACTCCGTGCAGGTGACAGCACCCCTTTTCCAGAAAAAACAAATCGGGCAAGCATGGACACGCTGTGCATTGTGCCAGCGTCTTTTTTCTTTAACAAAGGAGAAAACCATGTCTCGTCAACCGTTGTCCCTGCCCAAACGCGTCCGCCTCCAGTTCATGCCGGCCGAATGCGAACCCGGCTTCCTCAATCTCGATGTCTTTGTCTCAGAAGTTTACCTGCCGTATATCCGGCTGCGCAAACGAAGCTGGTCCCTGGATGAACGCATCACTCAACGATACCTTTCCCCGGCCTTCGGTGCGAAAAAGCTGCCCCGCATCAAGCGCCGCGAAGTGGAAATCTGGCTGCATGAATTGTCCCGCGGCGGACTGGCCCCAGCCACCTGCAATCGCATTCTGGCCGTCTTTAAATCGGTCTGCACCCTGGCGGAACGGTACGGACTCCTTTCCCCAGGCAGCTCCCCCTGCGCAGGCGTCCAGCCTCTGAAGATTCGTACCCTGCGGGAACGGTATCTCTCTCAGACCGAGGCTCGATGCGTCATCAAGAAACTGGAAGCCAGCACGCACCCCGCAGCCTTCGCCCTTCGGCTGCTTCTGCTCACTGGGGCACGCAAAAGCGAAATCCTCAAGGCGCGCTGGGAAAACGTACGGCTGGATCTGCATCTGCTCATCGTGCCGCTGTCCAAGTCCGGCAAGCCGCGGCACATTCCGCTGACGGACGCTGCTCTGGAGGTACTGCGGGCCCTTCCGCGCAAGCCGGACGTGCCGTGGCTGTTCCCGGGCCATGTGACGGGCAAGCCGCTCTCCGACATTTTTTTCTTCTGGAAAAACTTACGGAATGAACTGGGACTTGACGATGTCCGCATCCACGACTTGCGGCACACCTTTGCCAGCTTTCTTGTCAACGCCGGACACTCTCTCTATGAAGCACAAAGACTGCTGGGACACAGTGATCCCCGCACCACCATGCGCTACGCCCACCTCGGACAGACCTCCCTGCTGGCTGCGGCAGAAACTGTGAGCGGAGTCTTTTCTTCTGAGAAAAGTCTGAACCCGACCGCTTTCTCCACATCCGGACGGCCTTCTGCAAAAGAAAGAACGAAGCGGACTAACCACAGGTAACGGGAAGAACCAAAGCAGAATACCTGGTCAGCCCACTTCGCCGGCTGCCGCAGATGACGGCAGCGTGGTCTTCAACACTGCGTTCCTGCACTTTCTGAACGAAATCAGGGAACCTGCCGCCTGCAAACGCAGCAAAGCAGACTAGCCATGAACCTGCCGCCTGGCGCGTACTGAAACAGGCAAGGTGAACATCATTGCCATCCCTCAGCAGGGAAGGCAGATACCATCAAAAAAGGCCTCCCCGGGGAGGCCTTCAATTTTCCGCTTAACGACAGACATATTTGCCAAAATGCTGCACCGCGCTCCCATGACGCGTTCCGTTAAACAAAAACGGGCAGACGTACACCTTTGCCCTGTGCTGACGCCTGCCCATGCTCATAACTCGTTTTTGGTACCGGAAGTGGGACTTGAACCCACAAGGTGTTGCCACCGGCGGATTTTGAGTCCGCTGCGTCTACCAATTCCACCATTCCGGCATGTTTTTGTCTATACCTGTTTACAAAAATAAGGTCAACCTCTCTCCAGCGTGGACACCAGAACAAAAAACATTACTTTAATTATTTGAAATTCATGATATTTTTTAAGATCACCCTTCAACTCTGCGGTATGACAACAAGATGGCCTTTCCTTCACGCCTTTCCATCCTGTTTTTATGGCGGGCGAGGTGTGACCTGAATGCGCGTTGAAGCTAAAACCTAAAAGACTTCTCGAGGAACCGCCCCGTGCAAAAATTAACACTCTTCATAAGCCTGCCGTGCGACTCTGTTTCACACATATCTTGCGTTTTTATCGAGTACCCGCTATCCTGAGAAAAATTCCTGGGAAATTTATGAACGATTCCTGTCCATCCACGGCAAAGCCCACCGGCTCGACGCTCTCCTCCACGGAGGAGTCCGGCAGTCCGTTTTCTGATGTCCCCCTTATACGGGACAGGTTCGCCCGTATTCCCCATTTCGTATCCTTTTTCTCTACCTCCACACGGGACTTGTGTTCCACCCCAGCCGTGCCGCAGACCGGTTTCTGTTTTGTGGCCGGCGAAAGGCCGTTTCCCGCCCTGAACCTTATCTGAAGGAGTATTTTCTTGGACGCCGAATCCCACAGTAGTCTGTGGTCGAAAATGTGTTCTCTGTTCTCTGGAAAATCGGAAGACCATCTGGAACAGGCCATCCGCGAAGCCCGTGAAGACGGCGAGCTGAAAGCGGAAGAAGGTTCCATGCTGCTTTCCATCCTGACACTTGACGAGCTTCAGGTGCAGGACATCATGACTCCCCGCACCGACATCGACTGCCTGCCTTCCGGCACCACCATCCGCGACGCCGCGGCTGCCATCGTGGACACGGGCCATTCCCGTCTGCCCGTCTATGCCGGTACACGGGACAACATCATCGGCATCGTTCACGCCAAGGATATGCTCAGCTCCCTCATGCAGGCTGAAACCCAGCTCTCCCCGGTGGACAGCATCATGAGCGAACCTTTTTTCGTCCCGGAGACGAAAATCGCCAGTGAACTGCTTCAGGAATTTCGCAGCCGCAAGAACCATCTCGCCATCGTTGTGGACGAATACGGAGGCACTTCCGGACTGGCCAGCATCGAAGACCTGCTTGAAGTCATCGTTGGCGACATCGAAGACGAACACGACGCCCCCAAGGAAGAAGACATCGTGGCCCTCGAAGACGGCAGCTACCGGCTCTCCGGCCGCGCCTATCTGGAAGACCTCGAAGAGAAGGGCATGGCCATGGAATCCGATGAAGTCGATACCATAGGCGGCTATCTCAGCCTGGACGCCGGGCATGTGCCGCAGAAGGGTGAAGAGTTCCATCTGAACGGCTGGACGTTCACCATCGAAGACGCCGACGCCAAGCAGATACACAGCATCATCGCCCGCAAGGACGGCGACTGACCGCGCCTTCCCTGCAATCCAGGCAAACCGGCGCGCCATCTCCCCCCCCGGCGGGGCGCTTCCTTCTGGACAAGCCCGCGCCCCTTACCTATCCTCAAAAAAACGCTTTCCGCGTCGACAGCAGCATGGGAAGGACATCCGCAAAAAAAGGACACGCTCATGGGCATGACCGTGACACAGAAGATACTGGCGGCGCACGCAGGTCTTGAAACCGTTGCGCCCGGCCAGCTCATCGAAGCACGGCTGGACGTGGTGATGGGCAACGACATCACCATCGCGCTGGCCGTTCCCGAATTTCGCAGAACCGGGGCTGAGAAAGTCTTCGACAAAAACAAGGTGATCGTGGTTCTCGACCACTTTGCCCCGAACAAGGACATCAAGGCGGCCATGCAGTGCAAGGTCTGCCGCGACTTCGCAAGAGAAAACGAACTTACCCACTTCTTCGACGTGGGGCGCATGGGTATCGAACACGCGCTTCTGCCCGAACAGGGGCTTGTGGCTCCCGGGCAGGCCATCATCGGCGGAGATTCCCACACCTGCACCTACGGCGCACTGGGGGCCTTTTCCACCGGCGTGGGCAGTACCGACCTCGCCGTGGGCATGGCCACGGGCGAAAACTGGTTCAAGGTTCCCGCGGCCATGCAGATCCGGCTCACGGGCAAGCCCGGCCCCTGGGTCTGCGGCAAGGACGTGATGCTGCACCTCATCGGGCACATCGGCGTGGACGGCGCCCTTTACCGCTCCATGGAATTCACCGGCGGCGGCGTGGCGCAGCTCTCCATGGACGACCGCTTCACCATCGCCAATATGGCCATTGAAGCCGGGGCCAAAAACGCCGTCTTCCCCGTGGACGATGTCTGCCGCACCTCCCTCGCAAAGCACTGCCGCACACCCTGGACTTCCTTTGAAGCCGACCCCGACGCCGTATACGAGAACACCGTTGAGATCGACCTCTCGGCCGTGCGCCCCACCGTGGCCTTCCCGCATCTGCCCTCCAACACCCGCGCTATCGACGATGTGGGTGACGTACCCCTCGATCAGGTCTTCATCGGCTCATGCACCAACGGACGCATGGAAGACATGGCCATGGCCGCCCGCATCCTGAAGGGACGCAAGGTTCATCCGCGCCTGCGCGTGCTCGTCATCCCGGCCACGCCTTCCATCTATCTGGAATGCCTGGAAAAGGGCTACATCCGTATTTTCATGGAAGCCGGCTGCGCCGTGAGTACGCCCACCTGCGGCGCCTGCCTCGGCGGACACATGGGCATTCTCGCCGCAGGAGAGCGCTGCCTCTCCACCACCAACCGCAACTTCGTGGGCCGCATGGGGCATACAGATTCGGAAGTCTACCTGTGCAGTCCGGCCGTGGCTGCGGCTTCGGCCATCGCAGGCCGCATCGTCAGCCCCGAAACTCTGGAACAAGGAGAAGCGTGATGCAGAACGCCCGCGGCAAGGCTTTCGTGTTCGGCGATGATGTCAACACCGACGTCATCCTTCCCGGCAAGTACCTCAACGTCACCGATCCTCAGGAACTGGCCCTGCACTGCATGGAATCCGCGGATCCCGGCTTCGCGAAAAAGGCTGCCCCCGGCGACATCCTGGTCGCCCGCAAGAATTTTGGCTGCGGCTCCTCCCGCGAACACGCGCCCCTGTCCATCAAGTATCTGGGCATATCCTGCGTCATCGCGTCCACCTTCGCCCGCATCTTTTTCCGCAACGCCCTGAATATCGGCCTGCCCATTCTGGAATGCGACGAGGCAGCCCGCGGCATACGTCCGGGCGATGAAGTGGAGGTGGACTTCGATTCCGGGCGCATCACCAACGTGACCTTGGGGCAGACCTTTCAGGCCGCGCCCCTTCCTCCCTTCATGCAGAACCTCATCGCCAGCGGCGGACTGGTCAGCTACGCCAGAAAGAACATGGGCAAATAGCCGCAGTTCCGCAAAAACGGCGTTTTCCAACCAACAGCTTTTCAGGAGTAAAAAACATGGGTACCTATCGCATCGCCGTCATTCCGGGCGATGGCATCGGCTCGGAAATCGTGGCGGAAGCGCTCAAGGTCCTGGACAAAGTGGGCCAGACCTTCGGCCACAGCTTTACCTATACGCAGCTTCTCATGGGCGGCGCGGCCTATGACGCCGTGGGAACCTGCTTCCCGGAAGACACCGTGCCCGTGTGCCGCGAACACGACGCCGTACTGCTGGGCGCTGTGGGCGGCCCCAGGTGGGATCATCTGTCCGGAGCCGAACGCCCGGAAAAGGCACTGCTGAAAATCCGTGAAGGCCTGGGACTGTATGCCAACCTGCGCCCGGCGCTCATGCACCGCGCCCTGAGCGCCGCCTGCCCCATCAAGCAGGAGCATGTGGGCGACAGCATGGATCTGCTCATCGTGCGCGAACTCACCGGCGGCATCTACTTCGGGGAACACGGGTGGCGCGAGGGCAGGTACGGACAGGAAGCCTACGACGTGGAACGCTACAGCGAAATGGAAATACGCCGCATCGCCAAAGTCGCCTTTGAAGCCGCCATGACCCGCCGTAAGAACCTGGTGAGCGTTGACAAGGCCAACGTCCTCGAAACCTCCCGCTTCTGGCGGCGCGTGGTCACGGAAATGAGTGCCGGCTACCCGGAAGTGACGCTTTCCCACATGTATGTGGATAACGCCGCCATGCAGCTCGTGCACCGGCCCAGTCAGTTCGACGTCATCCTGACCTCCAACATGTTCGGCGACATCCTCTCCGACGAAGCCAGCATGATCACCGGCTCGCTGGGCATGCTTCCCTCCGCCAGCCTCGCCGATGGCTCCTTCGGACTCTACGAGCCAAGTCACGGTTCCGCGCCCGACATCGCGGGCAAGGGCATTGCCAACCCGCTGGCCACCATCCTTTCCGCGTCCATGCTGCTGCGCTATTCCCTCGGCCTGAACGCCGAAGCGGACGCCGTGGATGCCGCTGTCACCGCCGTGCTCGATGCCGGAATCCGCACCTGCGACATTGCCGAACCCGGCAAGCCCTCCGTAGGTACTGCGGACATGGGCAAAGCCGTCTGCGAACGCATCTGCCCCCCCCCTTCTGACACAAAGTGCGCTTCCCTGCACGGGGAGGCGCGCTTTTGCTTGGCATGAGGGGGAATGATGGAGGGGAGAGGATGGAAGAAAAAGGGGAACATAGAGGAAGGAAAAAGCGGAGAAAACGTGCGTCAGCCTGCCCCAAAGCGCAGCGTTCGGTGCGCCGTCCGACCTGCGGGCCAGTTCAGCGCCCTGTGTCACAATGAAGGCAGGCTTCAGACTTCGTCCTTGTCCAAAAGATTCCGTATAACCGCGATCAGTTCTCTCATCGCCCCGGCCTTCTCCTGATAATGACGGCGCGTCCGGCCGAAGGTGACGGCGGCAAGTATCCGGCAGCGCAGATACTTCCTGCGGAGAGAGGAATATCCGGCCACAGCCCCGCGGCAGTCCTCGTCATGAAGGCGGTGTATCTCCGCCGCCAGGGGACAGCGTTCCGCATACTTCCAGAAAAAGTCCGCCGCCGTATGCCCGGAACCATAAAGTGTCCAGGGTTTTCCGCCGCCGGTATAGTGGATGACGGCGGGGTGTTCCAGTGCCTCGCGTCCACCCGGCATGGGCAGGTACAGCTCTTTATCAAGCCACATCATGTTATAACGCAGCGGTAGAAAGACGACACGACCGTAAAACAGGCTGTTCAAGACATCCTGATCACGATGCTTGGCGGACTTAAGGCGTGCCTGTTCCATGAGAACGGCGAGGGGAAAATCCCGGCGTATGGCGCTGAGGTTCAACAGCGTGACACCGGCGTTGAAATACCGGCTCTCGTCTTCCATTTCGAGCGTCTTGTGGACATAGCTCCGGAAAGACGCGCTCATGTCCCGAATGATATTGGCGTCCACGACGACCCCGGCATAGGCCTCGCCGAGCCGCGTATGAAAAAGCCCGTACAGGTCTTCCAGCACCACAGTATCCCCGTCCAGGTACAGGACGCGGGCATACTTCAGAAAGAGTTCAGGAATGAACAGCCTGTAATAGGTAGCCAGGGAAAGGCGGTGTCCCGTCTCCAGATCCTCTACCTTCCACTGATTTACAAGCGGCGACACGTCCAGCACTCGCAGGGAAACATGGGAGAAGGGGGCGGCCATGTCCGTCAGCATCTTCGTATATTGAGGAAGAAAATTCTGGGTGAGCACCACGATATCATAGCGATGTTCAGGGGACGCGTTGTCAAGGATGGACTGAAGGCAGGGCGTAAGCGGTACGATAAAGCCGTTGTCCGCTCCAAAGACCACGGTGACGGTGTCCGCTTCGGCAAAGGCCGGCTCCAGGGGGACGAGCGAGTTTTCCTGCTTCGCACGTTCTTTGCCGGGAGCAGGCAGTGCGTTCTCACCGTTCATGGTTCCTCCTGAAAACAATGTTCTCACCCCGAATATCCTGACAATCCGTCTATACGCTTCCCGCGCTGTCAAGGCAAGGCTGTACATGAAACGCCCGTCCGGCGCGGAACCTGCCCGCGGGAGTCTTGCCAACAAAAAAGAAAAGTTTACCATGACTTCCAGACGGCAGAGGCCGTCATCCTTCAACCATGCCGAGGCTCATATGTCCGAAAGCGTCCCCAGGCCCAACCTTCAGGTGGCCGCCCGTGTGGAAGAACTGCTGCGCGAACAGCTCGAAGAGCGCGGCATCAATCCCCGCGCCCTCGCGCCCGAGGACATCGCCGCGCACATGCACTGTCATCTTGCGCCCGACGGCAGCATGACCTATCTTTGGAAAGGGGAACCCATCCTCTACGTCACCCCGGAAAAAAAGCTGCGCAACGGCGAAACGTCCGTGCTCTGGCGCATGTTCACCAGGGACGACGAACCGGAACGCTCTGAACGCAACCCTCAACCCGGTTCCTGAACCGGCCAGCCCTGCGGAGGTCATCATGAATCTCCTCGAAACCATAGGCCGCACCCCTCTTCTTTTTCTGGACAGCGTTTCCGCCGAACTTCCGGCGCGGATCCATGTAAAGTATGAAGCACGCAACCCCGGCGGCTCCATCAAGGACAGGGCGGCACTCGGCTATATCAGGGCGGCCATGCAGTCCGGGATTCTGGCTCCCGGCGGAACCGTGGTGGAGGCCACCAGCGGCAATCTGGGCATTGGGCTGGCCGTGGTCTGCGGCAAGATGGGCCTGAAGCTCGTACTCACCATGCCGGAATCTGCCAGCAAGGAACGCCGGGCACTCCTGCGCGCCATGGGCGCACAGCTCGTCCTCACCCCCGGCGCGGAGGGTATGCAGGGCGCGCAGAAGGAAGCGGAGCGCATCCTGGCAGGCACACCCGGAGCCTTCCGCCCCAACCAGTTCAGCAACGAGGTAGGACCCAAGGTGCACTATGAGACCACAGGCGCGGAGCTTCTCGAAGACTGCCGCAAAGAGGGCTTCCAGCCCGCCGCCTTCCTTGCCGGCGTGGGGTCGGGTGCTACGCTGGCAGGCGTGAGCCGCCGCCTCAAGGAGCATTTTCCTGCCGTATTCTGCGTCGCCGTGGAGCCTGCGGAATCCCCCATGCTCTCCGAAGGCAAGGCCGGCCCGCACGGGATACAGGGCATTGGAGCCAACTTTGTGCCCGCCGTTTTTGACCGCTCCCTCGTGGACGGCATCATGATCGTGAGTACCGAAGACGCCATGCAGACCGCCCGTATGCTCATGGCCAGGGAATCCCTGAGCTGCGGCATCACCTCCGGCGCGAACGTGTGCGCAGCCATGCGTCTGGCCCGGCGCCCGGAATTCGCCGGAAAGGATATTGTCACCATCGCTCCCGACACCGGCGAGCGCTACCTGTCCACCGCTCTTTTCCCCAAGGACTGAACATGACCCCCTGCCGCTCCGCCCCAAAGGACGTCACCCTGTCCCGCATCCGTGAACTGGAAGACATCACCGACGCGCTCTGCCGCCCGGAAGCACTGGCGCAGGTGCTCTCCCCCAAGGACTGCACCACGCCCCTGCCCTCCCGCGATGTCCTAAGGGAAATGATGGAACGCCTGAAGGCCGTATTCTTCCCCGGCTACTTCGGCACCTCGCAGGTACACCGCGAATCCCTGCGCTACCATGTGGCCGCCAATCTCGATTCCATTCTCCGCCTGCTCTCCGAGCAGATACACCGCGGCGGCTGTTTCGCCTGCGCCGACTATGTGAACGACTGCCGCGGCTGCGATGTGGCCTCGCGTGAAATGGCCATGCGCTTCATGCAGCGCATACCAGAGATCCGCGACATGCTCATTGAGGACGCCCGTGCCGCCTACGAAGGAGACCCCGCGGCCACCAGCCCCGGCGAGACCGTGTTCTGCTATCCTTCCATGCTCACCATGATCCACCACCGCGTGGCGCATGTCCTCTACGAACTCAACGTGCCCATCATCCCCCGCATCATTGCGGAAATGGCGCATTCCCATACCGGCATCGACATCCACCCAGGCGCACAGATCGGCTCCAACTTCTTCATCGATCACGGCACCGGCGTGGTCATCGGAGAGACCTGCATCATCGGCACGGGCTGCCGCCTCTATCAGGGCGTGACGCTGGGGGCTCTGTCCTTCTCCAAGAACTCCGACGGCACCCTCGTCAAGGGCATTCCCCGCCATCCCATTCTGGAAGACAACGTCACAGTCTACGCCGGAGCCTCCATCCTCGGCCGCATCACCATCGGCGCCGGCTCGGTCATCGGCGGCAACGTCTGGCTCACCCACAGCGTGCCCCCGAACAGCCGCATCGTGCAGTCCGGCTCCAAAGCCAAACCCGGAGAGCATCTCCGCGGAAACGCCGAATCCGAACAGGCCGGGAAATAAACGTCCTTTTCCCCTCTGACCGCAAGGAGCTGCCCATGCTGACTTCCGACCGCCGACTCTTTCTCGCCGCCGCCGAAGATCCGTCCACGCTCCGGCCCGATGGACGCGAACTCTGCCTGGAGGCGCGCATGGCCAACCGCCACGGTCTCATCACCGGGGCCACGGGCACGGGCAAGACCTTTTCCCTGCAGAATCTGGCGGAAAGTTTCAGTGCCCTGGGCGTTCCCGTCCTGCTCACGGACGTGAAGGGCGACCTCGCCGGACTCTGCCGGCCCGGTGCGCCTTCCGGCGGCGTGGCTGCCCGCGTGGACGAACTCGGCCTGCGCGCAAAAGGCTACGAGAACCGCGCCTGGCCCGTCTGCTTCTGGGATGTCTTCGGCGAACAGGGGCACCCTCTGCGGGCCACGGTCAGCGACCTCGGACCCGCCCTGCTCTCCCGCCTGCTGGAACTGAACGAGGTGCAGAGCGGACTTCTGGACATCGCCTTCCGCATCGCCGATGAACGGGGACTGCTGCTCCTCGACCTCAAGGATCTGCGCAGCATGATCACCTGGATGACGGAAAACCGCGGCGAATTTCTCAGCTACGGAAATATCTCCGGCGCCAGTGCCGGAGCCGTGCTGCGCGCCCTGACCCGTCTGGAAGGCGCCGGGGCGGAAGCCTTTTTCGGCGAGCCCGCGCTGGCGCTGGAAGACCTCTTCCGCACCGACCTTTCCGGACGCGGCTATGTAAACATCCTGGCCTCGGATCGCCTCATGCTCCAGCCGCGCCTGTACGCCACCGTGCTGCTCTGGCTGCTTTCCGAGCTTTACGAACGCCTGCCCGAAGCGGGTGATACCGACAAGCCCCGCTTCGTCCTGCTCTTTGACGAAGCCCATCTTCTGTTCACGAACATGCCCGCCGTACTCCTTGAGAAAGTCGAACAGGTGGTGCGCCTCATCCGTTCCAAGGGCGTGGGCGTGTATTTCGTCACCCAGAACCCCGATGACATTCCCGACTCCGTGCTTTCACAGCTCGGCAACCGCATCCAGCACGCGCTGCGCGCCTTCACCCCGCGTGATCAGAAGGCCGTGCGTGCCGCGGCTCAGACCTTCCGCCCCAATCCGGCCATGAACACCGAGCGCGTCATTGCAGAACTGCGCACCGGCGAAGCATTGGTCTCCTTCCTCGATGCCAAGGGCGCGCCTGCCGTCGTTGAACGTGCGCTCATTCTGCCGCCGGAGGGCGGATCCGGCCCTCTGAGAGCCGAAGAACGCCGGGAAATTCTCGCCGCTTCGCCCATGCAGCGCCTCTACGGAACGAGCGTGGACCGGGAATCCGCCTACGAACTTCTGGCAAGAGAACAGGAACAGCGCCGGGAGCAGGCCGAGGCTCGCCCGGCACGGGGCAGGAAGGAAGAACGCAGCCTCTGGGAGGAAGTCGCCAGAGGCGCGGCGAAGCAGGCCACACGCTCCATGACCAGCGCCATTGGCAGAGAACTGGGCCGCACCATCCTGCGCGGTGTGCTGGGCGGCATTTTCGGCGGCAGGCGCTGAGCCTTCCCCTTGTCAGAGGTCAGTATGGAACAGCCTTCCTTCGCAGTCCGGCGGGAAAAACTGCGCCGCCTCATGTATGAAAGGGGCCTCACCGCCCTCCTGGTGAGCCAGCCCGCCAACCGCTTCTACCTCTCCGGCTTTGAACTGCACGACTGCCAGTGCAGTGAAAGCTCCGGCTGCCTCATCGTCATGGCTGACGGCAAGGACTGGCTGTGTACGGATTCCCGCTACGAGGAAGCCGCCGCCCTGCTCTGGGAGCGGGAACGCCTCTTCATCTATTACGGCAGTTCCTCAGAAGAAATCAACGGGCTGCTCAAAAAGCTGTGCGGGAGCACGGGCGCCATCGGCATCGAAGCCGGACACCTTTCCCACGCCTTCGTTGAACGTCTGGAACCAGGCCTGAAACTCGAAGCCGCCGACGGGCTGGTGGAAAAACTGCGCGCCGTCAAGGACGAGGACGAAATCCGCCTCATCGCCGCGTCTGTAGCGCTCAATCACCGTATGCTGGCCTGGCTGCCTTCCGTGCTTACGCCCGGACAGGACGAAGCCGGGATTGCCTGGGCCATTGAAAAATTCTACCGCGAACACGGGGCCTCGGAGCTGAGCTTCCCTTCCATCGTGGCCGTGGATGAACACGCCGCTCTGCCCCACTACGCTCCGGACAAGCCTGCCCTGCTGCGTGAAGGCTGCCACGTCCTCGTGGACGAAGGCTGCCGCCTCGACCGTTACTGCTCCGACCAGACGCGCACGTTCTGGATCGGCGGAACGCCCCCGCCGCGCTTCAGCGAAATGCTGCACCGCGTTCAGGAGGCGCAGCAGAAGGCCATCGCCGCGTTGCGCCCGGGCGTTTCCGGCAGAGAAATTCACAAGGTGGCTGTGGACAGTTTCGCCGCCTGCGGCATGGAGCGCTTCTTTACCCACGCGCTGGGTCACGGCGTGGGACTGGAGACGCACGAGGCGCCGCGCCTCAGCCCCCGCGCCACGGAGCCGCTTCAGCCCGGCATGATCGTCACCATAGAGCCGGGCCTGTACTTCCCCGGCTGGGGCGGTGCTCGCTGGGAACACATGGCCGTCATCACCGAGGACGGCTGCCGCGTCCTGTAAGGCCCGGGAGTTCCCCTCCCGTGCCGCCTCTGGACGAACGCGAAAAAATGTTTATATAGAAAAAAAACGCCGCGCCGGAACACTCATGCGCGGCTTCGGCCCTACCCCGCGAAGGACGCTCCTTCGGCAAACCGTTTCAGGAGAACCCATGCTGCATCCCGAAAAACGACACCTCGTCATCGTTGGCAAGACGCTTGCCATTCAGGTTCTGCTCTTCGTGGGCATACTCTTTGCGCTGTGGGGTTCACAGAAGCTCTACACGCTCGTTGATCCCGTAAAGTTCCCCGTGTATCAGGCCGAGGTCAAGGACAATATGACCGAACAGGAAAAGGGTGTGGCACTGCTCTCGTCCCTGACCAACCGACTGTCCGAAGAGCTGGATTCCACCCTCGGCTGGACGGCCAACGATATTCTGTTCAACCGCTGGCTCATCGACAACAGGGCCTACCGGCAGTTTGGTTCCTATGTGGCCACGAAGATGCTCTTCGACCACTATTCCACCGTCATTGCCAAACTTGGCAACAGCGACCGCGAAAACGACCAGCTCTACAACGCCCGCCTCAACTATCTGGCCATCAGTCCTCAGCGCTGGGGTATGCTCTTCATCCCCTCGGCAGAGGGATCCTACAAGAAGGCCCTTTCCCTCGCCGAAAAGTACAAGGCCGCACTGCTCGAAGGCAAGGCTGTGTACAACTGCCGCACTGACGACATCTATTCCGCGTTCAACGTCATCCTCGGCGAGACGGTGTTCGGCTACGCTCTAGGGCTGCTCAACAACAGCCAGGCTCTGCCCTTCTACACCCTGGACAACCGCGTTTATGAAGCACAGGGCGTCATCCTCGTGGTGCGCGACTACCTGAAGACCATGTATGAACTTTATCCCGAAATCCGCGACAAGAACAACGAGAAGAACATGGAAGCCGCCATGCACTACATGGATCTCATCTGCGACTACGATCCCCTGTACATCACTTCCTCGTTCAATTCCGGAGAGCTGATTATCTCCTACCTGCTCTTCGCCCGTAACCGCCTCGAAGACATTCGGGACAGCCTGCGCATCTGACCGCGCCCACAGAACACGGCTTCGTCAAGGCCGGAGCCTAAGCAAAAGCCTGCATGAGACAGAAAGCGAGCGCCCGCGGCAAAACCGTGGGCGCTCGCTTCTTTCAACGTTGCTGCATGTCTTTCTGCCAGACACGCACCCCAAGCGCGTACCAGCGTTTCCGGCCGTGGGAATACTTCGTGTGCCAGAAAAACCAGCGCAGGCAGGCGCGGCGGTACTGGCGGACAAAGCCACTGAACGGCGTCAGCTTCAGATAACGGAAATACTCTTTCCGATACGGATGGCGGCAGCCGGGATGCCACGGTTTGCGGCCGCCGATGAAATGAACGATGTTCGCTGTCCGCGCCAGATCGTTGAAGCCGGAATTCTTTCCCTGCCTCGTCTCGCAGGCCTGGGCGTTCCAGGTTCTGTCCAGATAGGAAAGATGCTCCTGACACACAACGTTGAGCACGTCCTGGTCGTGGAGAACGATGCGATCCGCATGGTCGCGCAGAAATTCCATACATTGCTCCTGGACGCCCTGTTCCCGCCAGGCACGGAGATTGACAAGAATGACCCCGGCGCAGACATAATGTTCAAGTCCCAGGCGCTGCGCATGGCTGCGCTCATCTATATCTACCACTCCGCGCACCCAGTCCTGTCCCATATCCTGCCCGTACAGTTCTGCCAGACTGGAACGGCAGACCAGATCCCCGTCCAGATAGATCACCTTATCAACATCGGGAAGGAGACTTGGAAGAAGCAGGCGGTAATAGGTAGCCAGCGTGACATGCGTCACGCCGCCGGCCTGTGTGTGCAGAGGCGCATCCCTAAAGGCGTCTTCTCCTATGGATAAAAATTGCAGTTCAGCCTCTCCAGCATCGGCCACAGCTTGCAGCCGGCGCTTATTTTCTTCGCCGATACCGCCGTCAAGGACGATAATGGTCAACTCATCTGCCGGCTTCCTGTGATGAAGGATGGAGGCCAGCGCCACCGCCAGGTGCTGGGCGTAGTTATCATCGGAAGAAAAACAGACATGGATCTTCATGCACTTCTCGTCAGAACAGATTCCGCAGTCCCGTGGGACGGTGTTTAATTTTTAAAAGGGGCAGCATACCGAAAAGTTTCCATTCGTCATACTGAAAAGTATGCTCCGCACGAAGCACGGTAATCCCAAAAATCTTGATACTATCCTTCTTTTTTATATGGTATTGCGCCATAGCCCAGATTTCAGGATTGTCACGGCGCAGGAACAGTCGAACGCCCTCGGCTGCTGACGCCATCCGATGAGATTGCTTCGCGGTGGTATTCCCATCCCATGAACGGTATTGAAGGAGTTCTTCCTGAAGAATGGCGAACTGCGTGACCGGCACAAGGCGGGCAAACAAGGCATAGTCCTCAGCCGGAGAATACAGAGCCTCATAGCGAATCCTGTGTTTTTCCAGGACAGAACGGCGAAGCATGCAGGACGGATGACGCAGCATACAGTCAACCATGAGCATTTTCTTGATTTCGACATCTTTTTCCGGACGGGAGTCAACCTTGCCGGTCGCTGAGTTCAAGGCCAGCGAACCAACAACTCCCACTTCAGGGTGAGCATCCAGAAAGGCGACTTCCTTTTCCAGACGTTCCGGCAGGGAGATGTCGTCATGATCCATGACGGCGAGGTATTCGCCCTGCGCCATATCCAGCAGGCGGTTGCGTGCGCCGGAAATACCGAGATTGCGCTCATTCACAGCATAGACGATGCGCGGATCCGTGTAGGACTTCACCACCTCTTCCACCTGCGGATCGGTGGAGGCATCGTTGAGGATGAGGAACTCAAAATCCGTGAACGTCTGCGCAAGCAAACTGTCTATGGCTTCACGCAGAAATTCCGGCCTGGTATTGTACACAGGCATAAGTATGGAAACTCTAGACATGGCGGGTATCTCTTCAATTTTTACAGCGGCTTCCCACTTAATGACGGAAAGAACTCCTATCACACCTGTCCATATAAAACAAGCAAGCGTTGAACGTGTTTCCTAAAAAGCGTAAAAACCTCAGGTTCGCAATTTAGATCATTAAAATTTAAAACCTTACTATCTTTTTAATTTTCTTTTTCAAATAAAGAAGAAAAAGCTCCATGATATCTTTAAAATGGAGAAACAACGCCAGTCTTTCCTTTACATAAACGTCATTCTTCCCCAATATCCATGCATAAAAAGCTTTACCATGAACTATGTCAAGTTTATAATTATATCGGATATCATCTATTTTTTCTTTTGAAAAATCTGGACTACGTTCAATAACTTCAAATAAAGTGTCAATTTGAGCAGATAACAAGAACCGTTTACATACAATTTCCTTCAGCTCAAAGGCATTACTGACGGCCTCATCATAGCCATCAATAATTTCATGGACGATATCCTGAGGAGATAAACGCCTGCATTTCGGGCGTCCAGTAAAATTATAATATGCTTCCTCATTAATATTATTTTTATTAATATAGCCATTTCCTCCAAAATAATCGTATTCATATACAGGAATACCCATACCTAACGCATACTGAACTGTTTTACCAATACTTATAATCAAATCATACTTTGATAATATCTGCGGAGTAATATCAACATATATATTTTGCCCATTCCCTATCAAATCCAGTGTTATATTATATTTTTTTAATATTTTTTTTGTTTTTATCAGTTCTTCAGGAATATGATTTGAAATAACGGCTATTCTGCATGGCATACAACGGCTGGTGTGATGGAGTGTATGTGTGTGTGTGTGTGGGGGGGGGGGGGGGTATGTTTGTATACCGGTGGATAGACTGAAAACTCATCAGGAATAGAATTTTCAACGACATACATACTTTCAAGAGGAATACCGTACTTTTTATGATGAGCTTGTTTACATTCTTCACTTATAACCGTGCGCATTGAAGCAGCAGGCCACCACAGAGGAAAAGTTTCTATGTCGACAAAACTTGAGAGACTTCCAAGGATAAGTTTTTTGCAGTTTAATCCTTTATGTAAAAGAGCTTCTATGACAGGAAAATGATAGGCAAAAACAATATCGTAGAAATTTTCAATATTTATTTCATCAATAGTGCAAACATTTATACCTCTATCCGTAAACTTTTTTCTTATTTTATCACTGAAAAAAATTGTAGCCACAAAAACTTCATTCTTTTCTGCTTTAGAAGCAAAAAAACTACTGTACTCGAGCACATGCTTTACAGACCCGTGCAGCCCGTCTAAAAAGGCAACGGTAAAAAGAATTTTCATATTTTTTCTATGCCTCGCAGTTTTATTTCAGTTAATGAACTTCTTCTTTTCACGCGGTGCAGCTTTTCACTTTTTCAAACCAAATTGACACTTGTCTCCGCCTGAAGTCCGGGAATTCCTGTCAGCAACGGCTTGAGCCGTACCCCCGACTGCCTCCTGCTTCACCGAGACTACCTGAAAAAACAAGGCCTGGTTTTCATCATAACCATTCCCTCGTGAAGAATGGTACGGGTACGAACCAGCTGTCTCTTCCTTCAGGCCCCAACCGCCTGACACAATATATCATACCGTTTTTCAAACTGCTATCAAACAAGGGCAGGAAAGTCAAAAGTCGTCAAGGCGTAGCGGCCGCAAGTTCCCCGGCTCTCTGCAAAGGCCTGACCGTCAGACTTGCCCTCTGCGGCACGATGGTCCTTTCTTGCAAGATGCGCCCATTCAAGGTATCGTTGTCCCGTGGGTGGCGGCGGTGTGCAGCAGCACCGCCGGCCCATCGTCAAGGATACTGGTAACATATCGGAATAAAAAATGATCCATGTCTCGCCTCCGCTTCGGCGGGCATGGATGCCCTGTCGGAGGGGCGGCCATGTTCGGCATAGGCAGCACGGAACTTCTTGTCATACTCATCGTCGCGCTTCTGGTGCTCGGCCCCAGGAATCTGCCCAAAATGGCGCAGAAGTTCGGCCGGCTCATGGGCGAATTCCGCCGTGTCTCCACGGAATTTCAGCGCACGCTCAACACCGAGATCGCCTTCGAGGAAGAGAAGGAAAAAGCGGCAAAGGCCAAAGCCGCTCAAGCCGCCCGTGCCGAAGAGCCATCCTCTCCCACTGCAGAAAAGCCGGCTTCGGATCAGGCAGCTCCCGCTCCGGAAGAAGAGAACAAGGCGTGAACGTCATGGAAAGCAAAGAACATTCCAGCGGCGAGAACAGCCCGAACAGCGCGGACATGGCCGCGTTCTATGGCAATGCGGCTTCCGCCGCGGCCACGGGTCACGTCTTCAAACCCGATGCAAAAGCACCCTCTCAGCAAAACACGCCCGGAGCGGAGGCCGTACCCGCCGAAGTAGCAGAACAGACGCCCCCGCAAGGCGGCGAAGAGTCCCTTTCCCCAGCCGCTGCCCTGCCCAATGCTCCTGATGCGCCGGAAGACAAAACTTCTCCTGCTGCGCCAGGCACGGCGGAAGACGGCAAAGCCCCTGTCCCGGACGCTCCCGCGCCCAAGGACGACGTCCCGGACTTCGCGGCCTTTCACCATCAGCCCGCGCTCTGGCCGGAGGACGGCACCGCGAAGGACCCCGCCCCCGCTGCACCGGACGTTGATGACAGTGAAGACGGGGACGAAGGCGCAGAGGACGACGTGCCCATGTCCCTCATGGGACACCTTAACGAACTGCGCCGACGCCTGTTCCGCATAGTCATCATCGTCATTCTGGGCTTTGTGGCCTTTTACGGCGTCTCGGAACAGCTCTACGCCTGGCTTTCCGAACCGCTGCGTGCCTGTCTGCCCGAAGGCAGCAAGCTGGTCTATACCTCGCCGCAGGGAGCCTTCTTCACCTACATGAAGGTCGCTCTGGTGGCCTCGCTGTTCGGAACCAGCCCGTTTTCCTTCTATCAGCTCTGGGCCTTCATCGCGCCCGGCCTGTACCGCGAAGAAAAGCGCGCCGTCCTGCCCCTGGCCTTCTTCTCCTCCCTGTTCTTCGTGGCCGGGGCTTCGTTCTGCTTCCTGCTGGTCTTCCCCATCGCCTTTCAGTTCTTCATGGGCTTTGCCACGGATGCCATTGTGCCCATGATCTCCGTTGAGGAATACCTGAGCTTCGCGCTCAAGCTCCTCATCGCCTTCGGCGTGGTCTTCGAGATGCCGCTCTTCGCCTATTTTCTGGCCCGCTTTGGACTGCTCGCACCCGACTTCATGCGCCGAACCAGAAAATACGCCATCCTTGCCATCTTCATTGTGGCGGCCATACTCACCCCGCCTGACGTGTTTTCTCAGGTATTCATGGCCCTGCCCATGATTCTGCTCTATGAAGTAAGCATTTATGTCGCCGCGGCCGCCTACCGCAAAAAAGAGTCCAAAGACGCTTCCGAAGAGAAGGAGTCCTCATGAACGAACCGCGTTTTGCCGGAGTCTCGCGCTCGACCGCCGAGACCTCCGTCAGGCTGGAACTGAATCTGGACGGCGAAGGCCGCACGTCTGTGAGCACGGGCTTCGGCATGTTCGACCACATGCTCACGCTCATCGCCTTCTGGGCGCGCTTTGATCTCACCCTTGTCTGCACCGGAGATCTGCACGTGGACGCACACCACACCGCCGAAGATGCGGGCCTCTGCCTGGGGCAGGCGCTGCGGCAGGCGCTGGGAGACCGGCAGGGCATAGCCCGCGCGGGCTGGGCACGCGTTCCCATGGATGAAGCCCTGGCCGACGTGACCGTTGATCTTTCCGGCCGCCCCTGGCTGGAGTACCGCGGGGACGAACTGCTGCCCGGCGTCATCGCCCGTGAGGAAAAGGACGTGTGGCGGGAATTTTACAAGGCCTTTGCGTCCACGGCTCAGTGCAATCTGCATATCACCTTCCACTACGGAAAGAACGGACACCATCTGCTGGAATCCGCGGCCAAGGGGCTGGGCCTTGCCCTGGCTCAGGCCGTGCACATAAGCGGCAGCCGCACGCCCAGCACCAAGGGGAGTTTAGACTGATGCGCTATCCTCGTTTTCTGCTTCTCCTTTTCTGTTTCTCCCTGCTCGCCGCCTGTCAGAAGGCGGAAGCTCCCCAGCGCCTCATCACGGACGATCTGTCCGTGGCCGTTGCGCCGTTCACCCAGCCCCGGCAGACGGCGGAACTGCTCTCCGGCTTCATCCCCGAAGATCAGGTCAAGGCCGATGCCGACACTCTCGCCGCACTGGATGAGGCGTTCCGGCAGAAGCTCGCCGCTTCAAAGCGCCCCTACATCTTCCTGAGCCATGCCGATGTGGACGGCGAACCGGCCCTCGATGCCCGCGGCCGCCGCAGTGCGCTGGCAACGTGGGCGGCACGGGCCAGAACCGCGGGCGCGGACATCATCGTGGTTCCGCAGCTCATCGACCTGCGCGAACGTGTGGGCAGCGGCGCCGGCGCCCTGAGTCCGGCTTCCGTGAACGAAGATTTCTACCTCATCGACGCCCGCGAACCCGTGACCCTGCTTCAGCGCTGCCATTTCGCGGCAGAGCAGAAGGCCCTGGCAAACGACGTGACCAGGATCCTTTCCTTCTTCAAACGCAAGGGCAAATGGCTCACCGCGCAGGAGCTGGCTGCGGAAGGCATGGCCAAGGCCGTAGAGGAACTCGGTCTATGATTATTTTTCCCGCAGTGGACCTCCAGGGCGGCAAGGCCGTGCGCCTCAAGCAGGGCAAGGCCGATCAGTCCACGGTGTTCAACGAGGATCCCGTTGCCGCGGCGCTGCACTGGCAGGAACAGGGTGCGGAATGGCTGCACCTCATCGACCTGGACGGGGCCTTTCAGGGCCGCAGCGTAAACGCCGCACTGGTGGCCGAAATCTGCAAGGCTCTCGACATTCCCGTGGAACTGGGCGGCGGTGTGCGCGATGAAAGCGCGGCCCGGCTGTGGTTCGACGCCGGGGTGGAACGGCTCATCATCGGCACGCTGGCCCTTGAAGCTCCCAAAGCCTACGCCCGCCTGTGCGCGCTCTTCCCCGGGCGCATCGGCGTCTCTCTGGACGCTGTGGACGGGCGGCTCAAGACACGCGGCTGGGTTGCGGACGCAGGGCTTACGGTGGATGAAGTCCTGCCGCGGCTGGTGGACGACGGCACGGCCTTCATCATCTATACCGACATCGCCCGCGACGGGATGCAAAGCGGCGTGAACCTGCCCATGCTGCAGCATCTGGCCGAAGTCAGCCCCGTGCCCGTGGTTGCCGCAGGGGGCGTTGCTACGCTGGACGACATCAAGGCACTGTATCCGCTCAGCGTCCATGCCCGCTTGCAGGGGGCCATTTCCGGCCGGGCCATCTACGAAGGAACGCTGAACCTGCCCGAGGCCATAGCCTGGATACGCGCGCAGGGCTGAAGCGTTAAAAACAGCAGGGCAAAGCCTTCGGAGCTGCTGCTTCGGAGGCTTTTTGCGTTTTTCAGCGCTTCACCGTGAGCAGAAGCACGGAGCCGATGACGAGGGCGCAGCCCACCCAGCCAATAAATGAAAAATTTTCGTCCCAGAGCCACCAGGAAAGCAGTGTGGCCGCCACAGGCTCAAGGTTGCCCAGAATCGCCGCCTGCACCTGAGAAATGAGCCGCAGGGACAGCCCGTAGAGAAAATAGGCAAGATAGGAAGACAGGATGCCAAGGATGAGGAGTGCGCTCATGCCCTTGACATTCTCCAGGGGCAGCGGTCCGGCAAAGCCGGACATGACTATGGCCGCCGCGCTGAAACTCAGGCCAAAGAGCGTGGCCGTGGAATACTTGTCCTTCCACCAGACGAAGAAGGGAAATTGCAGGCCGTAGAAGAAGCCGGAGGCCAGCCCGCAGAAGATGCCCAGCCAGGAGAACTCGCCCGTGCCCAGGCTGCTGCCGGCCGCGCAGACCAGTGCCGTGCCCAGCATGGCTATGGCCATGGCAAAAAGCCGTGAACCCGTGAGCTGCTCCTTGAAGAACAGGCGTGAGAACAGGGCCACCCATGCCGGAGCCGTGAACAGCAGAATGATGGCCATGGCGCCGCCGCTCTTCTGGATGGAAATCTGGATGGTGATCACGAAAAGGCTGACGGAAACGGCCCCGAAGAACATGATGACGGCGGCATCGCGGAGGCTGGGCTTGAATTCGCGGCGCACAACGGCGTGGATCAGAAAGCAGACACTGGCCATGGCTATGCGCCAGAAGCCCACGGAAGTGGGACTCATGCCCGCTTCAAAGCAGGCTCGGGACGCGGGGGCGATGGACGCCCAGACAAGCGCGGCAAGCAGGCAGTAAAGGGTGCCCTTCCAGAAGCGGGCGTCATTCACGTTCATGCCAGGATTCCCTTGTGCAGATCTTCCGCTCCGGCAAGTGCGGAAAAGCGTGCGGCGGCCAGTTCCACGGCCCGTTCCAGCTCTCTGAGCGGCGAAAAGCTGTACATAAGCGTAAGTATGCGGCGGCTCTCTCCCGTGATCATGGCGCGGGTGGAATCGCTGGTCGGGCTGCCCACAGGCCCGTGTTCGTCGGCGAGCAGGGGCAGGTGTTCGAGGTCAACGGCGCCCTTGCCGATGCCGTCGTAGCTCTCCCCGGCAAGACCGCGCCGCAGAACCAGCGCACGGCCCAGATGGTCCCTGTCGTAGGAGCCGAGGGAAAAGCCGGTTTCCAGAGAAACAAGGTTGTTCACGTCCACCACGGTATTGATGCGGTACAGCTCCCGTCCCTGACGCACGCGGCGGTACAGAGCCTCCGAAGAGACGCGCCAGCGGCCCGGGTCTTTGCCGCAGGCCTTGTACGCGCGGCGGGATTCCCCCAGATTCGGCATATCGGCAAGGGGTGTCTGCTCCAGCACGGCCTTGAGTTCTGGAAGCAGCAGGCCGAGGCAGGCGTCCATCTCCACGCCGGATTCACGGGGAACGGCGGAAAACGTCAGCCAGCCCAGACGGCATTCCGGGCAAAGCGTACGCAGGTCTTCAGCAATGGCAATAACGGGAGCTTCCATGAGGCTTCGGGTCCTTCACAGGATCATCGGTCACAGAGTCGGTCGCAGGGGGCGCGGTCAAACATTCGGTCGCAGCCAAGGCGCAGACGCGGGACGCCTGCAGGAAAACCGCCTCTCACTTCCTTTCCTTCTTTTCGTGGGAAGAACGCAGGTGCAGGCGCATGGGCGCGTACCTGATGCCAAAGATGCGGCGCAGGGATTTTTCCAGGTAGCGTACATAGGATTCGGCCACCCTGCCGGCATCGTTCACGAAGCAGACAAAGGTGGGCGGCTCGCTCTCCGCCTGGGTGAGGTAGAAGAACTTCGGGCGCACGCGGCGCACCACGGGAGCCTGATGCCGGGCCAGCGTCTCTTCCATGGCGCGGTTGAGCAGGCCCGTGGAAACGCGGGTTCCGCATTCGGCGTAGATGCGTTCCGCCAGCGGAATGAGCCTGTCCAGGCCCTCGCCGGTACGCGCCGACGCGGGCACCACGGGCACATGGGAACAGAAGCCGAGGGTCTCCTTGAAGTCGCGCATGAGAGCGGTGCGTGCCTTCAGCGGAATGAGGTCGATCTTGTTCACCACGATGAGAAAGGGCGTTTTGCGTTCGTCCAGAAGCTCGATGAGGCGCTTGTCCTGCGCGGTCAGCCCTTCCACGGCATCGATGAGCAGAAGGGTCACGTCCGCCTTGGTGGTGCTCTTCAGTGAGGAATTCACGGAAAAGCGCTCCACGGTGTCCGTAATGCGCGAACGCCTGCGCACGCCCGCGGTGTCCACAAAGGTATAGGTGCGGCCGCCCCTCTGCATGGAAACATCGACGCTGTCGCGGGTGGTTCCGGCCTGATCGCTCACGATCATGCGCTCCTCGCCAAGAAAGGCGTTGGTCATGGAAGACTTGCCCGCGTTGGGGCACCCCAGAAGGCAGAGGCGCATGTGATCCGTCACCCTGCGGCGGCGCACGCCGGGCGCATCCTGGGCGGCCTCCAGCTCTTCAGCCGGGCGCTCTTCCTCTTCCGCGGCATCGTCCGCTTCGGGAAGCATGTCCCGAATCTCTTCCTCCAGCGCACGGAGGTTATGGCCGTGTTCGGCGGAACAGGCGATGAGCGGGAAGCCCAGGCCGTGGAATTCGGCCAGCATCACGTCTTCCCTTTCCGCGCCGTCCACCTTGTTCACCACCAGGAGCACGGGCCTGCCGCAGCGGCGCAGGTAGGAAGCCAGATGTTCGTCAAAGGGCATAAGCCCGTCGCGCCCGTCCGCCACCATGCAGACGACGTCCGCTTCCTTGAGGGCGATCTCCGCCTGCCGTAGAATTTCGGCCTCAAAGCCGCGTATGCCCGCCGGCCCTTCGGCCACGGCGTGATGGCTGTCCAGCGTGATGCCGCCGGTGTCCACCAGGGCGAAATCCCGCCCGAAGCGGGAACGCACCACGCCTTCCATGCGGTCGCGGGTGACGCCCGGCCGGTCGTGGGTAATGGCGCGATTGCTGCGGATGAGACGGTTGAACAGGGTGGACTTGCCCACGTTGGGGCGCCCCAGAAGAACGACTTTCGGCATCATCGGCATCATTGGGCTTCAACCTCAAAAAAAACATCGCCGAAGCCGCGGTGAGGCCGGCGCAGGGAAAAGGGGCGAAAAGGAAAAACGACTGCGCCTCAGGCAAGCCGCAGCCCGTGCCTGCACCATACCCTTTCTGCGCGTGGGAAATCAAGCGGGAAAATATATCTTATAACTATTTGAAATAAATGAAAAAATAAAAAAATCCTTGCAATATTTTCACGGATTGGCTATAAGAACCCTTTCTTGCATCCAAACCACAGCATCCCCTTTCTGGAGCCTGTCCATGACCCGTAAAGACCGCACGGAAGGCATCTACAGCCGGCGCGAAGTACTCGACGAAAGCGAACGCCGCCAGTACAACCTCATCCAGCTGAAAGACCTGCTCTCCTACGCCTACCGCTATTCCGAAGACGTGAAGAAGCGTTTCGACCGCGCCCAGTTCAACGTCGAAAAATTCAAGACGCTGGCCGACCTCAAGCACATCCCCATTCTGAAGAAGAAGGAACTCATCTTTCTTCAGACCATGGGTCCGCGTCTGGGCGGGCTGCTCACCAAGGATATTGGCGAACTGCACCGCGTCTTCCTGTCCCCCGGCCCCATCTTCGACCCTGAAGACCGCAGTGACGACTACTGGGGCTACACGGAAGCCTTCTATTCCGTGGGCTTCCGCCCCGGCGACACCGTGCAGGTAACGCTGCCCTACCACCTTTCGCCCGCCGGCCTGATCTTTGAAGAGCCTCTGCGCAACCTGGGCTGCGCCTCCATCCCCGCCGGCCCTACCGACGCCGCCACCCAGCTTGACATCATGCAGAAGCTGCGCGTCTCCGGCTATGTGGGCACGCCGAGCTTCCTCATGCACCTTGCCCAGAGAGCCGAGGAAAAGGGGCTTAACCTGCGCAAGGATCTCTTCCTGGAAGTTGCCTTCGTCACCGGCGAACGCCTCTCCGAAAAGATACGCAATCAGCTTGAAAAGAAGTACGACATTGTCATGCGCCAGGGCTACGGCACGGCCGACGTTGGCTGTATCGGCTACGAGTGCTTCCAGAAGAGCGGCCTGCACATCTCCAACCGCTGCTATGTGGAAATCTGCCATCCCGACACCGGCATCCCGCTGAAGGACGGCGAAGTGGGCGAAGTGGTGGTCACGGCCTTCAACAAGACCTATCCGCTCATCCGTCTGGCCACGGGCGATCTCTCCTACATCGACCGGACGCCCTGCGCCTGCGGCCGCACCAGCCCGCGGCTGGGCAACATCGTGGGCCGCGTGGACACCACGGCGCGCATCAAGGGTCTGTTCGTCTACCCCCATCAGGTGGAACAGGTCATGGCCCGCTTTGAGGAAATCAAGCGCTGGCAGATCGAAGTCACCAACCCTGGCGGCGTGGACGAAATGGTGCTCTACATCGAGGCCAGCAGCTTCAAGCGCAAGGAAGAACTTCAGCACATGTTCCGCGAACGCATCAAGCTGCGCCCGGAACTGCGCATCCTCACGCCCGGCAGCCTGCCTCCGCAGATCAAGCCCATCGAGGACAAGCGCGTCTGGGATTGATCTTCCGGCATGGATGTTCCGGCACGGATTCTTTCTGAGGGCGGCTCTTCGGGGCCGCCCCTTTTCGTCTGCGCAAAATTTCAGCGCCGGTCCCACAGCCCGCGCCACAGGGTCAGCCGCTCCTGTTCACGGGCCTTGCCCCGCTCCTTCAGCGTGCAAAAAAGAGCTTCCACTCCGCGGTCCAGGTCTTCCAGCGAACCCGCGTTGGACAGGGTCAGCTCCGCAGCGGCGGCTTTTTCTTCCTGAGACCACTGCCAGCTTTCCACCGCGGCGATCTTCTCCACGTTCCAGCCCCGCGTCCGGCAAAGGCGGGCATGGCGCACGGCGTCCGGGCAGGTGATCACCACGATGTTTGCGCCTTCCGGCCGCGGCCAGCCCGTCTCGAACCAGAGCGGGACTTCCGCAGCGGCCACGGGGCGGCGGGCTTTGGTCTCCTGCTCAAAAAAACGCTCCATGGAAGCCCGCACCAGGGGATGGATGAGGCGCTCCAGCTCGCGCCGCATCCCGGGCGTTTCGGCAAGCAATGTTGTGAGCCTCGCACGATCCACGCTGCCGTCCTCGCGGAAAAAGGCGTCGCCCCAGCGCTGGCGCATGAGGTACCAGCCGTCGGACTTCGGGCTGTAGAGTTCCGCAACCACGGCGTCTGCGCTCCACACGGACACACCCCGCGCCCTGAAGCGCTCCAGCACCGCGGATTTCCCGCAGCCGGGCGTCCCCGTGAGGATAAGGCGCTGCGTCTCCCGTTCCAGCGCCAGCATGGCCCTGGGCATGTCCTCCGGCGGCGGGCACTGAAAGGCCAGAGCCTTCCCCGTGACCGGGTGCAGAAATTCCAGCTTCCAGGCGTGAAGCATCTGCCGCGGGGCGGGGTCTTCCGCATCACGCGGCCCGTACACGGCATCCCCCCAGAGCGGATGGCCAAGGTTCGCCATGTGGACGCGGATCTGGTGCGTGCGCCCCGTGAAGATCTGCACTGCCAAAAGCGCAAACCGGCCTGAGGGCGCGGCGTAAAGCGTCTTCCAGGCCGTGCGCGCCTCCCGCCCGCCGCGCTCCACAGGGACTACGGCCATGCGCGTCTTCAGCGCGGGGTGGCGGCCTATGGGCTGTTCGCTCCCGCCTTCCTGCGGGGGAATGCCCCGCGTCAGCGCCAGATAGGTCTTGTGCACCTCCCGTGCGGCAAAGGCTTCGGCAAGGCGCAGGCGCGCCCGTTCAGACAGGGCAATGACCACCAGACCGGACGTGTCCTTGTCCAGGCGGTGGACTATGCCCGGGCGCGGGCCTTCCTGCTGCATGAGGACAGGAAAGCGCGCCAGGAGACGGTGCACCAGCGTGCCGGAAGGACAGCTCGGGCAGGGGTGCATGGTCAGGCCCGCGGGCTTGTTGACAACGGCAATATCCGCATCGCTGTACACGATGTCCAGCGGCCCTTCTTCCGGCGTGACCACATCGGACGGCCCGGGCAGGGCAAATTCCAGCGTCTGCCCCGTCCGCAGACGAGCGTCCGGGCTGAGGCAGGGCCGTCCGTCCACAAGGCAGCCGCCCTGTTCCACCGTTTTCTTGACACGGCTGCGGGACAGCCCTGTCACGGAGCGCAGAAAGGCGTCCAGCCGCTCCCCGTGCGCCTTGTCCGGGATGGAAAAGCAGCGCCGCTCCTCGCCGGCAAGCGGGCCTTCGTCATCGAAAGCAAAAAATTCCTGTTCAGACATGTTCGCCCGTGTCAAAACGTTCCTGGACATGGCCCGTCACGGCGGCCCTGGCAATGAGCGCTCCCCCGCCGTCAAAAACCTGCACATCGTACACGGCAAGGCTGCGGCCGAGTTTCACGGGCCGGGCCTCGGCGCGAAGCGGCCCCGCAAGCCCGGGCCGCAGATAGGAAATGGACGCCTGCGCCGTGACGCAGAGCAGCCCCGCGGCGCGGCAGCCCCGGCCAAAGGCGTTGTCCGCAAGGGTGAAGATACTCCCGCCGTGGGCCGCGCCCATGAGGTTCCTGTGCCGTCCGTCCAGAGGCATGGACAGCACGCAGTGCCCGTCCGGACCGATGTCTTCGCACACTATCCCCAGAAGTGCGTCCAGCGTGCCAGTCTCTGTTTCAAAAGCGTCCATGCGTCTCCTCTCCCCGCTTTGCCGTCATGCCCAGGAGAATACGCGCCCGCCCCCCTTCTGACAAGGCGGTGCGCAGCCCGGAAAAACGCCCGTTTTCCGCCCCTCCGCCACTGGACAGAGCGGACGGGAAAGTTTATAGACATCCAGTAATCTTTACGAAGGAGCAATCTCATGGCCCATAAGAAGATCGAACGTGCCAAGGAACTGCAGCGCCGCCGCCATCGCCGTGCCCAGCGCATCAAGGAACGCATCCACGAAGCTCAGGCGGCCGCCAGGAAGTAAGTCCGGCGTCCGCGCCGTTTCCTGACGCGGTTATTTTCCGGCGTGCCGGCTTCTGGCGGGCACGCCTTTTCCTGTTTGCAAAAACCGCTTTCCGCGGTATGCGCACTCCCCCGCAATACACAGCGAAGCCGCAGGCTTCGGCAACGATACAGAGAGGTATCTGTGATCGATCGCTATTCCCGGCCGGAAATGGCCGCTATCTGGACTCTGGAAAACCGCTACCGCTGCTGGTTCAAGGTCGAGCAGGCCGTCTGCCGCGCCTGGAACGAAGCAGGCGTCATCCCTGACGCGAATCTGAAGAACATTCTTGCGGACGTGGACTTCGATGTGGACAGAATACTGGACATCGAGCAGGTCACCCGCCACGACATCATCGCCTTCCTGACCTTCCTTGAAGAAAAGATCGGCCCTTCGGCCCGCTTCATCCACCTGGGCTGCACCTCCTCCGACATCGTGGACACAGCCATGGCCCTGCAGATGGTACAGGCCGGGCGTATGCTCCTTGAAGACTTCGACCTCGTGCTCGCCGCCCTGGAAAAGATTGTCCGCGAACATCAGGGGCTGGTCTGCATCGGCCGTTCCCACGGCATCCATGCCGAACCCACCACCTACGGCTACAAATTCGCCGGATTCTACGCCGAATTTCTGCGCGGCAGGAAGCGCCTTGCCGACGCCATTGAAGATATACGCACCGGCAAGATCTCCGGAGCCGTGGGCACATACACCGTTGTCACCCCGGCCATCGAAGCCCGCGCCTGTGAGCTGCTCGGGCTCAAGCCGGACATCATCTCCACGCAGATCGTCCAGCGCGACCGCTACGCCCACTTCTTCACGTCTCTGGCCATTGCCGCCGGAACCGTGGACCGCCTCTGCATCGAGCTGCGCCACCTCCAGCGCACGGAAGTGCATGAAGTGGAAGAAGGCTTTGCCAAGGGGCAGAAAGGCTCTTCCGCCATGCCGCACAAGCGCAACCCCATTTCCGCGGAAAACATGTGCGGCCTTGCCCGCGTGATCCGCGCCAACGCCCTGGCCTCTCTCGAAGATCAGGCGCTGTGGCACGAACGCGACATCAGCCATTCGTCTGTGGAACGCATCATCACGCCGGATTCCACCATACTCATGGACTACGTTCTGCACCGCCTCACCCGCCTGCTGAACGGCCTGCGCTTCCTGCCCGAAAACATCGAACGCAACCTCTGGGGCAGCTACGGCCTGTTCTTCTCCCAGCGCGTCCTCACCGCGCTCATCGAAAAGAACATGCCCCGCCAGCAGGCCTATGTGGTCGTCCAGAAGCGCGCCATGGAAAGCTGGGAAACCCGCAAGCCCTTCCCCGAACTCATCCGCGCCGACGAAGAGATTCAGGCGCACCTCTCCCCCGCCGAACTCGACGCCCTCTTCGACCTCAAGCACTACACGCGCTTTGAAAGCGACATTATTGCGCGTGTGCTGGCGGAAAAGTAATCCCGTCCTCCCGCGTACGCCAAAGCCCCCGCAGCTTCCGCTGCGGGGGCTTTGGCGTATGGGAAGCCTTCCGGCGGTTCAGCCTGCAAAATGCCGGTTCACCAGGTCCTGAAGTGTCCCGTTCTTTGCAGCCTCCGCCGCATCGGCCTCGACAAAATTCCTGGTCTCGGCCTTCAGCTCCTCATCAAAGCCCAGAATGTAGTTTGTGGCGATAAGGTAAATAATCCGCGTAGGAGCCATGCCGTACACCTGTTTGCGCAGAATATGGAGAATACGCTCCCTGTCGTCAGGGAAGGCTGCCTTCAGCCCCTGGCTGTTATAGAGCCGCTTCACAATCTCCGTAATGTACAGGCCGGACTTCATGTACAGGTCGGCAAAGGTGTGGTTCGGGTTATCGAAGCACCCCGGATTCTCCTGTTCCAGCGCATCCACCATCTTTTTCACGACCCGGCGCGGCGTGAAAATCTGGTTGGTTTTCTGCGGCGGGATATAGTCGAAAATGTCCTCGGTGTGGCTCTCGTCGAAGTAATCCGCCAACTCAGCCCTTTTCCGCAGGAACTCCTGGACAGAATCGTCGAACACGGTCTCATCAAAGAGGTGGCCGTAGTAGTGCTTCGTCTCCCCTGTCTCCTTGTCGATGTAGTCTCCACCGTCACGCAGCATACGGAACTGGTCCAGGGAAATACCGGTAACCTCACGGAACACCTTATCGGGGATCAGCTGGTCAAAGTTTGCCAGTGTCACCTTCTCCGTCCCGTAGGCCATCAGGAACGATGGAATTGTCCGGCTGAACCCGCGCAGGTGGTCACGAATGTCATCCTCGATACTTTCTTTCAGCCGTGTCTTTACATTGGTCTCCATGGTCTTGACCGCAGTTTCCGTCGTACTCTTGACAAGACCGTGCATCGTATCGATCAGCTCCGTTTCAAGGCTCTCTCTGGCTTTCTTCTGCTTTTCGTCATGGGCAGCATTAAGCCGTTCGATCTGCCTGGGCGTCGCCCCTTCCTCCTTGGCTTTCCTCAGAGCACGCTCCCGTTCCAGCTCAATGGTACGATGCTCGATATTGTAATTCCCGAACACCTTATTGACGGCACGGTCGGTGTCTACTTTCAAGACCCGTTCAAGCTGGCGTTCATCGGATTTTCGCATATCGCTACCGTAATGTTCCTTTGCCTTTTGGACAACAGGAGCAACAATGTTCTTCCGCAGCTTTTCTTTAATGGCTTCAATTTCGCTTGGCCTCTTCTCCCCGATCCCCACAGACACTGCCTGGATAGTTTCAGAAACGTCAGCTTCAATTTCACGGTAAATTTTTTCGCCGAAAACGTCAGGTGTCAAACCAACAACATGTTCATCGCTCAGGACCACGTCGCCGTTGTCGTCCAGCGGCACATCCTCCATGGGGCTGGTGTCAATGCTGCCTCTGTTGAACGACTCTGACACCGGCTTAAACTGGTCGATAATCTCACGCACTTCCTGCGGGGCCTGAAACACGCCGCTGATGTTCTGGAACAGGAAATTGCACATAAATCCGCTCCGGACCACTTCCACGGATTTTATCTTGCGCGGAATGGACAGAACCTTCTCGGCGTCCAGCTCAACCATTTCGCCGTCATCGTCTTCGCCTACCACAGGGAAGAAATTCAGCAATTCACGGATATGTCGTTTCCTGGCATCCACATCTCCGCGCCCAGCCGCAGTATCACGGGAAAGGTCATTCGCGAACTGTTCAAAAATGACCAGCGTCCTTGCCGGATCAAAGTCGAACACATAGGCGTTCTCCTTACGATACCAGCTATCCCCGGTTCGGAAAAGACACGGGTTCTGTGCCCGGAAAGCAGCCTGCATATAGAGCGCCGGTGACCGGACATTGGAGAGCATCAGGACCGCCGTCCATTCAGGAATCGTGACGCCCGTTGTCAGCTGCCCCACAGAAAGCGTAATGGTCTTGTCAGACTTTGCTATGGCCTCGACCACCCTGTCGTAAGACTCCTTGGTCGCGTCAGCGTCGTCCAGTCTTCCATCGCCGGCAGCAAGCACGATTGTATACTCCGAAAAGACGGGATGCTTTTCCAGTTTTCTTGCAAGCAGACGGGCGGATTCAACACGATTGAGCAACCAGAAGGTATGCCGCAGCTCATTGCGCAGCTCCGGCGTACTGAAGGGAAACTTCTCCTGCGTGGTGAGGGCGTCAAGAAACTTATCGACTGCTTCATCATGAATAAAACGCCCATTGTTGACGGCAAAGAACTCGTTCAGGTCAAACGCGTATTCTTCCGTGTTACCCTCTATCTCTATCCCCTGCTTCAGCTCATCCATGATGATCTGACTCATCTGGTAGGTGAACAGGTTCAGCTTCGGCAGCGGGGCATACGGATTCTCGCCGGATCCGGACCATTCAGCCTTTTTCCTTTGCTCGTCGGCATAGGTCCAGTTGTAAATAGCGTCCTCTGGGAACGTGGCATTGGCCAGCGCTTTAAACGGTGTCCCGGACAAGTGCAGCGTAAAGCTGCGGTGGATACGGTCGAAAGCGAAGTCCGTCTTTTCTGTATCGACTCCCTCATGGGCCTCGTCAATGACCAGGAGATCCCAATCAATGTCCTCAATCTCCTGCAGCTTGTCATATTTGCCGCCAAAACGTAAGGCGCCTTTCAAGTCCTGCAGGGACACGAATTCGATAAGCCCCATGGGCTGAGCATTGGAAAAGCGTTCTGCCCGGTCTTCCTCCGTGGACAAATACTCCTCATAGCTGATGGTCAGAGGCTCTCTTTTGACATCAAAAATCGGTCTCACGAAAAAATAGCGGTTCTTACGCCCGATGAAACGCTCATAATCACTATACCAGGAATGGGCGATGGCCGGCCTGTTGGTCACCACAAGAACCCGCTGAGCTTTGGTTCGCAGGATGAAATCATAAACGGACAGTGTTTTCCCAAATCTTGGCTTTGCATTCCAAAGGAACTCGCCGCCCTCATGGGTCTTGTAATACTGCACCGTTTGCAGGACAGCCTCTTCTTGTTCCTCACGCAGCAGATAGGATGAGATAGCATGAAGATCATCCCGCAGGACGCCATGATTGGAACAGAACCTGATGAAATGACCCTTTGATTCATCAGGCCCGATATGGAACCATTCATTTCGGTCCGCCGGGGGAAAATCCTCGTTCCCCTCGTCCTGAGGCTGCTTAACGCCCACACGCCTGAGATAGACATGAAAATCAGTATCCCGGAAGGGTTCCTTGGAGCCGTCGGTATAGACGGCACGGCCATCCCATTCTAACTTGTACTTTATGCCTGCAGTGCGGGTCTGTTGGTCGATCCGGCTCTTAACATCCTGCTCTGTGTACCCGATCTTGATATAGCCGTCATGGTAGGCAACGCCCGGCGTCGTGTACGCATAGATCTTTGGCTCAACTTTGGACGAGGTTTTGATCCAATCCTTCGTTTTCATGGCCATATCAGTTCATCTCCTTGACATGGGTTTCGATGAACTCGATTTCCTTTTCGTCCAGACCGTATTTTTTATAGAGCTGCCGGTCGATTTCCGGGACAGACTTCGACCAGTCGATATCGGAGGCAGAGGTGAAATCTTGCGTTGGAATAAATCTATATGTTTTTGAAGACGCATCTTGACTGGCTTTTGCAATAGAATGGAGAAATCTTGCAAATCGTGTCTGCAAATACTTTTCAAGAGCTTTTGCAGACTGTTTATCCAAGTTCAAATCCATTCCTACCACAATGTAAGCCTCTGTACAGATGACGCCCGGTTCTTCCGCAAACGAGTTAAGATTATCATCGTTCAGCTCTGTTCCTATGTTATTAGCTCTTGGAACGAATACTTTCCAAACATTTATCCATTCTCTATGAGCAACCACATTATCATATTCGACATATCCAACTTGACGCCGTTTTCCAACACATGCAACTGGTTGTTTCATATCTGTGCTCTCCTTGTGAAAAGCATCGCTTTTTGAAAAATCTGACCCGATGCCAAACGGTCTACGCGGAGAAACATGCTGCGCCATATTATCTTGTTCGCTGTCTGTTTTCGTCTTCTCCAAAACGGCAATGGACTGAAAATTTCGGATAAAGATGTCAATATCTTTATACTTCAACTGACGCATCGACACGTGCTCATTTTTCCCTTCATGGACGACAATCTTCGTACCATTAAGGCTGTTATCATAGCGACTATCCCACTGAATAATACAAACGCCACCGCGAATATTTACATTCGGAAACATGTCATTTGTATTTGGAAAATCGTGGAGGGCTTTTACGTGAATGTCCTCCAACATTTTATTTCTAAACTCATCTAATCCTTTGCCTCCTGCATACCATCTCGAAGGCATAATTAGGCAATAGGATTCACTTACCCTCGACGCGCCATCTACAAAATACTGATAAACCGGTTTTGCACTCGCTGATGCTCCACCATCTTCCTCCTGATACGGCGGATTCCCGATGATAAAATCAAATTTCATACCCCTGATCCCCCCATGAACTTTTCTGTATTCCACACTACAATTTGCCCGCCAGTCAAAAATCCGGCAGGGCGGCTTCTCCGGGCCTTTTGGCTCATCATCGTTCTTCACAGGAAAAAAAGTGAGCTGCACAGCTTTTTGAGGCTCCCTGGAGTAGGGAATCAGCCCGGAAAGACCGTCCATCTGCCAGATGTTCCAGGCAGCAATCCGCAGCAGCTTCCGATACTCCTCTTCGACCGGCTCCCGCTTCAGCCTGGTCTGCATGTACTCGCAGAACGTCAGCAGCAGGTTCAGCCGTGCCAGAAGCACGTTGTCTCCCTGGAATTCGTACCCGTAGGTTGCCTGAAGCGCCCTGAAGGCCCATTTCAGCCATTCATCATCGTCAGCCGTGTTCTCGGTCACCACCCGCAGCTTGCGGTCCAGAATGCCCACCCTTGACGCCATTGGCACGTCTTCACCCGTCGCGACATCATAGCGGCTCACCAGATAGGGAGCTTCCCCGCAGGTGATTTCCAGACGGCGGGAATCAACGTAGCGCTGCCACCTTTTCCTTTTGGGGAAAACGACTCTCTCCGCGTCAAAAACACCCTCGCGGCCGAACCATTCCGCATCCAGATAGTCGTTCATCATTTTCACGACCCAACGCGGCGTGAACACTTCGGCATGGGCTTTGGTGCGCTCCGCCTGGGCGTCACGGGCCTTTTCGGCGCGGCTCATCAGACGGAACGGTTCCCGGACAAGCAGTTCAGGCGTGATTTCCCTTTCGCGCCGGTACTCCTCGCCAAGGCTGCTGTACACGTCTGTCGCCCAGATGATATTTCCTCTTGATGTCTTATCCGTGAGCAGCCGAGGCAGAAGCCCCATGCCATGCAATCTGACTATTTCCTTCTGCGCTTCCCTGCACACAACGCCCTTCCTCTGCGCCCTTTACCGGCAGCCCGTCCCGCCACATGAAACACGTATTCTGTTTCAGGCTGTACCCTCTTTTTCCCAGGCCCGTCAACCGCAAACCTAGCGCAGACATGGCCGCAGACCAGGCAGCACAAGCACACCGCAGGTGCTTGACATACCCCGGAAAAATGACCAGAAAAGAGGGGCAGGGAGTGCGTGAACACCCTCTGCCCCAGTAAATGGGCACATCCTCCGGGTTCTCAGCTTCGCCGAGAAGCTCAAAGTAAATGCCCCGATGAGAGCTGCGAACTCTCACCGGGGCGAACTCATTTAATCAAACAGACACCTGATCAAATCAGCTAGCAGTCGGCCAATAGTGTTGGCCACAACTGCCCTGCGATTGTGCAGCATAGGCTTTACCTCCTTTCGGAGGACATGCCCACGTCTGCAGGTTATACCCGCGGCAGACAGAAAGGCAAGGTGCCTTCCCCCAGTCAGCGCAGGAGCATGATCACGCCGGTGACCACGCACAGGCCGGCTATGCACTTCTTGAGCATGGCCGTGTTCATATGGCTGGCAGCCCGTATGCCCGCCCAGACGCCGAGGCTTTGCAGCACCACGGAAAAGAGCGCCACGGGCCAGTTGATCTGGTCAATGATGATATTGCCCACGCTCCCGGAAAAACAGGCGAACATCTGAAAGGGCTGCGCTGCCGCCACGGTGGCGAAGGGCGCAAAGCCCATGACGATCATCATGGGTACGGAAAGCACCGGTCCGCCCATGCCCGTAAGCCCGGCCATGAAGCCGACAAAGGAGCCAACAAAGAAGAGATAGCGGAAGCGCCCGCGCTCCGTCTTCATGCTGCTCACGGGGTGCGGCTGGCGCAGGGCCGCTATGCCGGAAACGATGATGAGCACGGCAAGAATGACGTTGAGCGCCACATCCCCCACCACATACTTGGCCAGGGCGCCGAAGCAGCCAAAGACCAGCGCGCCAAGGCACTGGGGAACAACCAGTTCCTTCTTCAGACTGCCGCGCCGCCAATGCAGAAACGTGCCCACGGTCGCGGTAAAGAAAAAGCTGCACAGCGCCGTGCCCGAGGACAGGGAAAGCGGCATACCCGTGCCGTACTGTATGGCCGGAATAAGCAGAATGCCGCCAATGCTGGTAGCGCCGCAAAGAAAGCCTACGATGAGAAAACTCGCAATAAGAAAAGCCGTCATACTCAATCTTTCCTGATACCACCTGGGCAGCCGAACCTTAACAGTCCGGGCATCCTTCCCGCCGTGCAGTTTTGCCTATGCACAGCCGCATATTGCTGCGGAACGGCACGCCGCGCTCTCGCCGACTCACCTGTTCCGCAGGCTTGTCTCTTCAATAACAAGGCGATTTCCTTGCCAAAAAAATTTCTTCGGCAATGTGGTGGCGCTGGCATGAATTATGCAGTATTCATAAAACACTTCATCAAAAATTCTCGTAACCTCTCCCCTCAGGGAGGGGTAATCCGCACGACCCCTATCCGCCGGCTGCGGAGTCAGCCGGCGGATGGGGCGACTGTGGATTGAAACATTCGGAACAGAGAGAAAAACCATGCAGCTTTTTCTTGCCACGGCCCTGTGCCTGTCACTCTTTGCGTTCAACTCCATTCTCTGCCGCGCGGCGCTTGCCTTCTTTGGCATGGAGCCGCTCCAGTACACCGCCATCCGCAGCATTTCCGCCGCCGTCATGCTGGCTGTCCTGTGCGCCGTGCATGCGGTGCGCGCCCTTCCTGACCGCGGCTCTGTATGGAAGCAGGCGTGGAAGGAAAGCTCGTGGAGCGGTTCGCTGTTTCTGTTCCTGTACATGATTTCCTTTTCTCTCGCCTATGTAAACATCGGTTCCGCGGCGGGCACGCTGTTCATCAATACCGCCATACAGTTTGGCATGGTGGGCTGGGGGCTGGTTCACGGTGTACGGCTTACCCGTATGCAGGGCCTTGGCCTCGCCCTGGCCTTTGCCGGTCTTCTCGCCCTGCTCTCCCCCGGTCTGACCGCGCCGCCGTTCTTCAGCTCCATGCTCATGATCATCTCCGGTCTTGCCTGGGCCGGCTACACCATTTGCGGCCGCGGCGCTTCCTCTGCTTCTCTGGCTGCGGCGGGCAACTTCTTCCGCTGTTCCGTTGCCGGCGTTCTCACGGCCATCCTCGCCCTGATGCTGGAAGGGGCTGCTTCACCCGCGGCCTGGGGCTGCGCCCTGGTCTCCGGCGCCATCATCTCCGGCCCCGCCTACCTCCTCTGGTACGTTGTCGTTCCGCGCTACAGTCTGACCAGCGCTTCCGTCATTCAGCTCAGCGTGCCGCTCATCACCGCGGTGCAGGCGATGCTGATTCTCGATGAGCCTGTCACGCTGCGCCTGGCCCTGTGCTCTGTACCCATCCTCGGCGGTATCTGCCTGGCCCTTGTTTCGCGCAAGCCCCAGCAGGAAAAGCGTTAAACCCCACTAGAGAACTTTCAGCCCGTGTTTCTCAAGATCCTTGATCTTGCGGAACATGGTGCTTCTGTCCATGCGAAGCATTTTGGAAGCCGCCGTCATGTTGCCGGAAAAGCGGGCTATGGCCGCGCGCAGCATCCGGCATTCCAGCTCCCGCATAATGTCGTGGTAATCCTTGCCCTCAAACTGAAATTCCACAGGCGCGGAAGCAAGTTCTCCCGTGGGCACGGCCGGACTGATGGGCAGATGCCGGGCGCGCAGCACGCCCTCCGGACAGGTAACGACAGCTTCCTGCATCATGCTCTTCAGTTCCCGCACGTTGCCCGGCCAGTCGTAGTTCAGCAGGAGAGGCTCCACATCCTCCCCCATGCTCACATCGCGGTTGTAGCGTTTGGCAAAGGACTGAAGAAAGACGTTGGCCAACGGCATGATGTCTTCCTTCCTTCTGCGCAGGGGAGGAATGTTCAGCACCGCTATTTTCAGCCGGTAGTAGAGATCACTCCTGAATTCCCCGCGGGCCACGGCCTTTTCCAGATCCTTGTTGGTGGCGGCGGTCACGCGCACGTCCACCTTTCTCGGCGTGTTGGAGCCGACCCGGACGATGACGCCGTCCTGAAGAAAACGCAGGAGCCTTGTCTGAAGCGGCAGCGGCAATTCGCCTATTTCGTCAAAGAAGACCGTGCCGCCCGCCGCGGCCTCGATCAGCCCGATGCGCCCGCTCCGGCTTGCGCCGGAAAAGGCTCCGCCGATATAGCCGAACAGCTCGGACTCGATGAGGTTTGGAGAAATGCTGCCGCAGTCCACCTTGATGAAGGGCTTGTCGGTTCTGCGGCTCATGGCGTGGATGCGCTGGGCCATCACGTCCTTGCCCACGCCCGTCTCTCCAAGGATGAGAACGGAAATATCCGTCTGCGCCATGATGCGGGCCTTGGACATGACCGCTTCCATGGCCGGGCTGAAAACAAGGGCGTCTCCGTCGTCCAGGCTCTGAAGGCTGGAATTGTTGACGCGCACCATGGTGCTCAGAAGGTCGCGCTGGGCGGCCAGCTTGTTCTCCATGTTCACGATGGTGCTGATGTCGCGGATAAAGGTGATGCACATGACCACCGCGCCGCTTTCGTCCGTGATGGGGAAACCGTCCAGCGAAAGATGCCGCCCGTTGGAAAGCACCTGCACCTTGGACACGGGCCGCCCCGTGGCAATGACCTCGGGATTGACGGCAACGTCGAAGAAACCTTCCTTGACAATGCTCGTGGCTTTGCGGCCCACCATCCATTCGCGGGAAAAACCGCTCAGTTCCTCGTACTGCTTGTTGACGAACAGGCAGGTTGAACTGGCGTCGCTCAGCCAGATACCATCGGGAAAAAGGTCGAGTATTTTTTCAAGGTAGGCATTAAAAGGAGCGTTCATGCTACCTGGCGTTCTCCGGAGCGGGCTGCGGGAGTCTGCCGCGCAGTTCCTCGGGCGGATTGCGGAAGACGTCAAGCACGGGATAGGTGAAGGAAACGATAATATACCTTGGCATGGGGTCCTCACCGTCGCCAATGAGCGCCATTTCCGTTTCCTTGATGGTGCTCTCCACCATGCCGAGGAGCTGGTTGATATTCGTGGCGCGCTGCAGCACTTCAGGCGAGATCTCCCTGGTGCTTAAGTACTGGCGGCTGTACAGGGAATGCGCCTTTTTAGCATTCCAAAGCTCATTGAAGCGGGCATTGAATCCTTCCATCCCGCCGGCGCTGATGAGTGAGAACAGGTCAAAGGCCTTGTCGTCCAGCACAATGCCCACCAGCTGATTCTGTTCCCGCTTCATCTGGTCACGGACAGCCTTGACGGCTTCCGGACTGAATCTGTCAATGAGAGAAATTTCGATGAGCTGATCCTTGTCGAAGATAAACTTGGCGTTCCACAGGCGATCCAGCCATTTCACGCCCTCAAGGATAAGCTCGCCCGCCATTTCGCCTTCGCCCCGTTTGATGCCGGGTATCTTTTCCGCCTCACTTCTGGCCATGCCGTAGGCGTAGTTCTCAAACAGCATGGATGGTTCTTCCGCGTGCGCAGGCGCTGGCAGGAGAAGCGCCGCAAGCAGAACAAGGGGAAGCAGAAGGCGGGTCATGGTCAGGCTCCATAAAACTTCCGCCCTCCCGAGGGGGAAGGCGGAAGGTCAATGTTGGTTCAGGCTACTTCGCTACCTGGGGCAGCCAGGTAACAATGATGGGGAAGGCGATGATCAGTGCCACGCCGATGAGCTGGCAGGCGATGTACTGGAACATGCCCTTGTAGATGTCGATGAGCTTCCAGTGCGGCACGGCGCCCTTGATGAAGTAGGCGGACAGAGCCACAGGCGGGGACAGCCACGAGGTCTGAAGGGTCACGGCCACCAGCATACAGAACCACAGGCGGTCATACTGCATGGCTTCCACCACGGGCAGGACGAGGGGCACGAGGATAAGCACGATGGGTATCCATTCCATGGCCCAGCCCATGAAGAAGATGATGGTGAGCAGGAGAAGCAGCATGGCCATCGGCGAAATGTGCATGTTCAGGAGCAGGTTGGACAGATAGGTCGCGCCGCCAAGACGGGAGAACACCGCGCCGAAGAAGTTGCAGGAGGCCAGCAGGATAAGGATCATGGCCGACATCTTGGCCGTACCGTACATGGCCTGGGCAAAGCCCTTCCAGGTGAAGCGCTTGTACAGCATGACCAGAATGATGGAAGCGAACGCGCCGCAGGCGGAAGCCTCGGTGGGCGTGGCCCAGCCAACCATGATGCTGCCCAGCACGGAGAAGATGAGGATGAGCAGCGGGATGGCACCGGTAAACACTTCCTTCCACACTTCCAGCAGGGAAGCAGAGCGCAGTTCGGGAGGCAGCGGCGGACCGTACTTGGGCCAGATGGCGCACTTGACGAGCGAATAGGTGATGTACAGACCGGCAAGGAGCAGTCCGGGGATAACGGCGGCCAGGAAGAGATCCGTCACCGGCACGCCCACGATAGGCCCAAGCACCACCAGCATGACGCTGGGCGGAATGAGGATGCCCAGCGTACCGGCTGCGGCGATGGAGCCTGCGCCCATGGGAACGTCGTAGCCGCTCTTGCGCATGGTCGGTTCAGCCATAACGCAGAGCAGGTTCACGGACGAACCCACGATGCCCGTGGCTGCGGCAAAAATGGTGCCGGTAGAAATGACCGCCATGTACAGCGAGCCGGGAAGACGGGCGAACAGCTTCTGGAAGGCGTTGAACAGTCGCTCCATAAGCCCTGCCCCTTCCAGAATATAGCCCATGACCAGGAAGAACGGGATGGCGACCATGACATCGTCGCACATGACCTGATAAAACTGCACGGTGAGCAGGTAGAAGACCAGCTTGCCTATGCCGAGGAAGCCGAACACGATACCTGCAAACACCATGGTGTAGGCAATGGGAAAGCCAAAGCAGAACAGGCCGAACATACCGGCCAGGGAAAGCATGGCAAGCAATTCATTGTGTGACATGGATTCCCCCCTACGCCTTGGTCTCTTCTGCGGCGGCCCCGGCGTCTTCAACGGCGATGACTTCGGGTTCCGTGCTCCACAGGTTGTAATTGGTCTTGAAGCGGTAGACGCACTTGAGGATCTCGGAGAGGCCCTGCGTCATCGTGACAAACACATACACGGGAATGGCGAACTTGACGGGCCAGACGATGGGCGTCCAGGCGCTCCACACGGAGGTTTCGTTCTGGAGATAGGACTTCCAGAAGAAGTTCCATGCCAGAGAGAGGAACAGAATGTGGATGGGGAAGAAAAGGAACACATAGTGGATGAGATCCACTACGGCTTTGGTGCGTACCGACCAGTTGTGATAGAAGAAGTCGGTGCGCACATGGCCGCCGTCACGCAGGCACCACGGCGAAGCAAGCATATAGAACACGCCGTACATCATCACGGCGAGAGTGGAAGCCCACACCGTAGGCATGGTAAAACAGGAGCGCATGACGACTTCGATAATCAGACTGAGAATCATGGGTATGCACAGCCATGAGAACGTCTTACCCAGCCAGATACTTATATTGTCCAGAAAGTTGATGGCTTTCAGGGCCCCTGCCGGAACCTGCGCCATAGCTTTTTCGTACTCAGACTGCATACTTTGCCCTCACAGGGAATCCCGGAGGGATTGCTCCCCCCGGGATGTTGAGTAGTTTAAGTCTTACTTAGCCTTGATGTAGTCGCTCACGAGACCTTCGTCCATGGCGGCCTTGCCGAGGCTGTAATACAGACCGTTGGCACGCATCTGGAAGGGCACGGTCAGCTTGGCCCAGGCCACTTCGTTGTCATACACCTTCTTGAAGAAGGCGTCCTTCTTGGCATAGCCGTCGAAGATGGTACGGGCCGCCTTCATGAAGGCAGGATAGTAGTCGGCGGGGGTTTCTTCGATCACGATGCCGCGCTTGGTCACGAGTTCCTGCAGAGCTTCGGAGTTCACCTTGATGTTGCTCATCAGCTGATCGAAGCAGCAGGTCTTCATGCTGATTTCGATAACCTGCTGGAGGTTCTTGGGCAGGCTGTCGTACCAGGTCTTGTTCACAAAGATGTCGCCGATGGAGATGCCCTGGTGCAGTCCCTGCAGATACAGGTGCTTCCAGATCTGGTCGAAGCCCATGGCGATGTCTTCAGCGGGGTTGATCCATTCAGCGGCGTCGATGGCGCCACGCTGAGCGGCGGGAATGATGTCAGGAGCGGCGAGAGCCACAACGGGCATGCCCATTTCCTTGAAGATTTCAGCGGGCACTCCTGGAGGAGCACGGAAGGTCAGCTTGTTCAGCTCGATGAGGGAGTTGTAACGCTTGTGGAACCAGCCAAAGGCTTCGGGGCCATGGGGCTGAGCCATCCAGGCCACAACATTGGCTTTGCAGGCCTGCTGATAGTATTCATTCAGCAGCTTGGCGCCATCGCCTTCCCAGCCCCAGGAGAGCACGCTCATCTGGTCGAGGCCATAGCCCAGACCGCCGCAGGGAGCGGAGAACAGGCAGCCGGCAGGGTTCTTGCCGGAGGCATAGTGGGTCCACCACATGCCGCCGTTGATGAGGTTTTCGTGCACGGCGTCAAGGATTTCGTTGGGCTTGACGATAGCACCGGCAGCAAGAAGTTCAACAGAGATTTCGCCGTTGGACAGCGCTTCAATGTTGGCCTTCATGCGTTCCATGGTTTTGAAGAAGACGGAGGAGCTGGCCAGAGCGGTCTGGATCTTCAGCTCGTACTTCGCCGCCTGAGCCTGCGAGACCAGTCCGAAGGACAGGCACACAGCGAGCATCAACGCACCGAGTTTTTTCATAAAAACTCCCGAAGTTGAGGTGTGAATGAAAAAAAGGCCTGTGACGCCAAGTATTTATTCTCTTGTTCCTTTTGGAACAAAAGGCATAAATCACCCTGTTCTTTCACCGTTGGAAGAGCCTGTATAAACTCTTCCGTCAGGCTTCTCCTGAAAAAGGCGCTCTCTGCGCGCCGATTCGGAGAAAAACTTGTTTCGCGAGTCATCACGAAACGCAGTCCTTCGAAATAAATACTCCGTTTGCTAAATTTTTCAAGCCTTCCGAAGGACAAAGAAAACTGCATGGAAAATTTCGCCTGTGCGCCGCCTGTTCCTGTTTGCCCTTTTTGGAACAAGGTCTGCGTCTTCAGCTCATTGCATCCAACCGCTGCCCCTTGCTCCTCGTTAAAAAAGTAACATTATCCGCCAAACATACCTTCTTGTGTCGGAGCTGTCCCGATGTGCGGCCTGGCTCCGGCCTTTGACCGTCTTGTTAAAAACGTCCTTTCCACGGCCTCTTTTCAGGTGCGGGTCATTTCCACACAGGCATAATGCAGGACGTCGCCAAAATAGGCGATGACCGCGCGAAGCGCCGCTTCCACGCTGGCCACGTCACCCGTGATGAGCAGCGAACCGCCGAAGCGGTCCAGGAAGCCTATCTCCACAAGCCCGGATTTGGTGGCGATGTCGGCCGCGATGATCACGCTTTCGGAAGGAGTGATGGTCAGAACGCCCATGGCATCGCCGCCGTTCTCGTCCAGTCCCAGCTTGAAGCTGATGCCGCGGTTAGGGCTGGCGATGACGTGCGCCAGGGTTATCTGCTTGCCCGGAACGTATTCCTGAATGACACGCTGCGTGGGCTGTTCCATCGTACTCATCTGTGGCTTCCCTCAAGACCTGTCGGATGTCCCGCCGCAAAGGAAGCGGGACGCCGGAACAACGGCGGAAAGGCACGGCGTTTTGCGCCCTTCCGCCCGTTTCCTTCCTTATCCCAGAAGGTGCGCCTTGAAGTCTTCGCTGGGCGAAGGAATGACAATATGGCTGAGAACAGGCCCGGCGGCATTGCCGGCCACAGCCGCTATACCGGCGTCCACGGACGCCTGCACCGAGCTGACTTCGCCCGTCATGGTCACAAAGGCCTTGCCGCCCAGACCGGCGGCAAAGCGCAGTTCCATCAGCTCCACCTGACCGGCCTTGGCCGCGGCATCGGCCGCAAGGATGCAGCCCGCCGTGGTGCAGACCTCGATGCAGCCGAGCGCGTTCACCCGGGGGCTGAGGATCGTGCCGTTCATGGCGGGAATGACACTCTCGTGGACGTTGGGAATGACAAACCAGTCCACCACCATGTCGGTGCCGATGGCGCGGCCGTGTTCCACAGAGCTTTTTACCGCGCCGGTGTCGCCGGTGACGATGACCAGATAGCGGCCCGGACAGGTCGGACGGGCAAGAACGAGCTGGACTTCTGCAGCCTTGCTCATTTCATCCGCGACGTGCATGCCCGTACTGATGCTGTTCAGTTCCACGCAGCCGATAGTACGCAATTTCATGGTATTCACCTTAAAAAATCATTGTTAAGGCAGAATTTGCCTCGGGACGCATCAGCCCCGTATGGTCACCACACCGTCGGCAACGGACTCCACCACGCCGTCAATGCTGGCATGGATGCGAGCGCTCATCGCCTTTTCGGGAATCTCTCCGATAAGATCGCCGCAGGAGACATGCTGGCCTTCGGAAACAACGCAGACCGCAGGAGCACCGAGGTGCATACGCAGCGGGATGCGTACCAGCGAAGGCTTGATCTCGCCGGCGTAGCCGGGATGAGTGTCGTACTGCTCCAGGTTGAGACGCTGGATAAGACGGGAAGTGGGGACACGGCGTTCTTCGCGGAACGGATTGGACTCCGTCTCCTGGCCCGAACTGGGCCACTTGACGCCGTTCTTCATGAGTATCTGCTTGATCTGCGCGTTCACTTCACGCGGAGAGACCAGCATGGGGCAGGCATATTTTTCGCAGATGCCGCATTCCGAGCAGAGCAGCGCTTCCCTGGCAATCTCGCTTTCCAGTTCCTGATGGGCGAAGACGCGCATGATCTTGTGCGGATGCAGGCTATGGCCCAGGAGATGGCGGGGGCAGAGATCAGTGCAGCGGGAGCACTGGCAGCAGATGGTGTTGGTGATGCGGCGAACCGTGGCCGGATCCATCACCTTGCGCAGCACCACGTTGTGATCGGGAGGCAGTACCAGAAGCCCGCTGGTGGTTTTCGTAACCACGGCGCGCGAAGCGTCGGGCAGCACCTTGCCCATCATGGGTCCGCCGTCCACAACACGGTATTCGGAAATGGCGGCGCCGCCGGCAAAGGCCAGCACCTCGGGCACGGGCGTGCCCACGGGCGCCTTGACCACCATGGGCCGGCCCACTTCGCCCGCCACGGTGAGGTAGCGGTGCGTCACGGGCTTGCCGTCCAGGGCGTGCGCCACGTTGCACAGCGTCTCCACGTTGCTGACCACCGCGCCCACCTGAAGCGGCAGGCCGCGTTCGGGTACGGTACGGCCAAGCACTTCATGCACCAGCACCTGTTCGTCGCCCGCAGGATAGAAATCCATGAGCTCGCGGGCTTCGATTTTGCCGCCCGAGCGTTCGGCTGCGGCGCGGACGGACTGCATAGCGCGGACGTGCTTGCCTTTCAGACAGATGATACCCTTCTTCGCGCCGGTACATTCCATGACGGCTTCAAGACCGCGCACAAGAGTATCAACCTCGTTTTCCATGAGATACGGGTCGCTCGAGAGCAGCGGCTCACAGGAAGCGCCGTTGACCAGCACGGTCTCCACATGGGCGTCAGCCTTCACATGGGTCGGAAGTCCGGCGCCGCCGGCGCCAACGACACCGGCTTCGCGTATTTTATCGACAATCGGATGTCCCATCGCTCATTCCTCGGGAATTCTTCGGCCCGAACAGACCGGACCAGACTCTGATAAGGGGTACGCCTCGCCTTATTCGGCGTCGCGATGAGGCAGAATGAGTTCCACTTCGGAATGGGGGCGGGGAATGACGTGGACACTGATGAGTTCGCCCACCTTCTGAGCGGCGGCGGAACCGGCGTCCGTAGCGGCCTTCACCGCACCCACATCGCCGCGCACCATCACGGTGACGAGACCGCCGCCAACCTGCACGCGGCCGATAAGAGTGACGTTGGCAGCCTTGACCATAGCATCGGCCGCTTCCACAGCGCCGACAAGGCCCTTGGTTTCGATCATGCCGAGAGCGTCCATTGTCATGTTAATCTCCTTTTCGCGGTATGTCGCGTGGGCGCGCACTGCGCCCGACTGGAAGTTCCCCTGAGCCTCATGCGGGAAGAGTCCCGCCTTCGGCGTTCACGCACTGCGCCCTGTGCCTCAACAGGCATAAGGCGGCAGACGTTAAATGCTGTCCTTGACGGCCTTCAGAATCTTGACGGCAACAGCCTGAATCTGGCTCTCGTCCGTCATGCCGTACTGTTCACGGAGTATGGCGACAACGATGGCGGCGGCACGCTTGAGCTTGTCCGCTCCGTCCGCCTGAGGCGCCGAGCAGCAGGCGGGCTGCACGGGCGCGGGTTCCGGCCCGTAGACCAGCTGCACGCCGCGGCGCCTGAGTTCGTCCTTGACTCCGGCAGTCACCAGCCTGTCCGGCGTGACAAAGAGCTTGCCAAGGTCCTTGCGGATGTAGGTGTCAAGATTCGCTGTGGTGATGAGTTGTTTTGCCATGATTCCCTCACTCCGTCCGTCTTGCCATCGCGGTTCGCCTGCTTTTTGGCAGGTCCGCCTGTTTCCTCACGCGGTCTAAAGACCCTTCGTGAGTTCTATTTCATCCAGAATGCCGACGATCGCGGCATCCATGGGAATATCGTCATCCAGGGAAAGCGCTTTGCGGGCCGTGCTACCGGTGACGACAAGCACCTGTTCACCAATGCCCGCCCCCACGCGGTCGGCCGCCACAAGGCTTTCATGCCTGGCGCCGTCGGCCGGGTCGATGCGCTGCACCACCATGAGCTTGAGGCCCTGAAGTTTGTCCTCTTTCTTGGTGGCCCACACGTTGCCTATCACTACGCCTATGATCATGCCTTATCCCTGTCTGCGGATGCTGACATGCAGCGTTTCCGCCCTTTCTGCCGCAAGGGGCGTGAGCACGGCCCGTTCCGGTATCTCAAGACTGCGCGTACCATCAGCCGCGGCCTCCTCCACCATGGCGGCGGTCACAAGCCTGTCCCGAAGCCGCCTGTTTTCCGGCTTTTTCGCCTTGAACTCCTTCAACCCGAATCCCGCCAGCGTTTTTTCATAGCCGGCGTACAGGTCGTAAAGCGGCCCGGGGGCGCTTTGCGCATAGTCCCGGTAGGCGAAGCGAACCACCCCGACGCCCGTACCCTTTAAAAGCAGGGAAAGCACGTCACGCATAACGGGCGACGCGGCCCGCCCTGCCGCAAGATCGGCCATGTCGGAACAGGAAAGCTCGGGCAGGAGAAAAGCCGCGGGAACTGCCCCGCATCCGCTCTCCCCGCGAAACATGAGTTTTGTGCCTGATCCAAAATGGGAAGCCACAAGCGGCGTGAGTGCCTGGACAAGGGCTTCATCCCGCTCGGCAAGGACACACACGCAGGCCGCACCTTGCACGGGGGCAAGCTGTTCCAGCACCTGTTCCACGATGCGGCGTATGAGTTCGGCGTCCTGCATGGCGTTACCCGGATGCGCGTTCATTCCCTGCCGCAGTTGAGCGCAATGCCCAGCGGGGTGACAAGGAAGGGGTTGGAAGGCTTGAACACGGCCTTGCCCGTCTCGCGGGCGATGGTCTGTTCCATGTCTTTCAGGCAGCAGGTTCCGCCCACGAGGTAAATGGCCGAAACGTCGCGCCCCCTGATATGCCGGTTGATGATGGAGGCTATCTTTTCAAGCACGGGTTTGACCACAGGCAGGATCTCGCTCTGCCGGGCGGGATCCTTCTTGATCTCTTCGGCTTCTTCAAAGCTGATGCCGTAGCCGCCGGCCAGAACCAGCGAAAGGTGTGTGCCGCCGGTGGGTTCGTCCGCCACATAGACAACCTTCCCGTCCTCAAGGATGGAAAGGCCGGTGGTGCCGCCGCCCACGTCCACGATGACGCCGTTCCGAACGCCCAGCACCGCGTTGGCCGCGGTGGGTTCGTCAAGAATGGTGGTCACGGTAAGACCGGCGCCCTCAACCACATGGCGGTGCGTGGCGCATTCGCGTTCGCCCGTACCAGGGGGCACGGCGATGGCCGCATACTCAAGGTCGCGGCCCAGCTTTTCCCGAAGCTGATCCACCAGCTTGCGCACGATGCGTGATGCGCCGGTATAGTCCACCACCAGCCCGTCCCGCACGACCTGCGCAAATTCCAGAGCGCAGGCCACGGGCCGGTGCTGGCCGTCCACCACGACCACCACAATGTACGCCGTGCCGAGATCCACGCCCACAAAAAGCTCTTCCCCCGGCGCAACGTGCGCCGGATTCTGGATGCGGCTCTCAAGCTCGGCTATCTGGCGGTCAATGGCTGCAAAGTCCATGTCAGCTCCTCGCGGTAATGACACCGTCGATGCCCTTCTTCCAGCCGGCGCTGTTGCCTTCGTCGGCATCGATGTGCATGGCCAGACTGAACTTGTCGCTCACACGAACCAGCACGTCTTCAAGCACCAGCGGACGTTCGGAAGCAAGGCGTACGCTCACCTTGTCGCCGTCCTTCACACCAAAGCGGGCGGCGTCCTGCGGAGTCATATGGATATGACGCGCCGCCACGATGACGCCCTCGCTCAGCCCGATGATACCGTTCTGCGAAGCCAGCACCATGCCGGGTGTGCCCGCAATGTCGCCGGACAGACGCACCGGGGCGTCCACGCCCAGGGCGCGGGCATCGGTACGGGAGATCTCGACCTGTGACTTGCCGCGGGAAGGCCCGAGTACGGCCACGTTGTCCATGACGCCCTTGGGACCGATGAGGCGCACCCGCTCCTTGCAGAGAAACTGCCCGGGCTGCGAAAGATCGCGGGCATGGGTCAGCGGTGCACCGAAAAGCGCAATGGCGTCCTTTTCGCTCAGATGCACATGACGGGCGGAAAGCTCAACGGGGATGGGGCCGTTCTCATGCGCACCGCCTGCGGACGCATTGTTCAGCACCAGCGTGATGAGTTCCGTCACAGCCTTTTTAAGGGCTTGTTCGTTCATGGTCTCTCCGCCGCTCGCTTAGGCTTCCTTCTGGGGAAGGATGAGTTCCACTTCAGAATGGGGACGGGGGATAACGTGGACGCTGATGAGCTCACCCACCTTCTGTGTAGCGGCAGCGCCGGCATCGGTAGCGGCCTTGACCGCGGCCACATCGCCGCGAACCATCACGGTGACAAGACCGCCGCCCACCTGCACGCGGCCAATGAGGGTGACATTGGCGGCCTTGACCATGGCATCGGCCGCTTCAACGGAACCAACGAGACCCTTGGTCTCGATCATGCCCAGAGCGTTGGTGGAAGTCGTCATAGGACTCTCCTTCTCTAAGTATTGTTTGCGTAGGTGCGGATACCCCGCGCCGCATCAGCGGCGCGGGTCCGTATGACAGAATTACAGAGCTTTCTTCAGTTCGGCGACGATCATGGAGGCAAGGGCGTCGATGTCAACGGCCTTGGCCGGAGCTGCAGGAGCGGCACTGTTCGTCTCATACGCCACACGGCGGATGTTGAGCAGATTCATGGGCGTCACGTTATCAGACGTAGCACTGCCGCCAATGGCACCGCAGCCCAGGGTCAGGGACGGGAACAGGCCCGTGGTCAGGCCCACAGCGCCGTGGGTGGAAGGCGTGTTCACCAGAATGCGGGACACGGGCTTCTTCAGGCCAAATTCGCGCACCACTTCGGGGTTATTGGAGTGGATGGACAGCGAATGACCGATGCCGCAGTTGTGCAGCAGCGCCTGGCAGAGTTCGCAGGCTTCGTGCCAGTCTTCCACCACATAGAAGGCGATGAGCGACGTGAGCTTTTCCTTGGAGAAGGGGAACTTGGGTCCAACACCCTTTTCGTCGGACACCAGGAGACGGGTACCGGCAGGAATGTTGATGCCTGCCAGGCGGGCGATGGTCTGAGCGTCGCGGCCCACGATGGCGGGGTTCATGGAACCGTTGCCGCGTTCCATGACGGCCTTGACCTTGACCAGATCCTCACCTTCGAGGAAGAAGCCGCCCTGGGCGATAAGCTCACGCTTGACCGCATCGGCGTTGACCTTCTCGGCGATGATGGACTGCTCGGAAGCGCAGATGGTGCCGTTGTCGAAGGTCTTGCTGGTCATGATCTTGGTCACGGCGTCCTTCACGTCGGCGCTGCGCTCGATGTAGGCAGGCACGTTGCCGGCGCCCACGCCCAGAGCGGGCGTGCCGGAGCTGTACGCAGCCTTCACCATGCCGGGGCCGCCCGTTGCGAGGATGAGGTCGGAAATCTTCATCAGCTCGGTGCTGCCTTCAAGGGTGGGCACGGTGATGCAGCTCACGAGATCCGTGCTCACGCCGCAGCGCTGCAGGGTCTCCTTGATGATCTCCACCGCACGGGCGATGCACTTCTTGGCCGCCGGATGGGGCGTGAACACGATGGCGTTGCCCGCCTTGAGCGAAATAAGCGTCTTGTAGATGACCGTGGCGGTGGGGTTGGTAGAAGGCACAACGCCGGCGATGACACCCACGGGCACGGCGATTTCCGTGATCTTGTTCACGGGATCTTCGTGGATGACACCGATGGTCTTCATGTCCTTGATGCAGGCGTAAACCTTTTCGGAGGCAAGCAGGTTCTTCACCTTCTTGTCCTGCGTCTTGCCGTAGCCGGTCTCCTCATGGGCCAGAGCAGCCAGAGCTTCGGCCTGGGCAGCGGTTGCCTCTGCAATGGCCTTGACTACCGCGTCGATGCGTTCCTGGCCCATCTGACAGAATTCGGCCTGCGCAACACGTGCGGCGCGCACCAGCGAACGGGCTTCCTGAATGGATAAGAGATCCTTATCAACCATTGCGATACTCCTCTATTATTTCCCAAACGCCTGCAGGAGAACGGCGATCAGGGCTTTTCTATCGGCCGAAGCCAATGTTTCCTCGTCCACGGGCAGACCCTCGTTACGGGCCAGCTGGCGCAGGCGCTTCAGGCTCATTCGGCGCAGCTTTGCTTCATCGGGAATCGCCCTGGCAGGCGCTGCCTCATTCTTCACCTCTTCGGCCTGGGCCGGAGCGGAGGACTGAGGTGCTGCGGGGGCAGGGGCCGCCGGTTCGGGAACCGGCATGACGGGAAGCGGCGCGGCCTGGGCGGCAGCTTCGTCTTTCCGCTCTTCATCAGGAGCCTGCGGTTTTGCGGGCGGAGCCGGTTCGGCCGGTTCTGAAGCATCGGGGTCGAGCTTGAGTATGCGCTCGAGTTCGCTGTCCGGGCGCGGAATGACGTGTACAGACACGAGCTGCGCCCCGACGATGCGCCTGATGCGTTCTTCGGCAGCTTCCACCGATGATTTGACGGCAGACACTTCTCCCGCGATAGTGATGGTCACCAGGCCGCCGCCGGCAAGATTCTTTTCAAGCAGGCGAACGTCCGCGGTCTTGAGCATGGCGTCTGCCCCCTCGACGGCGGGAAGAAACCCCTTGGTTTCCACAAGTCCGAGTGCCAGCATGACGATTCCTCTTTGAAGCAAGGTTCGGTAGAGCTTTCCGGCTGGAGAAAATCTTTGCTCTCCGGCGGAAGGCCCGCCTTCTCATGCACGATTCCCCGGAGATAGGACCAGGGGATCTTCACGCTGAAGCACCCGGCCTTCTCCGGAACCGATATGCTTAGTCCCGATGAGGAATGATAAGTTCCACTTCAGAATGAGGACGAGGGATGACGTGGACGCTGATGAGTTCACCTACCTTCTGAGCAGCGGCAGAACCGGCGTCCGTGGCGGCCTTCACCGCGCCCACATCGCCGCGCACCAGCACGGTGACGAGTCCGCCGCCCACTTCGACACGGCCGACGAGGGTGACGTTGGCAGCCTTGACCATGGCATCGGCCGCTTCAACGGCGCCGACGAGGCCCTTGGTTTCAATCATGCCCAAAGCGTTGGTAGAAGTCATGAATCTCTCCTGAAAGTATTAGGGGTGATGCAGAGCACCGCCGATTTGACGATGCCGGACGGTGTTACATAACCTTTTTCAGTTCGGCGACAATGCGGTAGGCAATAGCCTCAAGGTCGGCAGAGGGAGCAGCAGCCTTGGCGGGAGCATGGGAACCGCAGCCGCCCTTGGAGCAGTAGCAGTCCTTGCCCTTATTGCAGCAGGTGCAGTTGGAGCAGGCGGGTTCTTCCTCACCGCCGGGCAGACCGAGCACGCGGCAGGCGTTCTTGTACATGACCTTTTCGCGCACCTTTTCGGGCAGATCCATGGCCGCATAGTTGGCCAGGCATTCGCGCTGATCCACGAACGGATGGGCGCTGGCAAAGAGCACCTTGTCAGAGATCATGTTCTTGATGGCATCGACATAGGTGTCCTTCATGGGAGCGGCTTCGTATTCCGAAATGTCCATGTACACGTTCTTGTTGCGATAGCAGGCGTAAATGGCCTCGTGCACGAAGGGATACCCGCCGTGGCTCATGATGATCTTCAGTTCGGGGAAGTCGCGGGCCACGATGTCCACGTCGCGCGGATCGGTGTAGGAAATGACCGTGCCCGGCACCTGGGGCGGCGGAGCCATGGTGATGAACACCGGAATGTTCAGCTCGCAGCACTTGGTATAGATGGGATAGTAGCGGGCTTCGGCGGGAGAGATGTGCGCCAGATACGGGTCAGTGGCAACGCCCTTCATGCCGTATTCCTTGACCACCTTTTCCACTTCGCGCACGGCGTCCATACCCTTGAGCGGATCGATGCCCCAGAAACCGATGAACATGTCGGGATAGGCGCGGCAGAATTCCAGGACGCTGCCGTTGTTATCCGGGAACCCGTAGGTCGTGCGGCAGTCACGGCCGGTGATGACGCAGCGTTCCACGCCGCGTGCCTTCATGTCCGCCACGATCTTGTCCAGAGGCTCGGGCTTCCACTTGTCAAAACCGCTGGCTTCGCAGCTGGCCTTGAACATGGTGCTGTTCTTGATGCCGTTCAGAATGGCCTCGGTATGGGGGCGAAAGCGAAAATCAATGATCTTCATGGGATCTCCGTTAATATGCCGGGCGTGCCCCGTCCGGCGTTTACCCCCGCTGTCGCGGGGTTTCCGAGCATGTTCGGCGTCCCGGGCGGCAACGCGCCGGGAAGTTGCGGCCTCAATCAGGATATAACCCGACTGAAGACGTTTTTGCAAGATGGCAATGGCTACTTTGCGCCGCGTTCCTCGTCAACAATGGCCTGCACGCGTTCGGCAGTGCCGGCAGGCAGCGTAACATCGCCCAGCGGATACTCGCGGGCAAGAAACATATACTTCTGCGTCCCCAGCCGATGATACGGCAGCGCCTCATAGGAAACATTGGAGTGGCCCTTGAGCAGGCGGCCAATGGCGCGGGCCGTTTCATCATCGTCATTGAATCCGGGGATGACGGGCGTTCTGACCAGAACGGGCAGTTCGGGGAAGGCCGCCAGCAGCCTGTTCAGATTGGAAAGAATACGCTCGTTGCCCACACCCGTGTTCTGCTTGTGCTTTTCGGTATCGGGATGCTTCACGTCGAACAGCACATTGTTGAGCAGGGGGGCGGCTTCTTCAAAGGTTTCCCACGGAATGCAGCCGCAGGTCTCGACAGCGGTCTTGATGCGGCGTCTCTGGGCCTCGCGCAGCAGTGCCAGCGCGAAATTCTTCTGAAGCAGAGGTTCACCGCCGGAAATGGTCATGCCGCCGCCGGAACGGGAATAAAACATGGCGTCCTGAGCTACCACGCTGAGCACGTCCTGCACACTGCGTTCCTGTCCGTACACGATCATGCTCTTGGCAGGGCAGGCTTTGGCGCAGTCCAGGGTTTTACAGGTGGCACAGGGGGTGCAGTCCACGCTGAGCGCACCGCCTTCGGCCTTGATGGCGTCGTACGGGCAGGCGGGAATGCAGTACCCGCACTTTTCAGGGGAAATGCAGCGGCCGGGGTTAAACGCCATCTGAGGGCGGGGTTCCTGTGATTCCGGGTTGCTGCACCAGCGGCAGCGCAGGGGGCAGCCCTTGGTGAACACGACCGTGCGGATGCCGGGGCCGTCATGGACGGAGTACTTCTGGATATTGAAGACCAGACCGGTGACTTTTCTATCTTCAAACGTGTTGCTCATGGGGCTTCCTGATGGGCAAAAGGGAGAGCGGCTGGATACATATGCCAAAGCCCCGTGTCCCGGAAAAGCCTTCCGGGAGCACGAGACTGCGGCAAAGGCCGGGGCCGGAAGGCCCCGGTCCATAGTGTTAGATGGTGTCGTGATCGGTACGGGCGATCAGGTCGTTCTGCAGGTCAGGCGACAGATCCACGAAGTAGGCGCTGTAGCCGGCCACGCGAACGATGAGGCTGCGATACTTCTGCGGATCCTTCTGAGCGGCGATCAGGGTTTCCTGATTGAGCACGTTGAACTGCAGATGCCACAGCTTGAGGGCGCACCAGGTACGGATGAAGTCCACCAGCTTCTGGGTGCCGGCGTCGCCTTCCACGCTCTTGGGAGTGAACTTGATGTTCAAGAGGCGGGCGGCACGGCTGCGCAGGCCGTAGTTCTTGGTCTTGAAGTTGGACATGAGGATGGCGGTGGGTCCATTGATGTCCGCGCCATGGGAAGCGGAAGAACCATCGGACAGCGGGAACCAGTCCACACGGCCGTTCGGGGTGGCAGCAACCACCTTGCCGAAGGGAACGTGAGAGGTGAAGGGCACATAGCGCACGTCGTTGTGGATGCCCATTTCCTTGGAGTACTTGCCGCCGAATTCCACGCAGATCTTGTCGATGGCCTTGCCGATTTCGTCAGCATAGGGATCGTCGTTGCCGTAGCAGTGGCAGTTCTTCACCATCTGCTGGATGGCTTCGTAGCCCTTCCAGTTGTGATCCATGGCTTCAAGCAGCTGATCCATGGTGATGCGCTTTTCTTCAAACACGAGCTGCTTGATGGCGGCCAGGGAGTCAATAACCGTACCGAAGCCCATGAATTCGAAGTAGCCGAAGTTGGCACCTTCGGGGATGAGGCGGGTATGCAGATCCATGCAGTGCTTCATGCACAGGTCGTGCATGGCGGAACCCATGGGCTGCGCGAAGTGCTTTTCGCGGACCTTGGTCACGATGTACTGCTGGGTGAACGTGGCGCGCAGGAAGAGTTCCTGCTGAGCCTTGTAGGCGTTCCACATATCGTCCCAGGTCTTGAAGGTGCGGGGATCGGGAGTCTTCACGCCCAGCTGATCGTCGCCGTACTTCTTCATCTTGCCCTGATGCAGAGCCATTTCGAGAGCAGCGGCAAAGTTGGTGTAGGCACCGCCGGAAGTGTAGGTGTCGCGGTTGGGCATACGGGTCTCGGTGCAGCCGGACACGGCGTAGTCGAGAGCCTCTTCCATGGTGCCGCCCTTGGAGGAATACAGCGGAACGACTTCTTCATCGTTGCACAGCTTGGGGAAGCCGGAGCCGTACTTGATGGTTTCGGCAACGTCCCACAGGTATTCATCGGGAGACATGGCGTGCACACGGGCCGCGAGGTCGGGATAGTGCAGGGGGAATTCACGCTTGGAGCGCAGGAACAGGTGGGTCAGTTCGTTGGTGGCGTCAAGGCCGTCCTTGGTCTGGCCTCCGATGGTCACGGCTTCCCAGTGGGAATAGCCTTCGTTGAAGGCGCCGCCCGCGGGAGAGATGTACATGTCGATGAATTCGGCCATGCCCACCCACATGCATTCCAGAAGTTCCATGGCGCTCTCTTCGGTGATCACGCCGGCTTCCATATCCTGCTTGTAGTAGGGATAGAAGTACTGATCCATGCGGCCGTTGGAAATGGTGGTACCGGTCTTCTGCTCGATGCGGGAGAACATCTGCGTGAACCACTGGGACTGCACGGCTTCCTGGAAGGTGGTGGCGGGCTCGCCGGGCACCTTGTCGGCAATCTCGGCCATCTTCAGCAGTTCGGCCTTGCGGACAGGATCGGTGGTGGCGGCGGCAACCTTGCGGGCCTCTTCGGCATGGCGATGAGCCCAGAGCACGATGGCGTCGCACACGATGACAACGGCTTCGAGGAAGGGACGCTTGTCAGCGTTGTCCACGGGGCTGCAGGGATCGAGAGCTTCGAGCTTGGCCTGAGCTTCGGCCTTGATGCCGTTGAAGCCGCGCTTCAGGATCTTTTCGTAGTCGTGCACCCACTGGATGGAGGAGCGGAAAGAAGAAGTTTCGTTGACCACAAAGCGGGAGATGAGACCGGCTTCGTCCACATAGGTGAGCTTGTGCACCCATTCGGGCAGAGCCTTGTTCAGGGCTTCGTGATAGGTCTTGCCCTTCCAGTAGGGAGCGATCTGCTCCATGACGATCTTGGCGTCTTCGGGCGTGATCTTGGCAGGGGACTGCTCACGGGTGGGCAGGTCGCGCACGGCGATGTCGAGGAAGTCACCGTCGAGTTCAGGATACAGGATGCCGTAACGACCAGCGCGGCCACCGGCGCGGCCGAGCAGAAGCTGGCCATCCTCAACCACGATGGAGATGTTCTGGGCGATGTGCATCAGAGCCTTGGCCCAGCGCAGCACCAGGGGCTGACCTTCGGTGGTGGCCATGGACTGCGTGAAGTACAGAGCGCGTTCCACATCGATGAAGGGGGTCTGACCTTCGAATTTGGCAATCAGGTCAAACACACGCTTGTGGGTATCATAGTATTTGTCCTTCTTGCCCTTGTTCCTGTCGAAGATGCGCTGTTCCTGCGGGGAATGGCATTCGCACGCTTCGGGATTGAGCATCTCAATGGCACTCATAACAAACTCCTTGTTTGCTTTATACTGTTAGAGCGTTAACTCCTGAACGCAACACTCAAAAGGGACTTGGGGACGCCTTCCAGAAAACCTGGAGAGCCGTGCTACCGTTCCATCTTGACCGATATCAGGCTCAGACAGAGGCCCGCTTTCAAGTTCCTCATTTTCGATAAAGCAAAAATTATGCCAATTTTTATTTTTCCGCAAAAATTTAATTTATCCTTATATTAAAGCTGGATTACGCCTGCCTCCCTTTTCTCCCAAACCGCCCCTCCAAAATCCCTTTTCGAAGTTTTTTTGAAATTCTAAAAAATTCAACCAATTACCTGCAATTGTGATTTTTGTCCCTTTGTCTCTTTAATATGCAAATATGCAAAATGTGCAAAATGGCATATGTTTTGTTGGACATTTTCCTATAACTATTTATATTTTTTATATATTTTAATATATTTTCGTATTTTTAGACTTTTTTGTTATGCAAAATTGCATATTCAACCTTGGAATACAGGCAAGTGTCCTGGATGGACGCCGTCTCCTTGTCCGACTTTCCCGTCCAGCGGACAAAATTTTTACAAAAACACCTGGTTATGACTCACAACCCCGTGAGCGCGATGCCTCTTCTATGCAAATATATTGTTAAATAAATAACAAATATTAAAAAATGTCCATGACTGGGCAAAACTTTCGCATTTTCCTTGGTATTTTGCTAAGATTTCTGTGATACTGGCCAATCCAGATGTCGCTTCCGGCGTTTTTTCCATGTGAAGTCCCTCTGTCGCTTTTTTGAGGAAATTTTCTGTAATATAGTGTTATTTTTTATTTTTTTAATAAAAACTTATAAAAAAATAAAACTAGTTTGTGAAAAATTATTTTAATCGTTTCTCAACTTCCTGAAAAGAGCTTTTTCGTAGCCAAGCTGTCCGGTAAACGGACCTCCGCCTTTACCTTTTCCTTCCAGCTTCATCTCCACCAATATTCCAAACACCGTTCACGGAAAAGACTGCCAATCTGCGTCTCACAACCTTAAACGAACAAAGGAAATCTTACTCCACCCACAAAAAGCTAAATTTGCCGGAGATGTTCTGCTGGATACCGCTTTTTGACTGCGAGACTTCACAGAAAAATTTGCAACAGCAAGGGCATTGAGAGCCACGGGGGATTTTCTGCATCCACACACGCTACTCCCGGGTCAGGCCGTAAATGAGCCGATGGGCTTCAGGGAGGCGATGCCCAGGGCCAGCTGTGCAGGTTCTGAAGAAGGGAAAAATGCACCCCTGAGAGGAAGCGTTTTGCCGGCGCAAAAAGTCATCAGGCCAACGGAGAACAATGGCAAGGTAGTGGGAATAGGAGAGTTTCCGTCAGACTGGTCCCACATCTGCACGCAGGAGACACGCGTCATGAGGGAATGTATCCAGTTCGTCTGTGAGGGCTGCTTTGGCCGCTCGTCCGTATTTTCTTGCCTTTCTTGCCCGAAAAAACGCAGTCCCCATCCCGGCCCGGGCCGGGCCGTACGGAAAGCGGCCTTCTCCACCAGTTCCGCCCTTATCCGGCGCTTGGACGGTTCAACGATGTTTCATCTGGAGTCTAAACCTCTAACGTCCTCTCTTCCGCAAAGTTTTCCCTTGCTTCCTTCACCTAGGGAAGACGTGCTGCAGTCACGCTCCATGTCCGCTGTTTCCGCCTTGCCCTTCTGCCCTTTCTCGTTTCCTTTTTTGCGCTTAAACACGAAAAGGCTCCCCGGAGGGGAGCCTTTCTGATAAAACCTTGGCATCGGCCTACTTTCCCACGTAAGGATGCGCAGTATCATGGGCGATGAAGCGCTTAACTGCCGAGTTCGGAATGGGATCGGGTGTACCCGCTTCTCTATGGACACCAAGGAAATGTCCGAAATGTATAATTGACAGGGAAGAGGAGAGGTTCTTTCTGGAAAAGCAAGCCGCACGGGCTATTAGTATCGGTCAGCTCAACGTCTCACGGCGCTTTCACCTCCGACCTATCGACCGGATCGTCTCTCCGGGCCCTTCAGGTCTTGCGACTGGGAGTACTTATCTTAAGGCAGGCTTCCCGCTTAGATGCTTTCAGCGGTTATCCCTTCCACACATAGCTACCCTGCTATGCTCTTGGCAGAACAACAGGTCCACCAGGGGTGTGTCCATCCCGGTCCTCTCGTACTAGGGACAGGCCCTTGCAATACTCCTTCGCCCACAGAAGATAGGGACCAAACTGTCTCACGACGTTTTAAACCCAGCTCGCGTACCACTTTAAACGGCGAACAGCCGTACCCTTGGGACCTGCTTCAGCCCCAGGATGTGATGAGCCGACATCGAGGTGCCAAACCGCATCGTCGATATGAACTCTTGGATGCGATCAGCCTGTTATCCCCGGCGTACCTTTTATCCAATGAGCGATGGCCCTTCCATGCGGGACCACCGGATCACTAGCGCCTACTTTCGTACCTGCTCGAGATGTCTCTCTTGCAGTCAAGCTCCCTTTTGCGTTTGCACTCGACGGCTGGTTTCCAATCAGCCTGAGGGAACCTTTGCATGCCTCCGTTACTTTTTAGGAGGCGACCGCCCCAGTCAAACTACCCGCCAGACACTGTCCTCATACCGGCTTACGGTACAGGTTAGGGTCTTGAACAAACAAGGGTGGTATTTCAACGCTGACTCCCTCCATACTGGCGTACAGAGTTCTCTGTCTCCCACCTATCCTGCACATGCAGGTTCAAAACCCAATGTCAAGCTATAGTAAAGGTGCACAGGGTCTTTCCGTCTTTCTGCGGGTACACGGCATTTTCACCGCGACTTCAATTTCACCGAGTTTCTGGCCGAGACAGTGTGGAGATCGTTACGCCATTCGTGCAGGTCGGAACTTACCCGACAAGGAATTTCGCTACCTTAGGACCGTTATAGTTACGGCCGCCGTTTACCGGGGCTTCAATTCAAGGCTTCGCTTGCGCTGACCTCTCCTTTTAACCTTCCGGCACCGGGCAGGCGTCAGTCCGTATACGTCGTCTTGCGACTTCGCACAGACCTATGTTTTTAGTAAACAGTCGCCACCACCATTTCTCTGCGGCTCCTGCGGGCTTACAAAGTAAATTCTTCACCCACCGGAGCACCCCTTTTCCCGAAGTTACGGGGTTATTTTGCCGAGTTCCTTAGCCAGAATTCTCTCGAGCGCCTCGGATTATTCATCCCACCCACCTGAGTTGGTTTGCAGTACGGTTCTCATGGAATATACTTAGAAGCTTTTCTTGGCAGTGTAGACTTGACGACTTCCGCCTTGCGGCTCGGTCTCGCGTCTCAGATTCAGAAAGCGGATTTCCCTGCTTCCCACTCCTACTCGCTTGCACCGGGATATCCAACACCCGGATCGCCCATCTTCCTGCGTCCCTCCATCGCGCTTCCATGAAAGTACGGGAATATTAACCCGTTTTCCATCAGATACGGCTTTCGCCCTCTCCTTAGGGACCGACTAACCCTGGGAAGATTAACTTTACCCAGGAAACCTTGGGTTTTCGGCGAACAGGTTTTTCACCTGTTTTATCGTTACTCATGTCAGCATAATCACTTCTCAACAGTCCACCTCGCCTCGCGGCGCAGCTTCTGCCCATTGAGAACGCTCCCCTACCACTCATCAAATGACGAGTCCGAAGCTTCGGCTCCATACTTAGCCCCGTTACATTTTCGGCGCAGGATCATTAGACCAGTGAGCTATTACGCTTTCTTTAAACGATGGCTGCTTCTAAGCCAACGTCCTGGCTGTCTGAACAACCCCACCACCTTCACCACTGAGTATGGAATTGGAGGCCTTAGCTGTCGATCCGGGCTCTTACCCTTTCGACGACGGACCTTAGCACCCGCCGTCTGACTCCCGAGGTACATCTTGCCGGCATTCAGAGTTTGATAAGGTTTGGTAATCTGGTAGGACCCCTAGCCTTGTCAGTGCTTTACCTCCGGCAGACAATCCCCGAGGCTATACCTCAATATATTTCGGGGAGAACCAGCTATCACCGGGTTTGATTGGCCTTTCACCCCTATCCACAAGTCATCCAAATCGTTTTCAGCCGATACTGGTTCGGTCCTCCACAAGGCTTTACCCTTGCTTCAACCTGCTCATGGATAGATCACCCGGTTTCGGGTCTAATCCGCTGTACTATACGCCCTCTTCAGACTCGCTTTCGCTTCGGCTCCGCTTCCGCTTAACCTCGCACAACAGATTAACTCGCTGACTCATTATGCAAAAGGCACATGGTCACCATCGTATTATGGCTCCCACAGCTTGTAAGCAACAGGTTTCAGATTCTCTTTCACTCCCCTGACAGGGGTTCTTTTCACCTTTCCCTCACGGTACTGGTTCACTATCGGTCGCTGTGTCGTACTTAGGCTTGGAAGATGGTCCTCCCAGATTCCCACGAGGTTCCACGTGCCTCGCAGTACTCAGGTGCCGCCCGTGCTTCTTTCGGTTTCGGATACGGGACTTTCACCCCCTGTGGTGCGGCTTTCCAGCCGACTTCTCCTGCCTAGTCAAAGATCACTTCCGGCGGTCCTACAACCCCGGACAGTCGAAACTGTCCGGTTTAGCCTCTTCCCATTTCGCTCGCCGCTACTCTGGGAGTCTCGTTTGATTTCCTTTCCGCTGGGTACTGAGATGTTTCACTTCCCCAGGTTAGCCCCTCCGAAGAGGTACTGGAACTGCTTCCAGTGGGTTCCCCCATTCAGACATCCCCGGATCTCAGGATATTTAGCTCCTCCCCGAGGCTTATCGCAGCTTATCACGTCTTTCGTCGCCTGCAGCGCCAAGGCATCCGCCCGTTGCTCTTATTATCTTGTTTTTCTCTCGAAAAAACCTCTCATCTCTTCCCTGTTCAATTGTCAATGAACGTGCCGCTCGCCGCGGCCGCCGGTTGGATACCGGTTCGAAAACCCCAATCCCTTGAAGCCTTCTCTCACTATCCAACTTCGCATGTCTGGTGGAGACGGACAGAATCGAACTGACGACCCTCTGCGTGCAAAGCAGATGCTCTCCCAGCTGAGCTACG
>NZ_CANRLT010000002.1 GCF_947631555.1 uncultured Mailhella sp. | reverse complement strand
TGAATAAATCTCTGGCGTTGTTTCAGCGATTTCGCGTTAATGGCAAGATCGAAGAACTTTTATCATTATTAAGGTGATACTCTCGCACAAACGTGCCGGACAGAAAACGGGCGAGGCACGGCTGAAAACTTTCGCTTCCAACCATAAAAAAGGCCGCCGTCCGAAGGCTGGGGTTCGGGCGGCGGCCGTGGTCAGGGGAAGCTCAGGCAGGGTCAGGCAATGGCGATCTGCTTGCTTTCAGGCTGCTTGGGTTCCGGTGCCTTGGGGAACGAGATCTGCAGGATGCCATCTTCGAACTTGGCGTGAACGTCCCCGGGTTCCACCTCGCTGCCGATGTAGAAGCTGCGGCTGCATTCCCCGCTGTAGCGTTCGCGGCGCAGATACTGGCCCTTCTTGTCCGCATCGTCCTTGTCCAGGTTCTTGGCGGCCTTGATGGTCAGGTAGCCGTTGTCCAGTTCGATGTTCACATCTTCCTTTTTGAAGCCGGGCAGATCCACATCCAGCTCGTAGGCGTGTTCCAGCTCGCGCACATCGGTCTTCATGAGGTTCTTGGCGTTCTTGCCGAAGATCGGATCATGGCGGTAGAAGGAAGGCATGAGCATAAAGGGATCGTTGAACATGTCGTCAAAAAGCCGTTCACCAAAAATACTAGGCAGCATAATACATACCTCCGAATTGTTATACTGGTATTGTAACTTCTTTTTTTTGAGAGGCCGAATCAGAGAAAACACATGTGCAGAAATCGACTCTCAAAAGAAAGTTACCTTTGTTTGTGCCTGGGGTTACCGTCCTTCGTAAGAAGGAACCGCCTCTCATCGGCACAACTTTACAGTAAGCACGCATTGTTCGTTGTCAACGGCAGTCCATCAAAAAAAGGAAATTTTATCACGGGCGCGGCACATTCCTTGGAAAGATTGCCGGAAGACAGCGTTTTCAAACGCTGGGCGGCGGGCCGGCTTTTGCAGGGGAACCTTTTCTGCTGTCATTCCCTTGGGGTTTGGACGCCCATCCCTTTCAGGGGAAAAAGAGAGATTGACAAAACGGCGAAGCCGGTGAAATTCTTTTCCTTAAGCTTTCCCCTCAGAGGGCACTCTGCACGGCCTTGTCTGCCGGCTGCGGTGTCAGTCGAAGAGGGGTTCGGTGCGGGAGTGAACTCGGTATCGCTAAAAAGTCTTCACGCAAGCGGAGTGAGACCGCCCCGGGTCTTATGGTTCACGCACGGGCGGGACGCCTTTACGGAACTGTACTCCTGCTCTTTCCGCCTTGACAGACGGGAGACGAAAGGCATGAGGAAGGAAATGGCAAAGTATCTGATCATCATTGATATGCAGCGGGACTTCGTGACCGGCGCGCTGGGCACGGCCGAGGCTCGTGCTCTGACGCCGTCGCTCTGCGCCTATGCGCGGCAGTTTGACGGCAAGGTGTTTTTTACTCAGGACACGCATCAGGAGGACTATCTTTCCACGCAGGAAGGAAGGCTTCTGCCCGTGAAGCACTGCATTGAGGGCAGCGAGGGCTGGCGGATCGTCCCTGAACTTGAGGACGTGTTCGCCCGGGCGGACGCCGTGTTTTGCAAGCCGGCCTTCGGCAGTCCGGAGCTGGCCCGTGAACTGCGCCGCCGCTTCGAGGCGGGCGAGGTGGACGCCGTGGAGCTGGCCGGCGTGTGCACGGATATTTGCGTGGTGAGCAACGCGCTGCTCATCAAGGCTTTTCTGCCGGAAGTGCCGGTGGCGGTGCTTTCTGCCCTGTGTGCCGGAGTGACGCCGGAAAAACATGAGGCCGCGCTGGAAACCATGCGCAGCTGCCAGATCGAGGTTCGCTGATATGTCCATGATGCAGTTTGAAAGCCGCAATCTTTCCATGTTGATGGATCTCTATGAACTGACGATGGCCAACGGCTACTTCCTCAAGGGCAGTTCCGGCGACCGCGTCACCTTCGACGTCTTCTACCGTCAGAATCCTGGAGGCAGCGGCTTCGCCATTTTTGCGGGTCTGGAGCAGGTTCTGGAATACATCGAGGATCTTCACTTCGCCGAGAGCGACATCGCCTATCTGCGCTCCCTGAACATCTTCGCCCCGGAATTCCTGGACTATCTGGGCCGCTACCGCTTTACGGGCGACATCGATGCCTTCCCGGAAGGCACTATCATGTATCCCCATGAACCGATGCTCACTGTGACCGCGCCCCCCATCGACGCGCAGATCGTGGAGACCGCGATTCTGGCGCAGATCAATCATCAGTCCATGATTGCCACCAAGGCGCAGCGCATTGTTTCCGCGGCGCACGGGCGGGCCGTGTCCGATTTCGGCGCGCGACGGGCACATAATGTGGACGCCGCCGTCTACGGGGCGCGGGCGGCCTACATCGGCGGCGTGTCCAGTACCGCCACGGTGCTGGCCGGGCAGATGTTCGGCATCCCCGTGAGCGGGACGATGGCGCACAGCTGGATCATGTATTTTGAAGACGAATACACGGCCTTCCGGCACTATGCCGAGACCTATCCCGATGCCTGCGTGTTCCTGGTGGATACCTACGATGTCCTGCGTTCCGGCGTGCCCAACGCCATCCGCGTGGCCCGGGAAGTGCTCGCTCCGATGGGCAAGAGGCTGAAGGGCGTGCGGCTGGACTCCGGCGACCTCGCCTACCTCTCCAAGCGCACCCGCGCCATGCTGGACGAGGCCGGGCTTCAGGACTGCGCCATTGTGGCGTCCAACAGTCTGGACGAGTACACCATTTCTTCGCTCCTCGATCAGGGGGCCTGCATCAACAGCTTCGGCGTGGGCGAACGCCTGATCACTTCCGTGAGTTCGCCCGTGTTCGGCGCGGTGTACAAGCTGGCGGCGGTGGAACACGAGGGCGTGACTTCACCACGCATCAAGGTGTCCGAGGCGGTGGAAAAAATTACCAATCCCTGCCGCAAGAAGGTCTTCCGCGTGTTCAACGCCGCGGGGCAGGCCGTGGCCGACCTGCTGACTCTGGATTCCGAGACCGTGGACATGCGTTCTCCCTATCCCTATGTGGATCCGGAAAAGCCCTGGAAGGAAGCCTGGTTCCGGGACTGCACGGCGCGTGAACTCCAGCACCCCGTCATCCGCGGCGGCCGCCGCGTGGCCCCGGCCGTGCCCATTGCGGAGATACGCGACTGGTGCGCCCGTCAGCTTGCTCACGAAATCTGGCCGGAAGAACAGCGCTTCAAGAATCCGCACAAGCATCTTTTGGCCATGAGCCGGGCATACTACGAAACCAAGATGTCCATGCTCGGCCAGTATGAACGGACTCGGCGCTGAAGCCGCCCCGGGGTAGGCCCGGATTTGAGCAAAAGGGCGTTCTTCACAGAAAGGACGCCCTTTTCTGCAGGGTCAGCCGGACATGGGGCAGAAGCGGGAAAGACCGAAGATTTTGGCAGCCGCCGCGCCGGAGACGCCAAAGAAGATGACCGGCCTGCCGATATCGAGAAAGCGGACGAAGGTTCCGTTGCACAGCGTGCTGCCCGTGCAGAGGACGAGATCCGGCCAGTCAAGGACGGCGTCTTTGTAGGCAGCTTCCCCGTCTTCGATGAGGACGCCGGAACGCAGGCTGCCGGTGAACTCGGGATTTTTGTCCAGGACGCGCAGGGGAAATTCCTGCGACAGGCGTGCGGTCAGGGCGGGCTGATAGCCCACCAGCGTGATGCGCGGGGTGCCGAAGCCTTTGCGCACATGCGCGGCCCAGGCTTCGGCGCAGCGCTCCAGATCCCCGCTGCGGCAGTGGACGGTGTGATCGGTCTCGCCCGTGAAGCGCATGACGGCGTTCAGGGCGGCCACCAGTAGTCCCCGGCAGTGTTCGTCATTTTCCGGATCAAGGGCCAGCACGTCCTTCAGTGTGCCGCAGAAGTCCGAGGGCGCGTCGGTAAACGCCTGACCACGGGCGGAACCGAACTGCGCTTCAAGCATGACCTCCCGGCCCGCAAGAATGGGATAATCCCTTCGCAGGGTGCGGCCCAGGGCTTCTTCCGGGGAAAGGCCCCGGCTCTGCAGAAGTATGGGGCTTGCTTCCAGACTGTGGAGCCTGACGAGACGTTCCAGTTCCTGCCGGAGATAGCGATAGAGTTCCTGCACGGTCATGCGTCTTCCTCCGTTTCGGTAAGTGCCGCCCCCGCCGGACGGATGCCGGTCAGTCTGCCCTTCTCCATGACGCCGATGCGCAAAGCCAGCCTCTGCGCCTCCCGGATGTTGTGGGTCACGAAGAACACCGCGCAGCCGAAGCGCTCCGGGAGAGCGGCCACTTCTCCGTAGAGTTTGTTTTTTGCGGACTCATCGAGAGCGGAAAAAGGTTCATCGAGGAGCAGAAGGCGCGGCTTCAGGATGAGCGCCCGCGCCAGCGCGGTGCGCTGCTGTTCCCCGCCGCTCAGGGTTTGCGGATAGTCCTTCAGCACATGACGTATGCCGAGCAGGCCGGCGAGTTCCCGCGTCAGCGCGTTCTGTTTGGTGCGCGGAACGCGCCGGACGCGCAGACCATAGGCGATATTGTCTTCCACCGTCATGTGCGGAAAGAGTGCGTAGTCCTGATAGACGAAGCCGATATTCCGCTCTTCCAAGGGAATATCCTGCACGGGCGTGCCGTAGAGCCGCACTGTTCCCTGCTCCGGGGCATAGAAGCCCGCCGCTGATTCCAGAAGCAGGGTTTTCCCCGCTCCCGTTGGGCCGAGCAGGGCGAAGATTTCCCGTTCCTCCAGGGCGAGGGAAACGTCTCTGATGTTCATGCTGCCGCGGCTAAGGCAGAAATGCTCAAATTCAAGGGCTGTCACAGCGCTGCGGCTCCTTCCATGCGGCTGGCGGTACGCCGCCGGAATCGGGCGGAAAACAGCAGCGCCGCGCCGGAGAGGATGAGGAGGATGAGGGCTGAGGCCATGGCCATGCCGTTGTCGCCGGTGCTGAGGTTGAGATAGATGCTTGCCGGAAGTGTTTCCGTTTTCATGCGGGTGACGCCCACGAGCATGAGCGTTGCCCCGAATTCTCCCACGGCGCGTGCCCAGGTGAGGATGGCGGTCACAATCAGCGCGTTGCGGCACAGGGGCAGGGTGACAGTAGAGAAGCGCTGCCAGCGGGAAGCACCCAGCATTCCGGCGATAAATTCCAGTCTTCCGTCCAGCGCTTCCAGTTCCGTGCGTACGAGGCGGATGACAAAGGGGATGTTGACCATCCACTGCGCCATGACGATGCCCGCAGGCTCGAAGATGACGCGGAGGCCGAAATCCCGGAGCAGTCTGCCCGGCCCGGAGGCGAACATCATGAGCAGGCACAGTCCGGCAACGAGGCAGGGCAGGGAAAGCGGCAGTTCCAGGATAAGACGGCAGAGCCTGCGCAGCGGCATACGACACCGCGCAAGAGCGTAGGCGCAGGGGATGCCGGTGAGGAAGCAGAGCAGGGTGGACAGCGTGGAGGTGACGAGACTGAGCCGGATGGCAAAGCGCACTTCCTGCGAGCGGAGGGCGTCGATCAGAAAGGGCAGTCCGCCCGCAGCGAGGGTGCAGAGCGAAGCCGTGAGAAAAAGCAGAACCAGGGCGGTGATGAAAAGGCTTGCCCCGTCGAAGAGGGAGAACGTACGTTTCATGGCAATCAGCTCAGAGGCAGGTGGATATTGAAAAGGAGCCTTAGTCCAGAACCGTGTATCCGTGTTTTTCCCAGAGGGTGCGCGCTGTTCTGGAGCCGAGAAATTCCAGAAGCCGCTCGCGGCCTTCGGAATCGCCGGAGCAGGAGAGGGAGGCGGCAGGAACGATCTTCGCATGGGCGTCCAGAGCTGGGTCGGGGACGATTTCCATGGCGGACGAGACGTTTTCCTTCCAGACGATCACGGCATCGCATTCGCCCACGTTCAGCGCGTTAACGATGGAAGGGGCGGTCACGCCGCGGCTGACAACGTTCAGTGCCTCGGCAAGCCCCGCTTCAGCAAGAGCCTTGTCTGCGACTTTGCCGATGGGTGTGGCCTTGCCGTCGCCGAGGACAACGCGGATTCCTTCCTGCTTAAGATCCTGAAGGCCGCGGATATGCCTGGGATTGCCGCGGGCCACGGCGAGCACGGGGAGGTGCTTCACCAGTCCGCGGCTGGAGAGCACCCAGGTTTTGATGGGAATCAGCTCTTCCTCGGCTCCTGCGATGAAGAGGTCGCCTTCCTGCGCGGTGTTGATCTGGGACTGTATCTGGCCGGCGTTCGCGTAGGTGACTTCCACGGGTATTCCCGTTTCCCGTGTGAAGGCTTCGGCAATCTCACCGAACGCCTTTGCCATGCCTGCCCCGCAGTAGACATGCAGCGCGGACGCGGGCGACGCAAAGCAGAAAAGAAGGAGGAGTGCGGAGGCGCAGAAGAAAAGCGGGGATCGACGCATAGGCGGCTCCATGATTCTTGGCGCCGCTCACAGAGGAAAACACCAAGAGCGCGGCGGGCACGAAGCTCCGGCGCGTTCTGGTCGCAGCGTTTTCTTTCCATATGCCGCAAGGCATTCGGGAGGCGGCCCCGTTTCCCGGACCACCCTGTGAGCGCGAAACTCAGGTCGGAGCGGCATGGCGCAGGCTGTAGCCGAACCGACTCGAAAACTAACCCTGAGCGTAGGCAGGCGGAATTTTTTTGTCAAGCGCCGGGGCCTGACGAGGCGCGGTCTTCCGCGTGTTACCGGGTGCGTGCAGGAGGAAAACTGAAGCAAGAAGGAAGCAAGAAAAAATCAGTTTTTTTCCTGTGCGCGCAGGACGATGCGGGTGATTTCAGACGGCACTCCCAGGCGGCAGGAAAAGCCTCCCCAGATGCCCGTTCCCGGCGAGACGTAGAGGCGCATACCGTCCTTTGCGTAAAGCCCGCGGACAAAGCCTCCGTTGAAATACGCCAGCAGAGGCTTCAGGAAGAAGAAGGAACCGCCGTGGGTATGGCCGGAAAGCTGGAGATCCGCGCCGTGTCCCCAGGCTCCTGCCGGGCGGTGACAGAGCAGGATGCGCACGGCGTCCGGTGCGCCGCGGAAGGCGGCTCCTGCGTCCCAAGTTTCCCCGGAGCGCCCGAAGGCGAGGTCGGGCACACCCGCAAGCACCAGCGTTTCTCCGTTCACCTTGAGAGCCGCATATTCGTTTTCCAGCATGCGGACGCCCTGCTTTTCCAGAAATTCCGTCCACTCCTGCCAGCCGTAGTAAAGTTCATGGTTGCCCGTGACGCCCCAGGTTCCGAAGCGGGCCTTGAGATCGCGCAGAGGTTCCAGAGAATGGCCGAGCTGCCGGACGGAGCCGTCGATGTAGTCCCCGGTGAGCGTGATGAGGTCGGGGGAAAGCGCGTTGGCGCGTTCCACCACGGACTCAAGCCAGTCGCGGTTCAGCAGAATGCGGATGTGGATGTCCGAGAGCTGAACGATGGTGAAGCCGTCCAGAGCGCGGGGCAGGCGGGGAAGAGTGATTTCGACGGTGCGCACGTCCGGCACCGTCACGGATTGCCGGACGCTCCAGCCGCCGCACACCAGGGCAGCCAGCAGCAGAACGACGGCGCGGGAGGTTTCCGTCAGGGGCAGGCGGCAGGCAGGCAGACAAAAACGCCGCACGAGGGCGCAGAGCAGAGTCAGAAGGTCGTGGCAGAGCAGCAGAAAGAAGAGGATGATCAGAGCCGCGTACAGGGCTTCCATGACGAGGAGAACGGTACGCGGCAGGACGGGCGCAAAAAACGAGCCGCCGAGGTATTCATAGAGGGGATACTTCATGGCCGCCGCAAGCAGGCCCAGAGAGAGCAGTCCCCTGGAGAACCAGGAAACGGGCAGAAGCCGCAGCAGACTGAAGCTGACGTAAAGCCACAGGAAGAGCGAGGGCAGAAGCAGACGCATGATGGAACCTCCGGAAAATATGATACGCGGCGTTTTTTTGAGGCGCAAGGGGAGTGCCGTGTCAGGGGGGCAGGGGAGGGGGAACAAGGGACTGTTCTCTTCCCCGTGTGAGAAGGGTTTTGGCGTGCGCCGCGCTTTACCTGTTTTTGAAAAAGACGGAAAACTTGGGGGCGATGGGCACATGGGACTCTTTTTGGGCTGGAACATGACGCTTTTTTTTGGTATGAAGGGCAAGGGGCGGATGGTTGTCGGAAAGCGCCTTCCAGTATTTTCTGACGGCACAGCCCCTGACATCGCCACGGAGAGAACAGGAGAAAGAGCATGAAGGGCATACTTCTTGCCGGAGGCAGCGGTACAAGGCTGTATCCGCTCACCAGAATAACGTCGAAGCAGCTGCTTCCCGTGTACGACAAGCCGATGATCTATTATCCGCTTTCGACGCTCATGCTGTTCGATATCCGGGAGATACTCATCATCTCCACGCCGGAGGACACGCCGAACATCAGGCGGCTTCTCGGCGATGGTTCGCACCTTGGCCTGAACCTCTCCTATAAGGTGCAGCCCGAACCGAGGGGCATAGCGGAGGCGTTCATCCTGGGAGCGGACTTTGTGGGTGATGATGACGTGTGCCTCATCCTCGGCGACAATATTTTCTACATGGGCAACCAGCTCAACCTGTACCGGCGCGCCGTGACACAGAACGCCGGGGCGCGGGCCACCATTTTCGCCTACCATGTTTCCGACCCCGAACGTTTCGGCGTGGTGGAGTTCGATGGACAGCGCCGCGCCCTGAGCATTGAGGAAAAGCCCGCACATCCCAAATCGAACTACGCTTCCGTGGGGCTGTACTTCTACCCGCCGGATGTGTGCCGGAAGGCGGAGGCGCTGACGCCTTCGGCCCGCGGTGAACTGGAGATCACGGATCTTAACAACAGGTATCTTGAGGAAGGGCGCATGAGCGTGGTTCCCATGGGGCGCGGCATTGTCTGGCTGGATGCGGGCACACCGGATTCTCTTGCCGATGCCACGCAGTTCATGCAGACCATTGAAAAGCGCCAGGGGCTGAAGCTCGCCTGCCTTGAGGAAATCGCCTTCAGCAAGGGCTTCATTGATGAAGAGCAGATGCAGAACCTCATCGCTGGACTGAAAAAGAGCGCGTACCGGGACTATCTTGTGAAGGTGCTGGAGGAGCGGCATGAACTTTATTAAGACCTCTCTTGAAGGCGTGTTCATCCTTGAGCCGCAAGTCTTTACCGATGCGCGCGGGTATTTTTTCGAAATCTATAACAAGGCGGTTTTCGAGGCTGCCGGGCTTCACTACGATTTCGTGCAGGACAATCAGTCGAAGTCCGTGTACGGCACCATCCGCGGCCTGCACTTCCAGAGGGGAGAACACGCGCAGGCCAAGCTCGTGCGTGTACTGGAAGGCACGGTGCTGGACGTGGCCGTGGATCTTCGCCGTGACTCTCCCTCCTTCGGGCACTATGAAGCCGTGGAACTTTCTGCGGAAAATCAGCGGCAGCTTCTCATTCCGCGCGGTTTTGCCCACGGTTTTTCCGTACTCAGCGAGACCGCGGTCTTTGCCTACAAGTGTGACAACTTTTACTGCAGGGAAGCCGAAGGCGGCATCCGTTTCGATGATCCGACCCTAGCCATAGACTGGCGCATCGACAAGGAAAAGGCCGTCATCGCGGAAAAGGACCGGCGGCATCCCTTGTTTGCGGAGTTTACCTCATGCTTCTAGTCACGGGGGCCGGCGGTCAGCTTGGGCAGGAACTGCGGCTTGTTCTTGGCGAGAAGGCCATGTACGCGGGGCGGCAGGAGCTGGACATCACGGACGAGCACGCCGTGAAGGCATTCTTCGCCGCGCGGGACGTGGAACTTGTCATCAACTGCGCGGCCTATAACGCGGTGGATCAGGCGGAAGACGACGCGCAGGCGGCGGAACGGGTGAACTCCCTTGGCCCGGCGCTGCTCGCACGGTACGGCCGCCGCGTCATCCATATTTCGACGGATTATGTGTTCGATGGCGCGTCCGCGAGGCCCTGGCGCGAGGACGACGAGACGCGTCCTCTCTCCGTGTACGGACGCACCAAGCTGGCCGGAGAAAGGGCCGTGCTTGAGGAGGCGGAAACGGCCGTGGTCATCCGCACCCAATGGCTGTATTCGCGCTTTGGAAAGAATTTTGTGAAGACCATGCGCCGCCTGGGAGCGGAGCACAGCAGCCTCAACGTGGTCTATGACCAGACGGGTTCACCTACCGCAGCAAGCGACCTTGCCGCCGCTCTTGCCGCGCTTGTGCCGCAGGTGACGCCAGGCATGAAGGACGTGTTCCACTACAGTAATGAGGGAGCGATAAGCTGGTATGATTTTGCCTGCGCCATTATGAGGCTGTCGGGATATTCCTGTACCGTGTGCCCCGTGGAGAGCGCAAGCTGGCCCTCCCGCGCCGTGCGCCCGGCCTACAGCGTCCTTAATAAGAGCAAGATTAGGCAGCGCTTCGGTCTGTCCATTCCTTGGTGGTTGGACAGTCTGGAGAACTGTTTAAGATGAGGAGGATGCAATGAAAATAAGTTCTGCAAAATGGTATAGGCATCTAAAAAATACCATTGCATCACGATATGCAACTATAGACTATAAAGAATATTGTATAATGCCTAATGGAAATAAGAGAAAAGCAGTCATTTTTGGTCTTAATCCTTCTGTAAATATAGAAGGATTAAGTTGGGATGAAATTCGAAATAAAGTAGGTGGTAATACTGGAAACTTGGTCTTTTCCTACGCTATAGATGATCTTATAGAAAATAAGCTGAAAACGTTGCCGTATGGAAGTGGAGATTTTGTCCCTGATTCTTCTATAGGCGTCATGGCCTGTGCTAATCTGCTTAATTCCAAGGTCGATATGGAATATGAATGGGAATGGCTTAAGAAGTATGATGTTCCGATGGTTACGCTTGGTCTTGGTGCGCAATCTAACGAAGCCTATGGAAAGGCTACTTCGTTTTCGATGCCAAAACTACCTGGTGGTACGATTGGATGGATAAAAGAATTGTCGCGCCACGCGTTGTTTTCAAAACCTAATATTGGTGTCAGAGGACAATTCAGCTTTTCCGTATTGGAACGCTTGGGACTTGGCGAACGTGCCGAGGTGCTGGGCTGTCCTTCCCTATTTATCAATAAGAGCTTTAACCTTGGCAAGGAAATAGCAAAAAATATCAAAGAACCTAAAAAAATAGCGTTTGCAGCTGGAAATATGTACTGGCGAGGTCTGGCCGCTATAGAAAACTCACTTTCAGAAATTATCACTGAATGTGACGGTGCCTTTGTTACCTGTTGCGATGTGAAAATGATGAGAGTTGGGCATGGAGAATTTGATCTGCTTTCTGAAAAACATCAATCAAAAATTCATAGGCATTTTTATAAAAATATCTCTCGTCAGGCATTTTCTGAATGGACTAAAAAAAGAGGGCATGTATTTTTCGATGTTCCTTCTTGGATGAATTTTTACAAGAATTTTGATTTTGTCGTTGGTCCGAGAATACATGGTATTATGGTGGCATTGCAGGCCGGTGTGCCTGCTATGTGTATAGCTGTCGATTCACGGACAAAAGAACTATGTGAAACCATGCTTGTTCCCTATGTTATGGCGGCCGATATCAGATCGGGTATAACAAGAAAAGATCTGATGCGTTTATTCAAATTTGATCCTGATGCCTTTGATCTCAACAGGAGGCGATTGGCAACGAAACTGCTTGAATTTGCAGGCAATAACGGACTCTCTCTCTCTCTCTCTCTCTCTCTCTCTCTCTCTCTCTCTCTCTCTCTCTCTCAGACGGAAAAAGGAAAGCACTCATGAAGACTATACTTGTCACCGGCGGAGCCGGATTCATCGGTTCCAACTTCGTGCCGTATTTCTGCGCCAGATACCCGGCCTATCGCGTGGTCAATCTCGACAAGCTCACCTATGCCGGCAATCTGGCCAACCTGAAGGAATGCGAGGGGAAGCCCAACTATATCTTCGTGCAGGGCGACATCTGCAACGAAGCGCTGGTGGAGCGGATTTTTAAGGAATATGACGTCCGGGGCGTTGTGCATTTTGCCGCGGAAAGCCATGTGGACAACTCCATCAAGGGGCCGCGGGCGTTCATGGAGACCAACTTCATGGGCACGTTTACACTCCTTGAAACAGCGCGCCGCCACTGGATGGACGCACCGGGCAAGGTGAAGCCGGGCTATGAGACGGCCAGATTCCATCACATTTCCACAGATGAAGTCTACGGCACGCTTGGAGCGGAGGGCTATTTCTCGGAGACGACGCCCTACGCGCCCAACAGCCCGTATTCCGCAAGCAAGGCGGGTTCGGATTTCATCGTGCGCGCCTACCATCACACCTACGGCATGAACGTGACCACGTCCAACTGTTCGAACAACTACGGGCCAAAGCAGCACCACGAGAAGTTCATCCCCGTCATCATTTCCAAGTGCCTTGCGGAACAGCCCATTCCCGTATACGGCAACGGCTCCAATATACGGGACTGGCTCTATGTGCTGGATCACTGCAGGGCCATTGACCTCATTTTCCACGAAGGGCGCAGCGGAGAGACGTACAACATCGGCGGCCACAATGAACGGGACAATCTCCAGATTCTGCACACGGTATGCGCCATTCTGGATTCCCGCCGCCCCCGCGGAAACGGCGCGAAGTACGAGGAACTCATGACCTTCGTTTCCGACCGCCCGGGCCACGACAGGCGCTACGCCATCGATCCCACCAAAATTGTGACGGAACTTGGCTGGAAGCCCGAGGAAAACTTCGAGTCCGGCATTGTAAAGACCGTTGACTGGTATCTGGAAAGCGCCTAGGAGCGTTGTTCCGGGAAGAGCTGACGGCGGGTGCGGCCTATGGCCTGGCGCAGCGTTTCTGCCCTTCTTGACTGGCAGCCTTTGCCGCTGTTGCGGGATGGCGTGCGTCAGGGCTTCGCTTCGCTGTCTTCGCCGCAGAGGAAGGACAAAAGCGGCTCCCGTTCCGCGCCGGAGAACCATGCCTCAACGCCGAGAGGTTCCAGCGCCGCACGCAGGGCATGGGCATCCGGCGCTAGGCCGAGGAAGTGCGCTTCCAGTTCCGCCGGATCGCGGAGGGCGAAGAAGTCCCCCAGCAGGCGGCATTCCTGAATGACGCCTTCGCGCACATTCCAGAAGCATTCCAGTCTGCCCCACGGGAAGCGGCGGCGGAATTTTTGCGAGAAGCGCGGGGAGCGCCCCCACGTCCAATCATGGCTGCGGTATTTCGTTTTGGCAAGACGCGAGGCGCTGGCGCGCAGCTCGTCCGGAAGGGTGAACACGCCGTGCGCGCAGTGCCGCGTCAGCGCGTCCATGAGGCGGCGCATCACTTCAGCGGGTTCGGCCGCGGCGTCATTCAGGGATTCGCCCGTGCAGGTATTCGCGGAGGGCAGCAGGTCGCAGAGGTTGGCGACTCTGGCCTTGTGGGAGCTGACGCCCTTGGAGAGGAATTTTTCCGGATCTCCGGCCAGCGCCTGGGTCAGTGCCGAAGTGTCCGTGTGCACGAGAATGCAGCCGTGCAGCAGCGTGCGCTGACCATCGCGGCGCAGGGCGGTTCCGGCAATTTTGCGGCCGCCTGCGGAGAGGTCGTTCCGGCTGGAGCAGGCGGCTTCCACGCCCACATCACGCAGGGCGTCCAGAACTGGCGTGAGGAAGCGGGCCGGCTCAAGGATGCGGGAATGGCCGCTCCAGAGGAGGAAGGAGAAATTCAGGTTGCCGAGGTCGTGATAGACGGCCCCGCCGCCCGTGGAACGGCGCACGATGTGGATGCCGTGGGCGCGGCACCAGCCGGCGTTTATTTCGGCAAAGGCGTTCTGATGCCTGCCGATGATGATGGAGGGGCGGTTCCGCCAGAGCAGGAAGATGCCCGGGAGCGCGGGCGAGAGCGCGTCAAAGAGAACTTCTTCCAGCGCCAGATTGAATGCCGGATCGTGCTGTTCCCAGTTCAGTGAGAGCATGGCCTCTCCTCTGCAGCTTCAGTGTGAAAAGCCTAGGGCGGGGCAGGTGTGTCCGTGGAGCGCAGGGACGCCGCCTGGAGACGGAAATAGCAGGATCGGACGGACTTGTCCACAGGGAAGCCGGAAACGCTTGCCCGCGGGCAGGGAGAAGCCCTGCCGCAGGCAAGTGCCGGGGCTGGCAAGGAAGGAGAGGCGGGGAGAAAAGGCGGGGTCAGGCGTTCCTGCCCATGTCTTCGGCGGTGGCGAGGGCCGGATGCCCGGCCATGTCGCCGAGTTTGTGCACGCCGGTGACGAAGAGCCGCCCGCGGTCTTTCCAGCCCTTGAAGCCCAGCGTCTGCCGGTAGGCTTCCGCCGGGCCGGTGAAGGAGCGCAGGAAATGGCTTTCCCCGCACATGAGCAGCATGGACTCCTTTATGGGCAGGTCGCGCAGCTTTTCCTTCTTGGAATAGGGGTAGAGCCTGTCCATGACGCACTTGATGTGCCCGCTGAAGTTGTACCAGTAGAGCGGGCTGCAGAAGACCAGCAGATCCGTGCGTTCCAGCAGGGGCCAGAGCTTTTCGAAATTGTCCTCGATGACGCAGGGCTTGCCCGTGCTCCAGCACTTTTCGCAGTGCATACAGGCGAGCATGGGCGTCCTTGCGCTGGAGAACAGCTCAACACTGTGCCCGGCCTCACGTGCACCCTTGGCAAAGGCCGCGGCCAGAATATCGCTGTTGCCGTTTTCCCGCCCGCTCCCCGTGATGATGAGGATGCGCTTCTTTTGCCCGGAAGCGGGCGTGCTGAAGGATTCCACCTTGACGGAGGCGGTGGAGGAAAAACGCTGAAACAGGGCGCAGCCCGCCGCGAGCAGGGCGGCTGCACCCGTGCCGAGGAAAAGCCCGCGCCGCGTCAGTTTCCTTCCGCCTTGCTCGGTGTCGTTCCTGGAATCTTGCATGGCGTTCCCCGTTTACAGCGATGCGCCGAAGCGGAAGGCTTCGTCAAGCACGGGCTGACCGGCCACGGCTCCGGCCTCGAAAACGCCGCCAGCCAGCACCTGTCCCAGATCCTTCCATTCAAGGAAGCCGAGCAGCGTGTGGTAGTAGTCGAGCACGGGCTTCCAGTTCTCCGCGCTGCTGCCTTCGGCGGCCATGAGAAGAACGCAGTCCTTCCTGGGGTTGGCGTAGCCCGGGTTGCATTCGGCCACGGCAAAGAGACGGTCAAAGGCGGTCTTGAGCTGGGCGGAAACGCTCCAGTAGTACATGGGCGAGGCCAGGACCACGATGTCCGCCGCTTTATAGGCCGGGTAGATCTGCGTCATGTCGTCCTTCTGCACGCAGGGGCTGGCCGGATCCTTGCCGCCCTTTACGCAGCCCAGGCAGCCGTGGATGTTCATTTTCTGCAGGTCGAAGCGGGTCACGACGTGCCCGGCGCTCTCCGCACCTTTGGTGAAGGCGTCGCACAGCATGGCCGTATTGCCCTTGAGGCGGGGGCTGCCGTTCAGAATGACGATGTTCTTGCTCATGAGGTTGTTCTCCTTGCGGGTTCAAAGGTTGTGCCGTCCAGCCTCGGGGAGGCCGGGGCTAGAGGGATTGCTTGAGCTGGCGGCTGGCCATCAGTTCCAGTTCCTCATCCGTGCAGGAACGCAGCACGTCGTCGATGTCTTCCAAGACGCGCTGTTTCGCGCCTGCGTCCCTGTTGGAAAAACGGTAGTTCAGCGGGTTCAGGTAGTGGATGCCGTCGTAGAACACATCCGCGGTCAGTGTCTTCAGGAAGGTTTGCAGCTCCTCGATCTTCTCCCGCTCCGAAGCCTCGGTAAATTCGCCGCGTTTCACCATCTCCGCCAGAGGCGTACGGGCAAAGACCGTCATGCCCGTGGTGGTGACAAGCCTCGGGTGAACCTTGTTGAACATCTGCGCCGTGGCTTCGCCGCAGGCCCTGCCCATGCCCTTGCCGCCCATGCCGAGGATGTAGAACGCCGTGTAGGTGATGCCCGCAGCGTCCAGCCGCAGGAGCTGTTCCACGATTTCGGCGGAAGTTTGTCCCTTGTTCATGAGCCTGAGGACGCTGTCGCTGCCGTTCTCCGTGCCGATATAGAGGTGCCGCAGACCAAGGGCCTGAAGTTCGCGCAGCTCGGCGTCGCTTTTCCGGGCGATGTCCCCGATGCGGCTCTGCATACTGACGCGATGGAAGCGGGGAAGCCTTTGGCGCAGGGTGGAGAGCCAGCCGTGCAGCGTCTCCACGGGCACGGCGAAAGGGTTGGAGCCGGTCAGGTAGATGGGCGTGTTTTCGGGGAAGCGGTTCCTGAGCGACGTCACCTTCGCGTCGAGCTGTTCGGGCGTAGCCGCGAGAAAGGGATAGCCCCGCGAAACGTAGCAGAAACGGCATTGATTGTAGGTGCAGCCCTGCGTGGCGCGCAGAAGCAGGGATTCTGCCTCCTGCGGCGGACGCATGGCCGGTTCCGTGAAACGCATGAGCGGCCTCCTGAGACATGCTGGCGTGAGAAATATTTAGCGATTACTAAAAAATTGTCAAGAACGCCTTTGGCAGCGTGCGGCAGCAAGGAGCTGTCCGATGACAAAAAACTGCGCCGGGCGTCTAAGGCCGCGGCAGCAGGCGCACGGCGTGGCCGGCGATGGCCTGCAGCGCTTCCGGGGAAAGACCGTCTCTGGCCTGGAGGGACAGCCCCTCCAGCAGGGTGTTCAGTGCGCCCGCAAGGGCGGAAAGGTCCGTATCCGCGGGGAGCTGGCCTTCGGCCGCGGCGCGGCGCAGCCTTTCGGCAAACATGTCCCTGGTGGCGAAGCGCAGGGCACGGACGGCTTCCATGATTTCCCGCTCCTCTTCGGAGAGGTTCCTGGAGATGTTCACGGCCGCGAGGACGACCATGCAGCCGCAGGGCGTGTCGGGCGAGAGCAGGATCTGCGCGGCTTCCCGGAAGAAGCTTTCCACGGCGCGGAAGATGTCCGGCTCGGCGAGAAAGCGCACCGCCGGAGCTTCCCAGTAAGTCCTTTCATAGAAGCGCACGGCTTCGAGGAAGAGCGATGCCTTGTTGCCGAAGCTGGCGTACAGGCTGGGGGGGCGGATGCCCATGGCCGCGCAGAGTTCCGCCACGGAGGCCGGGGCGTAGCCGCGTTTCCAGAAGACTTCCAGCGCGCGGCGCAGTGCGCCTGTGCGGTCAAAGGCGCGGGGGCGGCCCTTGCTTCTGGGGGCGGTGTGGGCGGTGCGTGCGGTCATGGCTGCTTCCGGGATTTTTTGTTGACGTGCGGGCTAGCCGATTTCCGGCAGGCCCAGCTCCCGCAGGAAGGCGTTGTGCCTTGCGGTGGCGGCGGCACTGCGCGCATCGAACTTGCGCTCGGCGGTGATACCGTCGTGCTTGGCAAGGATGGCCCGCACCACGGCGCGGGGAGCGTCCGCGCCTTCGGGCCGGAAGTAGTCCGCATGGAAGCGCAGAACGTTGCGGTCCTCGATGGCGTTGGTGATGGTGTAGGCGTGGAGCAGGCGCTGAAAGAAGTCTTTCGTGTTCACCAGGGTGCAGATGAGCGGTGTGCCGTCGTCCCGCTCCAGGGTCTGACGTTCGCGGAGCGTGCAGGATGCGCGGTACACATCGCCGCTGACCACCATGTCCAGGAGACGCGAAAATTCCGCATCGGAGAGCCGCACGCAGTTCAGCTCCTCGAAGCGGATGCGGAAGTTGGCCTCCAGCGCCGCGAGGTCGCGGATTTCCGGGTGGTAGACGTACTTGAGGTCGTCCGTCTGCCTGCGGATGAGCTGCGTTTCTATTTCCTGTTCCAGCATGGGGCACCGTCAGAAACGAGGGGATGAAAAAGGGGCGGAGGCAGAATAGCACCTTTTTCCCGGCTCCGCAACACCCGTGGCGGGGCATCTGTCCGGGGCTCAAAGATATTCGTAGGACTCCTTCATGAGTCTGATTTCGGATTCCGGGGCGCGGGCGTTCATGGCCTCCTGCTTCCAGCAGGAGACGGCCCTGCGTATTTCGTCAAGGCGCTGCTGTGCTTCGTTTTTGCGGAAACGGAAGAAGGAAGCGGCGTCCAGGGCAAGGTTCAGGTCAAACGCGGTCAGGTCGTCCGTGATACCGGTATGCAGGAACGGCGCCTTTTCCGAGGGAAGGGACGTCTCGAGGTCGTACACGGGGGACAGCCGCCAGCCGGACGCCTCCCGCAGGAATCCGTGATTTCTCAGGTGATCGTCCACATTGTAGACGCAGATGTTGAACACCATGCGTGCCCAGAGTTCGCGCAGGTCTTCGGCGGGAGCGGCGCCGCCGGTCTGAAGGACGGCGGCAATATCGGTATAATTTCCGGCGTCGCCGTCGCGGGCCTGAAGCATGCTCATGGCCGAAACAAAGGGAATGCGCCCGGCTCCCTGGCGATCGAAGCGGCTGACCAGCAGAACGTGCTTCCCTGCAGCCTTGTGGAGCCGGACGACCGGCGTGCGGAGACCGGCGCGGCGGGCAAGCTGGAAGGTGACGTATTCCCAGAGGGGGATGTCGCGCTCATCGCTGGGACCTGGAAACTTGGCGATGAGCAGCGTCCCGTCAGCTCCCATGATGGAGGCCTTGGGGCGGGCGCCGCCGAGCGAGGATCCCGGGGCAGTCAGCAGCTCAAGATCGGCGTCCGCCTCCGTTCTGTCAGCTATGCGGCGTGAAGCGCTGAGAAGTTCGGGCAGACGGAGAAGCGGAGGCACAGAATGGCGGCCGGAGAGTCCGAGGAACGTTTTCCCGTCATCGGCAGAGAGGCGAAGCGCCCCCTGCCGCGTAACGTCGTTGACGCGGAGCAGAAAGTCGGATTCCAGCAGCGTGCGGGGAGTGCGCTTTTCTTCTCTCGCAAGCGCGTTTTCCTGACGCCGGAGCAGCAGCCTGCCCCAGCGGTCGGGCGAACAGTCCTGAAAGCAGAGGAAGAGCCCTTCGCAGGCTTTGGGGTAGGGATCGAGCGGCAGGTCGGGACTCAGTGAGAAGCTGCCGGGGGCTTTGAGCCAGTCGGCGGCGTAGCTGAACACCGAAGACAGCTTTCCCCTGGCAGTATTCAGCCAGAGTGTGCCCACAGGCACGTTTTCCCGACGCTGAAGATAGATGCCGCAGCGGGTGTTCATGTCAGTCCTTCTGCCTGGGCAGGCGCGCACGCTTCGGCAGACGCTCTTCATCGAGCATAAGGCCGAAGGCGTCGTTTTTCTGATCGAGAATGTCCGAGAACGGCGTTCCCATGCCCAGCGCATAGATGACGGCCGCCACATTGCCGAGGCTCACGCCGAAATCGCCTTTTTCAAGGCTGCTCAGCGTCTTCACGGAGATGCCGGCGCGGGCGGCGACAAGGGACATGGGAAGCCTGCGCCGCAGACGCGCGGATCTGATGTCGCTGCTCAGTTTGCGCAGGGCGCGGGAAACCGGGATGCTGGGTGTCGTCATAGGAATAACCCGAAATATTTGCACTTTAAAAATAAGTTAACAGGTAATATATTTCCTTTTATGAGTTTTGTCAAGAAACAGTTCTGTGAAACATCAGCGCTTCCCGTGGGGTGGCATCTCAATTTTCTGAAGTCAAAACGCCTGGTTAAAAACATGGAGAGGGGATTGCCGCAGAGCGGTTCTGCACACCACTCAAGTGTCTTTCCCGGCACAGAGGGCATTCCCGTCAGGTGTGGTATTTGGGAGCGGGCGTCTCTGCGGAGTGAGACGGTTCCGTCATGCTTCCGCAGGCATCGCCGGAACAGGAGTGTCCCAGAACTGCTCCTGCCGTCGGCCCAGCTGTTTTACCATATCCCAGTTCAGCCCGTAGGAGTGCAAATACTTGTTCAGCCGTGCCGTATCGTCTGCCGAATTTTTCCTGAGACGGGAATGGGCGAACAGAATACGTCCGGCCTCGGAGCGCCGTTCGCAGGAGAGGCAGACCTCCAGCACCTTTTCCAGCTGAACCTTATCGAAAAGATCCAGCTTCCGGGCAATGAAGTCCTCCAGCCTCCGGCACAGAGGAAATTCCTCGCCTTCCAGGTTTTCCGTTCTCCTGAGCCACAGAGAGCGAAGGTAGGCTATTTCCTTATCTACCGTCTCTCTGCCGATGATGCCCTGGAAGGAATAGGTGTGCATTCGTTCTATGCTGCCGGAAAGCGTGCGGAAATTACTGGGCCACAGGGCTTCGGGCGAACAGGCGAAGTTCAGGTACGCCGCTCTGGCTTCCGGCAGAAAGTCGGCGAAAATGCCGCGCCGCTCCGAAAGCCGCTTCAATTCATAGTCGAGATTGGGTTCGATGTCTTCCGGCCTTTCTCTCAGGCTGGGCAGGTGGAACTGCCAGAGATTGATGCGGGAGATGAGATCCATTCGGAACTCTCCCCGGCGCACGGCCGCGTACAGATCCCTGTTGGTGGCGGTGATAAGCTGAAAATCGCTGAACACAGGACTGTCGGAGCCGAAGGGGAAGAAGCGCCGTTCTTCGATGGCTTTCAGGAGCAGAGCCTGTATATCCAGACTCAGTTCTCCCACCTCATCCAGAAACAGAATACCCGTATGCGCCATTGCCAGCATTCCCTTGCGTTCTTGAGATGCGCCGGTAAACGCTCCCCGAACGTGCCCAAACAGGGCGGAAAGGGCGGAATCTCCACGGAAGGACGCGCAGTTTACTTCCACCAGAGGGCCGGAAACGCTCCCATTGCGAAGGCGCAGTTCGTAGATTCTCCGTGCCATTTCCGTTTTCCCCGTGCCGGTGGCCCCCGAAAGCAGGATAGGGGCCGTGGAGTGGATGGCCACATGCTCGATATCCTTTACCAGCCGGTTGAAGACCGGATTTTTCGTCCCGATGGAACCGCTGATGATTTCTCTCGAGGATTTCTTGTTCTGCTCGATGTCGCCGATTTTGGAAATCCAGTGATTGATGGCGTTGTCATATATCTGGATGGAGGAATGTACGCGGCCGAATTTGTCCTTGGAGCTTCGGAGTTGAATGATGCGGCACTGTATCCGTTTGATATTGACGAGCATCATGAGCATGAAAGAATGGGCGAACATGTTGCCCGGACCGAAATGAAGAAAGTATTCCTCTTCTTCATGCCTGAAGGGAAAGGATGAAAAGAAGCTGTCGAAAAAAAGATAGTTTTTGGCAAAGGATTGCGGAGAGAAATTATTTTTTGCTTCTATCACAATGGGAATAATTTCGGTATGAGGCGCCGCCTGTTCAAGATCCAGCTGCAAGGTGCTCAGATTGTTTTTCAGGGAGGGAGGTATAAAGTAATAGAGCCGGTGAATAAAGAATTTTTTCACCTTTACGATTTCGACCAGAGGCCGCCACAGCTTCCAGCGGAAATCGGCCGTGGCGATGTCGTGATCGATGGAAATGGTGCTGAAGACCACGTTTTTTTTCGCCATGCGTAGACCCCTGTTTCATTCGACCCGGTTACAGCCGCTTTGTTTTACGGCGATACCGAGCCTTTGGATTGCTGGCATGTTTCGCTGAAGGCGAAAATATCAGAATATTTTCTGATAAACAAGATTTTTATCTGAAAATTTATGGCTAAAGGCGAGATGGATTTTATAATACTATGAAATAATTAAAAATTTATTTTTGCTCAAATGGCATGATTTTTGCTACTCAAAGGATAGCGATACGCAACCGTCACCAAGGAGAAGATATGAAATCCGTCAAATACGACTGGGGAACGCTGTATGAAGCCGATGTGCTCATTCTCGGCACCGGGGCTTCGGGCATAGGTGCCGCGCTCAAGGCTGCCGAAATGGGTGCTGATGTACTCATGGCAGGCAAGGGTACGCTGGAAAGCTCCGGCTCTCTGGGCGGGGGGAACGACCATTTCATGGCCGTTCTGGATACCGATGAGCCTTGCGACGACAAGGAGAGCTTTGTCAAGTTCTACATGAAGTCCGCCTTCGGATACCGGAGAAGCCAGATAGAGCAGTGGCACGCCTCATTGAAGCCCTGCGTCAGGATACTGGAAGAATGCGGCGTGGAGTTCCTGCGCCGTGATGACGGCTCCTATTTCCGTTCCATCGGCTTCGGGCAGCCCGGCGCCTGGTGGCTGCATATCCCCAATGGCAGAAGGATCAAGCGCAGTCTGGCAAAGCGCGTCCGTTCCATGGGAGTGCAGGTGCTGGACAATTTTCAGATCACCAGACTGTTCAAGAAGGACGGCAAGATCGCAGGCTGTGCGGGCTTCAACGTACTCACCGGAGAAGTGGCCGTCATACGCTGCCGCACGGCGGTGAACAGCCTGGGCTGGCACGCTCAGCGCTGCACCAACAATTCCTCGCACAACCCCTATAACTGCTGGTTTACGCCCTTCACCACCGGCAGCTATTTTACTCTTTCCTACGATATCGGCGTCCCGCTTATCAATGCCGACATTTCCTGCCGGGGAACCATTCTGCCCAAGGGCTGGGGCGCGCCGGGCATGAACGGCATCAACAACATGGGTGGCTATGAACTCAATGCCCTTGGTGAACGCTTCATGTTCAAATATGACCCCATGGGCGAAAACGGCGTGCGCCGCAATCAGATGATGGGCACGAACCAGCAGCAGGTAGAGGGCTACGGGCCTCCGTTCTATATGGATATGCGTCATCTTGACGCTCACGATGTTCATCACCTCCAGTATGTACTCATGCCTGCCGACAAGGCGACCTATCTGGACTACTGCGAAGCCCGCGGCATCGACTTCAGCAAGTATCCTCTGGAAGTGGAAGTCGGTGAACTCAGCCTTTCCGGCATGCTGCTTGCCGATGATGCCATGGAAACGCCTGTTCGCGGACTTTTCGCGGGCTGCAACTTCACGAGTTTTTCCGGTGCCATGTGCGGCGGTTATGTGGCCGGCGGTCATGCCGCAGAAAGCGCTGCGGATCTGGCTATGGCCGGGCCTTCGGAGGAAGAGATCCTGGCAGAAAGGGAACGCATCCTGGCCCCGCTGCACAACACGGCCCAGAATTCCATGAGCCATCGGGAATTTGAAGATCCCATCCGCCAGGTCATGGACTACTACGCAAAATTCCGCCGCAACATGCCTGGCATTTCAGTTGCCATCGATCGCCTGAATTTCATTGCGAGTTACAAGGATCGCGTCCGTGCGGACAACCTGCATGATCTCATGCGCATCCATGAGGCCTTCGAGATCCTCGATCTCTGCCGTATCCATCTTGACGCATGTCTTCAGCGCAAGGAAAGCGGGCGCGGTATGTATGTTCTTACCGACTACCCCGAGAAGGATCCGGCGCTGAACAAGGGACTGATCGTGACCAGAGGGACGGACGGTCCCGTCTATTCATGGCTGGAACCGGCTTCCTGCTGACCCTGGGTACAGGCGTGGGGTTCACTTCTCGCCATCCGGCAGATTCGCACTGCAAGAAGTCCCCCACCGCCAGGGTATGATTAACGTAAAAACATCAGGAGAAAAGAATGCCTCCCGTTTTTCATGAAGACAAATGCGTCCGCTGCGGTATGTGTGTAAGGGACTGCCCCGCCTACATCCTTGCCCTTGACAGGCAGAAGGACAAAACTCCCCACGTTATCGAAGCCTATAAGCACGAATGCTGGCACTGCGGTAATTGCCGCATCAGTTGCAGCAAGGATGCCATTTCCTTTGAATTCCCACTTTATACCCTTGTCTGAGAGGTTTTGCATGAACAAAATCTTCGCTTTCATGATGGGCCTGGCTCTGACGTTTTGCGCTTCGCTTCCCGCCCAGGCCGCAGACTATGTGCTTTCTCTCAATCTGGCCATTGCGCCGGTACACAACCGCTGGACCATGGCGCTCAAGCCCTGGGCCGATGAAATTACACGGCGCAGCGAAGGGCGCATCGTCATTGAACCGTACTTCGCACAGGCTCTCAGCAAGCAGGCTGAAGTGGTGGAATCGGTAGTTACCGGTGTGGCCGACATGGGAGAAGCCACCTTCACCGTGGGCGGTCTTGGCCGGTACCCCTTCCACGAGCAGATTCTCAATCTTGTCAAGCCCAGTCTGTGCACCGTGGATTCCGCCGATCTGGTCAAGTCCCTGCACGCCGCTTTTCCCACGGAAGCCATGAAGGACGTGGCTGGAACCAAATTGCTCTTTGTGGAAGGGCATACGATGGGTATGCTCATTGGTACGCGCGACAAGCCGATACGGAAACTTGAAGATCTCAAGGGGATGAAGATCGGCGTTTCCGGCGGCGGCATCCGCGTGGAACGAGTCAAGGCTCTTGGCGCTACCGTTGTGGGCATTTCCATCCCGGATATGTACATGTCTCTGGAAAAAGGCGTCATTGATGGAGCCGTGGTGGACTGTGAAGTCCTCGTTTCCCGTAAGCTGGGTGACATCATCAAGAACCTCACGCTCCTCAATATGGGTGGTTCGGTGTTCTACTGCGTGATGAACAAGGATGTCTACGACAGTATGCCCGCCGATCTCCAGAAGATCGTGGACGAGGTTTCCGGCGAGTACGCCAGCAAGCTCTTCAATGACTTCTGGAACAATATGCAGTACAACAGTCTGGAGAAATGGCAAAAGGAACAGGGGGGAAAGCTTTTTATGCTTTCGCAGGCCGATTATGCCGAAGCCGACAGACTGGTGGAACCGACCTATGCCCAGTGGATAGAGTTCACCCGTGGCAAGGGGCTTCCTGCAGAAGCCATGCTTGCCAAGTTCAGGGAACTTGAAAATCGCGATATGAAGCCGTGGGCTGAATCCCGCGCCGTATCCAGCGTCACCAGATAATGTTCACAGGCCAGGGCGGAGGACGAGAGTTCCCTGCCCTGGTTTTTTACCGTACAGGCGGCAGGAGCAGCTCCATGCCCGCCCACGGATGCCGCTCTTCTCGAAAACGCCCAGGAGCTTACACATGACGTTGAACCAGTCTGAGGTTGTCCCCCAGGGGCTGACGCTTGTCCGATCCTGTGTCGGACTTTTGAAACCTCTGGAAGGCGTCTGCCGTAAAGTCAGCGCCCTCGGCATGTTCTTCTTTCTGCTGATGGTGTTCATCACGGCGCTGGATGTTTTTCTGCGCTACTTCTTTTCCAGTCCGCTCAGCGGCACGGTGGAGATCACCGAATTCTTCATGGTCATCGTTTTCTTCACTTCGGTGGCCCACGCCCAATGGACGGGCGGACACATTGTCATGGATGTGGTCACAGCCAAGCTTTCTGCCCGGGCACAGGATCTGCTTGCCGTCAGTACGTCATGCTGGTCTGTGGTTACGGTGTCGGCCTGCCTTGCCGCCATGTGCCAGTACGCCTCGCAGTGCGAGCTGTTTTCTCCCACACTGAATATTCCGGTCGCACCGTTCGTCTGGCTTGCCTGCGCGGGCTGTCTCCTGCTTGTCCTCACACTCGTGCATGATTTTCTGGCCTCTCTCCTGAAAGTCCATGACCGTTACGGAACCGGACTCCTGCTGCTTTCGCTGCTTCTGGCCGCGGTCACTACCGCAGCCTTCCTCTGGTTCGCACTGCACAGGGCGCGCGGGATCCCCGCCGTCACGCTCGGCATCTGGGGCTGCGTGTTCATGTTCTTTCTCTTCTTTTCAGGTATGCCTGTGGCCTATGCGCTCATCGCTTCGGCCGGAGTTTTCATTTCCGCCATGCGTGGTACCACGGCTGCCTGGAATATGCTCGGTCAGTTCTGGTACAATACCGTGGCGAGCTACGACTGGTCTCCGCTGATGTTCTTTCTGCTCATGGGCTATGTCTGTTTTCAGGGGCGTTTCGGGCAGGATCTCTACCGTGCAGCTCGTTCCTGGATGGGACACTGGCGCGGAGGGCTTGCCACCGGCAGTGTCTGCGCATGTACCGCGTTCGGAGCTGTCGTGGGTGATTCTTTGGCAGGCAGCGTGGCCATGTCTGCCATAGCGCTTCCGGAGATGCGCAAGAGCGGTTATGACGATGCCCTTGCCATAGGCTGTCTGGCCTGTTCCGGTACCATCGGCAGCCTTATTCCGCCCAGTACCACCTTTATTCTTTACGGCGTGCTGGCCGAGCAGTCCATAGGCGAACTATTCATCGCCGGCATCATTCCCGGTCTCTTGTGCATGTTCTGCTTTATCGGGGTTATTGTGATCTGGTCGCGGCTCAATCCTGCGGCAGCGCCGGCCTCTCCCCGCGTCCCCAGATCGGAAGCGCTGGCTTCACTGCACTCCGCACTTCCCATCTTGGCCATCTTTACTCTGGTCATCGGCGGCATCTACGGCGGCGTGTTCACTGCCACGGAAGGCGGCGGCGTGGGGGTGTTCGGAATGCTGGCACTCGCCTTTTTCCTTAGGCGCATGACACGGGACAAACTTTCCAAGGCTCTGAACGATGCCGGAAAGTTCACGGCCATGTGCTTTGCCTTGCTGGCCGGCGCCAACCTCCTCGGCAACTTCATGACGCTCAGCCGTATTCCCATGGTGCTGGCCAACGCCATAGCAGCTCTGGATATTGCCCCCATGCTGGTCATGTTGGCCATCATCATCGTGCTCTGTTTTCTTGGCTGCTTCATCCCGGCCATTCCCCTGGTACTCATCTGCGTGCCCATCTTCGTGCCCATTGCCAAGGTCTTCGGCTGGAATCTGGTCTGGTTCGGCGTCATTTCCACACTGGTCAAGAACATGGCCTGCATCACGCCGCCTTTTGGCATCAACCTCTTTGTGATGAAGGGTATTGCTGATGTCCCCATCGGGCTTATGTACAAGGCGTCGCTGCCGTATGTCGTAGGCCTGTTCATCTGCGTCGGGCTTATTGTGGCCTTCCCCCAGATGAGCCTGTGGCTTCCGTCCATGATGCATTAAGGGTGCATTAATCAGGGCGCACTGCTTGTTTCCCTTCCGAAAGAAAACCCCTCTGCCAATAGCGGCAGAGGGGTTTTGTCTGCAGAACTCAGGGGCTCTGCTTGCAGGTAGGCTGCGTGGAAGCCGGAATGCCGTTTACGGGTGCGTGCCGGCGAGGGCCTTTTTCACTTCCTCAGCCACGGCTGCGGCCAAAGCCGCATGATTTTCCGGCGTGAGGTGGATTTCGTCCGCGCCTTCGGCAAAGGGAACCACCGCGGCGGCGTTGAAGAAGCGGGCGCCTGCCGCTTCCACCAGCGGCTGCGCCAGGCCGGGGAGCGCTTCGCTCTTGGCGAGGGAGCCTTCAAACATGGCGCTGTACCGGCTTTTCACAAGGTGCAGCTTCGGCGGGCAGACGATGAGTACCTGGGGCACGGCAAAGTGCGTCCGGCGCTGCCATTCGGCCTTGCGGACGATGGAAGCCAGTTCCGCCAGGCTCTCCGCGATATTCTGGGCGCTCTGCTGGTGATCCTTGCACAGGTCGTTGGTGCCCAGCATGATGACGACCAGGTCCAGCGGCATGTGCGAAGAGAGCGCCGCCGGAAGATACGCGGCCCCGTTCATGCCCACGCCGGGGATGAGCCCGGTGCCGGAACGCACGGGGCAGTCCAGCCGCGTGGTGCGCCCGCTCAGGCCTTCCACCACCACTTCATAATCCTCGCCGAGCAGTGCGGCCATTTTGCCGGGCCACACCGTGTCCAGCGGCAGGCGGCTGACAACGCCGCCTGCGTCCTCTATGTAGCCGAAGGTGTTGGAATCCCCGAAGACCAGGATGCGCTTCTTGCCTTCGGCGGCTCCGGCAAGGGCCGTCAGGCTCAGGATGAGCAGCCAGCACAGGAGGGTGACGACAGTCGTTCTTTTCATCGTTCTTCCTTTTTTTCAGAGTGAAATGCGCTTTTCCCGCCGCGGCGTCTATGCGGGGAGGAGTCCGATGCTGCGCAGCCAGGCGTCCACGTCCGCCTGTGCGCCGCCGGAGCGTGTTCCGCGGATTTCAAAGCCTTCCAGCAGCCGCGCCTCGGGGCAGAGCCGGCGCAGATCCTGTATACTGCGCCCGAAGCGGCTTCCCCCGTGGGTGCAGAAGGGGACAACGGTTTTCTGGCCCAGGGGATGCTCTTCCAGCAGGGTGAAGAAAAGCATGGGCATGGTTCCCCACCAGTTGGGGAAGCCGAGGAAAACGGTGTCGTAGCGGTCAAGATCCGGGATTTCCGTGCCGAGCTTCGGCCTGGCGTCCGCCTCCTGTTCCTTTTTGGCCATGTCCACAACGCTGTCGTAGTCAGCGGGGTAGGGCACGGCGGGCTTGAGTTCCACCATGTCGCCGCCGACGCGGCTGTGGATGTGTTCGGCGAGCGCGCGGGTGTTGCCGGAACGGGAGAAGTACAGGATGAGGACGCGGTTTTCGCCTGCTGCAGCAAGGGCGGAGGCGGGCGAAAGGGCGGAAGCCGCGCTCAGCGTGAGAGCGCAGGCGGCATACTGCAGGAAGCTGCGGCGGGAAAGCCGGAAGGGGTTGAAGGTCTGCATGTCAAGTTCCTCATGGAAAGATGAAGTGTTGGAGATGATGGGGCTTTCAAAGCGTTCACGCATTCCTTGTATCAGTCAGCAGTGGCATCCAACAGAGCATTTTTTGCCAAAAATTTGTCTTTTTTTACCGCTGTCCTTGCAAAACGTCAAAAAGGGGATAGGTTGAAGACGTGTTTCCAAAAATCATCGTTTCAGACGGGAGGCCGTATGGAAGAAGGAAAACGCCTTGCGGAAATCAACGCCAGACTGAAGGCGGCGGTGCTGCGGCATATGGACAGGCCGGGACTTCGCCCCTCCGCCGTCGAGGGGCTGACGCTGGTGCGCTACGATTCGCCAGACAGCCTGGAGCGCTGCTTTCAGAAGCCCGTGGCTTCCATTGTCGTTCAGGGAAGCAAGCGCCTTGTCGTCGGCACCCGGGAATACCATTTTTGCGAAGACCAGTGCCTTGTCTCCTGCGTGGAAATGCCAAGCATGGCCAGCACCCTCGAAGCCTCTCCGGAAAAGCCGTTTCTGTCCCTGTTCATCGAGCTGAACCGAAAGACACTGGCCGATCTCATGCTGGAAATGGAGCCGGAAGGGAGTCCTGCCGGCCTGCCCGCACAGGGCACAGCCATTGCCGATGCCGATCCGGAATTTCTGGAAGGGATGCTGCGGCTTGCCGAGCTTCTGGACAAACCGAAGCAGATCGCGGTACGCGCGCCGATCATCCTGCGGGAACTGCACTATCTTCTGCTCATCGGGCCGCAGGGAGGCCTGCTTCAGAATCTGTACATGCGGGGTTCGCAGCGCGGCCAGATCGTTCAGGCCATCGCGCTCATGAAGCAGAACCTCGCCTCTCCGCTGCAGATGGAGAGCCTTGCAAGGCAGGTCGGGATGTCCCTGTCGAGCCTGCACCGGCATTTCAAGAGCGTCACCGGTTTTAGTCCGCTGCAGTACCACAAGCAGCTTCGCCTGTACGAGGCCCGGAGGCTGATGCTGATGGAAGACGAACGCGCTTCCGGCGCAGCGCTGGCCGTGGGGTACGAGAGCATCGCTCAGTTCACCCGGGAGTACAAGCGCATGTTCGGCGAATCGCCGTGCCGTGATATTGCCCGCAGACGCACTCTGGCAGGCCAGGGGCTTCCCGCAGGCGAGGTTTTACACGGCGCGCCTTCACCTTCTGACGGGTAAGGAATGCCGGGGCGGACTGTCGCCGGTGTCCGCCCCGCCCAGGCGAAGCCTCTCCCAGAGCAAAGCCCGGGACAGGGCGGAGGCGTCACAGGGTGATGAGTTCGTACTGGTCGCTGCCCATGCCGAGTTCCTTCATGTAGGAGAGCTGACGCAGGCCGGAACGGGATTCGATGCGTTCCACCATGTGGGCGCGCAGGTCCTCGGGCAGCGCGTAGATCATGTCCACGGAAGCCTTGTCAATGGCGAGGATGTCCGTGGAAGCAAGGATGCCGAGGTCGGGCAGGCGCACCGGCTGGGCGTTCACGCCTTCGCAGTCACAGCTCACGGACATATTCCGCAGAACGTTGATATAGGTGATATGGCTGCCGAAGTGGTCGGTGACGGCCTTTCCGCCTTCCACCATGCGTTCCATGAAGAGCGGGCCTCCGGCCCAGGTCTGCCGGCCATCGCTGTGGATCTGCCGCTTGCCGTGCGCCCCGGAAGCGCAGCCAATGGCGATGTTCTTGAGCGAACCGCCGAAGCCGCCCATGACGTGCCCCTTGAAATGGGTGAGCACCACCAGGGAGTCGTAGTTCAGAAGGTGCTTGCCCACGGCCACTTCCTTGAGCCATTTGCCCCCGCGGACGGGCAGCGGCGTGTCGCCGTCCTCATCCATGATGTCCACGCTGGTGAACGCCGTCCAGCCGTTCTGCTCCAAGGTTCTGCGGTGGCCTTCCGTCGTCTGGCGCGGGCTGTCGTAGAGGACGTTGCACTCCACAACGCGGGCCTCGGGAACCTGGGCCAGAAACGCCCTGACCCATTCCCGAGGCAGGATGTTCGGGCCGTTCGGCTCGCCGGTGTGCAGCTTGACGGCGATGCGGCCGGAGATGTTCTCATTGACCAGAGCGTACAGCTTGAGCAGGCCTTCCGCACTGAGATCCCTGGTGAAATAGACCTTCGCGGGTTCGGAAGCGGCGCGGGCGAGGCTGGGAGCAAGCCCGGCGGCCACGGCCCCGGCGGTGAAAAGGCCCTGTTTGACGAAGTCGCGGCGGGAAAGGCTCATGGCGTTCCTCCAGAAGTTTCAGCCGGAATCCGGTTTTACCGATACGGCTGTTTTTCTTTTTTTAATCACAGGGAAAGCCTCCTGGCAATACGGGCGGTATTTCCATCGGGTTTCCCTGTTCCCCAGGAGGGGCAAGTTTTCTTAATGCCAGAATTAAAGCGTTTTCTGAAGGCGGACTAGGCACAATCCGGGCTATTTCTTGCCTGTTCCTTTCATTTCCGCGGCGGCAGGCTTTGGGGCGCTCAGCGGATTTCGCTGCGCAGGGAGGCCGCGATGACGCTCAGCAGGAAGCAGCCGCAGGCCACAAGGATGATGGTGGCCCCGGCGGCGGTGTGCATCCAGGGCTGTACGGAGAGCGCAAGTCCTGTCACCGCGGACAGGAGGCCGACGGCGATGGCCCACCAGAACATGCCCCCGGCGCTGCGGGCAAGGCTGCGGGCCGCCGCCCCAGGGACGATGAGCAGTGCCGTGACCAGAAGCACGCCCACGCTCCACACGGAGAACATGACCACCAGCGCGAGCAGGGCGGCGAAGAGATATTCGCAGAGGGCCGCGGGGACGCGGTGGGCCTTCGCGATGACGCGGCTTGTTCCGGCGTAGAGCAGGCGGTTGAAGGCCAGGGCCTGAAACAGGACAAAGGCCGCGAACAGCGCCAGCAGCCAGCAGATGTCCGTTTCGGTGAGAGTGAGGATGTCGCCGTAGAGGAATTGCTGAAGGTCGCGGGCCAGGGTGTTGTCCCGGCTGACCACGGCCAGACCGGAAGCGACCACGGCGGAAAAGACCACGCCGATGACCGTATCCGGGGGCAGGGCGCTGAAGCGCTGAAGGAACATGATGCAGAGGCCCACGGCCAGCCCGAAAACGGGCATGGAGATGTGGGGATGCACCCCCAGGACAAGGCCGATGGCAACGCCTGCAAAGGCGGAATGGCCGACGGCGTCGGAAAAGAAGGCCATGCGGTAGTGGATGACCTGCACGCCGAGGGCGGCGGTCATGGGCGCAAGCAGGCAGAGGGCGACAAGTGCCTGCTGCATGAAGCGCATGTCCATGCCTTCCAGCGGAAAGAGCGAGGCGAGGTGGAAGAGCCAGGAGAGATCAGGCATGGGGCGTTTCCTCGGTTTCGGCGGCGCAGGCCTGAACGCCGGCGTGGTGGACATGGTTTTCCGAACAGATAAGCCCCATGTGCATACCGAACAGCGTCTGAAGCACGGGCACGGTGAGCACCTCCTGCGGCGATCCCTGCGCAATGACGCGGCGCTTCAGGCAGATGACGTTGGTGGCGTGGTGTGCCGCCATGCCCAGGTCGTGACTGACCATGATCTGGGTAAAGCCCTGACTTTGGCGCAGGTCTTCCAGAAGTTCGCAGAACAGGCGGCCGCCTTCGAGGTCCACGCCCGCCGAAGGCTCGTCCAGAATGAGGAGTTCGGGCTTCTGCTGGAGCGCCAGCGCGAGCAGAACGCGCTGCATCTCACCGCCGGAAAGCGTCCCGACGCGGCGTTTCATGAGGTGCGGGGCGTGTACCATGTCCAGCAGCGCGGCGGCCTGATCCCTGGCGGCGCGGGAGACGCCGAGCCACAGAGGGCGCCGCTGCACGCCCATGGACAGAAATTCCGTCACGGTGAAGGGCATCCCCTTGTCCACGGCCAGCTTCTGGGGCACATAGCCGAGCCGCAGCCCCCGGCCTCCGCCCACAAGGATGCGGCCGCGGCAGGGCATTTCACCCAGCAGGGCGAGCAGAAGTGTGGTCTTGCCCGCTCCGTTGGGTCCGATGAGTACGGTCCAGCTCCCGCGGGGAACGACAGCGCAGACTTCGTCCAGAATGTTCAGCCCGCCGCAGGTGACGCTGACGTGGTCGAAGACTATGGCCGGGGCGTTATCGGCTTCCAAGGCAGTTCTCCAGGGTGTGCAGGTTTTTGCGCATGGTGCGTTCGTAGTAGTCCAGCGCGGTTCCCTGCGGCAGGTCCTGCGGGCCGTGATCCACGGGATCCAGCGAAAGGCAGGGAATGCCGGTCTCCGCAGCCAGAGTTTTTCCCGTGCGGGCGGGGTACTGCGGCTCCGTGATGACGGCGGCAGCGTGCCTTTCCCGGATGGTGCGCACAAGTCCGATCATTTCTGCGGCGGAAGGCTCCTGACCTTCATGGGGCTGGATGTGCGCCTCCATGGAAAGGCCGAGGTCGCGGGCCAGATAGTCGAAAATCGTGTGCTGGGCCACCACGCCGCGGGCCTTGAGGCGGCTGCCGAGCGCCCGGCATTCTTCGGCAAGAGCCTCCAGGCGCATGGCGGCGCGTTCGCCGTTTTTCAGGTAGAGCTGCGCGTATTCCGGGGCGAGTGCGGCGAACTGCCCGGCCAGGGAGCGCGCCATCTGTGCAGACATGGAAGGACTTGCAAAAAGATGGGGATTGGGGTGCGCGCCTTCGCGGAGCAGCCCCGTGACGCCAAGCGAAGCGTCGATGACGGCTGCGCCCGGCTTCATGAGGCTTTTCAGCCGTTCGCCTTCTCCCAGGAAACTTTCCAGCCCCAGTCCGTTGATGACGAGGATATCGGCGCGGGCCAGCGTGCGGCGTTCCGGCGGCGACATGGCGTAGTCGTGGGGGCAGCCCGTGCTGGCGGGCAGCAGCAGCTCCGTGCGCACCCCCGGAACGTCCCGCGTCACTTCCTCTACGAGAAGCCAGATGGGGAAGATGGACGCGGCGCAGAGCGTTTCCTGTCCGCGGGCGCGGACGGGCAGGAGAAGGAGCAGAAGACAGAGGAGAAGGGCGGTCGGCGTTTTCATGGCGGGAATCCAGGGCGCACAGCCTGCGTTCTGACGCGGCGGGCGCGCTTTCCTTTTTCTTTAAGATACCACGCCTGTCAAGGGGGGCTGTACGAACGGAAAGAGTTCGCTGCCCGCAGGGGAGGACCTGGAAGTTCCGCAAAACGTGGATGGTAAAAATAAAAATGCAATAATTTCAATGAAAAATAAATTAAAACCTCCAAGAACGCTCAAAGTTTTGCTTGACAAAAGGGGAACGCCCGGCAATCATAACGGCAAGTGAGGACAAGACAAGATGACAGGCTTTTTTGAACGGCTCGTCCGCCACAACTTCCGTTTTGGACGAATGCTTTGCTCCCAGGCGCAGCGTCTGCGCAGGGGGCTTCTGCCCGTTCGCTAGAAACAACTGTTTTCTCCTGCGCCTGGGAGTCTTCGTGCGTTCTTCGGAATCTGTTTCCGATCTCTTTTCAAGTTTTTTGCAAGGAACGCATCCTCATGATCCGTCTTGAAGACGTCTGCAAGGTGTTCGCAGGCGCACAGGGTTCAGTAGAGGCCGTCAAACACGTCCATCTGACCATAGAAACCGGCGAGATTTTCGGCATCATCGGTTTTTCCGGCGCGGGCAAGTCCACGCTCCTGCGTTGCATCAACCTGCTGGAGCGCCCCACTTCGGGCCGCGTCCTGCTGGACGATACCGACATCACGCAGCTGAGTGAGGCGGACGTGCGCGCTGTGCGCCGCCGCATCGGCATGATTTTCCAGCAGTTCAACCTGTTCGCTTCGCGCACAGTGTTTGGCAACGTTGCCTTTCCGCTGGCCGGACGCGGTCTTTCCAGAGAGAAGCTCAAGGCTCGCGTGGGTGAACTTCTCGAACTGGTAGGGCTGTCCGGAAGAGAGGATTCCTATCCCTCTCAGCTTTCCGGCGGGCAGAAACAGCGCGTGGCCATCGCACGCGCTCTGGCCAGTGAACCGGAAATCCTGCTCTGCGACGAGGCCACCAGTGCCCTCGACCCTCAGACCACGCACGCCATCCTTCAGCTTCTGCGGGAATTGAACCGCAAGCTGGGGCTGACCATAGTCCTCATCACGCATGAGATGCAGGTCATCAAGGAGATCTGCGACCATGTGGCCGTCATGGAGGACGGCGCAGTGGTGGAGCAGGGCGAAGTCTTTTCCGTCTTCGCCGCTCCCCGCCGGCCCGTGACGCGCAGTTTTCTGGAAATGACCTCCCATATGGCCGGATTCCGCCGCCTTCTGGAAGAGAAGTCGCCGGTTCTGCAGCTCAGGCCCGGGCAGTGCATACTCAGCCTGCGCTACCTTGAACGCAACGCGTGCAGTGCGCTGGTCTCCTACCTTTCCCGAACCTACGGCGTGGATCTGAACATTATTTTCGGCAACATCGAAATGATCGGCGACCATCCTCTGGGAGGACTTATCGTCATTGCCGAAGGCGGGGAAAAGGCCATCGCGGACTGTATCGCGTACCTGCAAAACATCCATGTCGGCGTGGAGGTTCTCCTTGATGCAAGAACTGCTCACTGAACTCTTTCCCTACACCATGAAGTCGCTGCCCATGCTCTGGCGCAGCACGGTGGAGACCTTGCAGATGACCTTCTGGTCCGGAGGGATTTCCTTCGTTCTGGGGCTGGCCCTCGGCATACTGCTCATCGTCACCCGCAGGGGCGGGCTCATGGAAAACCGGCTGGTCTACGAGGTGCTGGACAAGGCCGTCAACCTGTTCCGCTCCATCCCGTTCATCATCCTGCTGTTCTGCCTCCTGCCCCTGACCCGCCTGATCTCCGGCACGGCCATCGGCGTACAGGGTTCCATCGTGCCCCTGGTCTTCGGCACCGTGCCCTTTTTCGCACGGCAGATGGAATCCGCGCTCAGCGAAGTCAACAGCGGGCTTGTGGAAGCCGCGCAGTCCATGGGCTGCGGCCGACTCGACATCATCTTCCGCGTCTACCTTCGCGAGAGCGTGCCGTCCATAGCCCGCGGCGTGACCATCACGCTGATCAGCCTCATCGGTCTGACGGCCATGGCCGGGGCCGTGGGCGCGGGCGGTCTCGGCAACTTCGCCTATGTCTACGGCCAGCAGCGCAGCCGTATGGATATTATCTACGCCACGGTCATCATTCTTGTCCTCATCGTCACCGTCATCCAGGTTCTTGGGGCACTCGTGGCCCGTATCAGCAAACACTGAAACCTTTTTCGAGGTATGTCATGAAACTTTCCGCAATAGCCGCATCCGTTGTCCTTTCCCTGTCTCTGGCCTTTTCAGCCTCTCCCGCTTCTGCAGAGCAGGTAGTGAAGATCGGGCTTACCGGAGCCATCTATGAAGACATCTGGGCTCCCGTGGCCAGGGAGCTTTCCAGGGAAGGCATCAAGCTGGAATATGTGCAGTTCTCCAACTTCTCCCTGCCCAATCAGGCGCTGGCCAACGGCGAAATCGATCTGAACGCCTTCCAGCACCATGCCTTCCTGCGCAACGAAATCAAAAATAACGGCTACGAGATCACGTCCATCGGGGACACGTTCATCGTTGCCATGAACCTGTATTCCGACAAGATTTCTTCCGTGGACGAACTGAAGGACGGCGACAAGGTGGCCGTGCCCAATGACGTGACCAACGAAGGCCGTGCCCTGAAGCTGCTCGAAGCCGCGGGCGTGCTCAAGCTGAAGGAGGGCGTTGGTGCCGCTCCCGAACTTTCCGATATCGTTTCCACCCGCGTGAAGCTGGAATTTGTGGAGATCGATGCCAATCTGGTGGTCTCCACGCTGCCCGATGTGGCGCTGGCGGCCATCAACGGCAACTATGCGCTGGACAGCGGCTTCAAGGCATCGCAGGCTATCTTCAAGGAACCCAGATATGACGATGACAGCTACACCTGCCTCATTGCCAGCCGTACCGCGGACGCCCAGAACCCCGTCTTTAAGCGCATCGTGGAGGCGTACCATTCGCAGGCCGTCATTGATGTGTTCAATACCACCTTCGCCGGATTCTTTGTGCCGGCATGGAACTAGGAGCTTTGTATGCGTGAGCTTTACGACATCATTCCCGACAGGGAGCGCGTTCTTCTCGAGAGCATCCCGGAAGCCGCTCTTACGGATTCGCTGGGACGCTGCCGGGGAACGGCGGAAGCCCTTGTCTATCCGCTGTCCACGGAAGAGGTGAGCGCCGTCATGCGCTTTGCCTGGGAAAGGCGCATCCCCGTGACGCCGCGGGGGGCGGGCACCAACGTGGTTGGCTCCACCGTGCCCGCAGGCGGCATTGTCCTCGACCTTTCCCGCATGAACCGTATCCTTGAGATAGACGCCGAAACCTTTACCGCAACGGTGGAACCGGGCGTGGTGCTCAAGGACTTTCAGACCGAAGTGGAATCCCTGGGGCTGTTCTATCCTCCGGATCCGGGCGAGAAGACGGCCACGCTGGGCGGCAATATCTCCACCAACGCCGGAGGTATGCGCGCCGTGAAGTACGGCGTGACCCGCGACTATGTGCGCGGGCTGACCGTGGTTCTGGCCAACGGAGACGTGGTGGAACTGGGCAGCAAGAACGTCAAGGACGCCAGCGGGCTGGATCTCAAGCAGCTCATCATCGGCTCGGAAGGCACGCTGGCCGTGATCACACGCTGCCTCCTGCGGCTCGTGGGCAAGCCGCAGGCTTCCCTGACGGCACTCATTCCCTTTGCCAGTCTCAAGGATGGCATACGCACGGTTCCCGCCGTGCTCAAGTCCGGGCTCCAGCCTACGGCGGTGGAGTTCGTGGAGCGCAGCGTGGTGGAACTTGGCGAACGCTTCACGGGCCTGCGCTATCCCTGCCCGGAGGCCGAAGCCTATATCCTTGTCACCCTTGACGGAAGTGCCGAGGATATCGACGGGCGCGTGGAGCTTCTCCACGATCTGTCCGCCCGGCAGGGCGCCCTGGACTTTTTCCCCATCCGCGATGCCGCCCGCACGGAAGAGGTCTGGCGTGTGCGCGGCTGCCTGGTGAAGGCGGTGGAAGCCACGTCCGAACAGGAGCCCGTGGATATTGTGGTTCCTATAGACAAAATCACGGATTTCGTGGTTCACGTCCACAAGGTAGAGAAGGAGACCGGCGTTCAGATGGTGGCCTTCGGGCACGCCGGAGACGGCAACGTTCACCTCTGCGTCCTGCGCGGCAGCCGTTCCGCGGAAGAGTGGAAGACTGACCTCGCCGCCAGTCTGGGGCAGGTCTACGCGGAGGCGTTCCGGCTGGGAGGCATTACCTCCGGCGAACACGGCATCGGTCTGTACAAGCGGCCGTTCTACCTTTCCCACACGCCGGAGATCAACCTCACCCTGCAGCGCCGCATCAAGGAGACGCTGGACGAGCGCCATATCCTGAACGACCATAAATCCTATCTGCGCTGAGGGGGACGCCATGCAGAGACTTTCTCAACGGACGGCCACGTTTACGGATTCGGTGATCCGCCGCATGACGCGCGTGTCCATGAAGTTCGGGGCCATCAACCTTTCTCAGGGGTTCCCGGACTTTGACCCGCCGCAGCCCATCCTCGACCGTCTGGCCGAAGTCGCGCATCAGGGGCCGCATCAGTACTCCGTGACCTGGGGCGCGCAGAACTTCCGCGAGGCGCTTGCGGAAAAGCAGTCCCGCTTCATGGGCCGGCGCATCGATCCCGATTCCGAAATCGTGGTCACCTGCGGCAGCACCGAGGCCATGATGGCCGCCATGATGACCGTGACCGACCCGGGCGACAAGGTTGTGGTCTTCTCCCCGTTCTATGAAAACTACGGGGCCGACGCCATCCTTTCCGGTGCGGAGCCTCTTTATGTGCCGCTGGAGCCGCCGTCCTTCCGCTTTGACCCGGAGAAGCTCGAAGACGCCTTCCGGCAGCACCCCAAGGCGCTTATCCTGTGCAACCCCTCCAACCCCTGCGGCAAGGTCTTTACCCGCAAGGAGCTGGAGATTATCGCGGGACTGGCACGCACCTACGACGTCTATGTGATCACGGACGAGGTCTACGAACACATCGTCTACGCGCCGCACCGCCATACCTACATTGCCACCCTGCCCGGCATGGCCGAACGCACACTTTCGTGCAGTTCGCTGTCCAAGACCTATTCCATCACGGGCTGGCGTCTTGGGTACATCATCGCCTCGCCGGAAATCGTGGACACCGCAAGAAAGGTGCACGACTTCCTCACCGTGGGCGCGGCCTCCCCGCTCCAGGAAGCCGCGGTGACGGGTCTGCGCTTCGGGGACGGCTACTACCGCGAACTTGCCGCAGTCTATACGGAGAAGAAGGATCTGTTCATGCGGGGGCTGGACGATCTGAAGATTCCGCACACCGATCCCGAAGGCGCCTACTATGTCCTGCTGGACATATCGGAGTTCGGCTTCAAGGACGACGTCGTCTTCTGCGAGAAGCTCGCCGAACATGTGGGCGTGGGCGCTGTCCCCGGCTCCAGCTTCTTCCATGAACCGGAGAACCGCTACATCCGCCTGCACTTCGCCAAGAAGAAGGACACGCTGGAAGCGGCACTGGAACGCCTGAGCGGTATGCGCCGGAAAATGTCGAAGCTGAAAGGCTGAGGCACTGAACATGACAAAGAGACGGCGGTCGCCCGCCGTCTCTTTGTCTTTAAGGGCTGCCGGAAGGCTGCACGGCGCGGAAAACCGCAAAGCCCGCCGTTGACGCCGTGTGGCAGAAGCTCACGCACTTTGCCGGGGGGGGCAGGAGTTCTCCCCCCCCCCAAAAAAAATCCGGGACAGTCGCTGCCGCTGTTTAGCTGTTCGGCTGCCGTGGCGTTCAGGATGCGGGATTCGCTTGAGGCTGTTCTTCGCCCTGCTTTTTTGGTTCGGGCAGGGCCGTTTCCGCGCTCTTGTCCGGTTCATGGAGGTGAACGTCAAGCTGCGGGAAGGAGATTTCTATGCCGTTTTCCGCGAAGATGCGGTTGATGCTCAGGCATATTTCGGAAGTGATGCGCAGAGCGTCGTTGTATTCGCGCACCCAGAAGCGCAGGACGAGGTCCAGAGAGCTTGCGCCGAAGCTGATGAAGTAGGCGGCGGGTTCGGGGTAGCGCAGTACCTGGGGATGTTCCCTGGCTATGTTCAGCAGCAGGGAAAGGCAGCGCTCCACGTCGGAGCCGTAGGCCACGCCCACGGCGATTTCCTTTCTTACGCGGCGGTTGTTGTGCGTCCAGTTGGTGAAGGAGGAATTGAGGAAGCTGCCGTTGGGGATGAAGATAATGGCGTTGTCAAAGGTTTCGAGCATGGTGGAGCGGATATTGATGCGCTTGACCACGCCGGTGATGCCGTTCACCTCCACCACGTCGCCTTCGCGGATGGTCTGTCCGAAGATGACGGAGATTCCCGAGGTGAAGTTCTGCACCATGTTCTGAAGCCCGATACCGATACCCACGGAGAGACCGCCGGCGATCATGGACAGGCTGGAGAGGTTGAAGCCCAGAGCCTTCAGCGTGTACAGACCGAAGCAGGTCCAGAGCAGGCATTTGTAGACGGTCTGTATGGGCGCGAGAAGCGAGACCGAGATGCGCGAAATCTGGCTCTGCATACTGTTCATGAAGGTATTGCCCACGGTGAACAGCGCACGGGTGAGGTAGAAGGCGATGACGATGCTGAGGATCTGGATGGCGTTCAGGGAGACGCTGCCGATGCTGAAGCCCAGGTTAGCCACATGCTGGATGAGGAAGTAGCCGCCGGGATAGGCCACAATCCAGAGCATGGAGGCGGTGACGGCAACGAGCAGCAGCACGGGAACGACAAGGGCGATGACGAGCTTGGAGAAGACGGCGGAGCTGCCTTCCGCGGGCAGATGCTCGTCGATGAGGTTTTCCACCCGGACTATGGACACGCAGAGCATGACCGTCACGGCAAGGGAGGTGTAGCACATGCTGATGAGGATGGACAGACGGGCGAAGCCTATCAGCGTCACGAGAAGCGTAATCCAGAGCTGAAGCACATAGAGGCGCATGAGGGCGCCGGGCAGACTGTGTTCGGGGAGGGTGCGGCGGCGGGCCTTCCAGAGATCAAGACACTGCACGAGCAGCCAGACCACGCCGGTGAACAGAGGGAAGGGATCGAAGTTCAGCAGCACCATGCCGATGAGCAGGGTGGGGAACATGGGCCACAGGGGGGAAAGCCGGGCGCGTTCGGGCTTGTCGAGTTCGTAGAGATCCCAGGCCAGCAGCATCTGCCCCCAGCACAGGCACATGGTGCCGAGGGTGGCGACTACGGGATAGAGCTTGCCATCCACCCAGGAGGAGAAGTGCAGGGAGACGCCCAGGGCTATCCAGAGAAAGCTGTTGCCCAGGATGCGGTCAACGCCGCCCTGAAGCTGCTCCGGAATCTTCTTGCGCGCGATGCGCCGCAGGGCCTGGGCGAAGAGCACGAGCAGGGCCATGAGCGTGACGAGACGCGCGATCACCGCCATGAATGCGGGAAGCGTGTTGGGGATTTCCGTGGACAGGCGCAGGGAGAAGAGTTCCCGGAGCGCACCGAGATTGTGGATGTCCCGCGTCCAGGCGGTGAAGTTGTAGAACTGGCCGGACGACTGGAGATAGTAGTCGTTCCAGAGCGTGGGCATGGCCTTGGTGATGTCGTCCATGCGAGCCTGAACGTCCGCAACGAGCTTGAGGGCGGGATCGGCGATGCGCGTGTAGCGCGTTTCGAGATTCTTGATGTTTTTGGTGGCCTCCTTCAGTCGGGAGGCGATTTTCGGGCCGATGTTGTCGCCCTGGGACGTGAGGGAGTTCTGGAGCAGATCGAGAGTGCCTTTTTCCTTGGCCAGAACTTCCTGGGTGCGCATGAGCGGCGCGATGAGAGCGTTGATGCGTTCCTGGATGCGCTTGAAGCGTTCCACAATCACCGTGAGGTCGGAAGGCATGGCGTTGACCTGGGAGAGTGCGTTCAGCTTCTGGTACTCGTCATCAAGGAGCGAGAGGCTCTGCTGGACGCTGCTCGACAGGTCGGGCAGGCCTTCGGTGAGGTTCTTGGTGTGGTTGAGTATTCCCTCAAGCTGCGCGTCGTGCAGGGAGAGCAGACTGTCCCAGGCTTCCTGAAGGGCCTTGGCGTCCTCCGCGGCGCGCCGGGCTTCTTCCCGCTTCGCCTTTTCCGTGGCGCTGAGTTCGTTTTCGGCCCTGGTCTGCTCTTCGGAGGGCGCTGCTGTGGCCGGAGCCGCAGCGTTCAGAGTCAGAAAGGCCGCCAGAAGCAGAGCGAGAAAACGGCAGGCATGGCGCATGGAAAACCTCCGCAGTGCAGGCGTCAACGGATGTTGAGGGTAAAGGTCAGAGTGACGTGCTGGGCTTCGTGCCGCGGGGGAGGCGTGATGGAACCGGGCTGGAGTGCTGCCTTGAGTACCGCAGCATCCACGGCTTCGCTGCCGGAGGGGTGCGTGACCTGGCACGACTGGAGTGAGCCGTCGGCGTAGATGTCGAGCAGGATGGTCGTGGTCCAGGAACCCGAGGGCGCGGCGGGGATGACGATACGCGGGGTGATGTTCCGGCGCAGTATTTCGGCGTAGGTCATCGACTGAGAGGCAGACGCGGCGGGGGCATCGTCCCAGCAGAAGGCGAGGCTCACCGTGGCCGGAGCTCCGTAGGGCGGATAGGGGTAGGGTGCGCCTTTTGCCGCCGCGGTGCAGACGGCCGCATCCAGAGCCGGAGACGGGGAGGACTGGATCACGCGGCAGCTGGAAACGGTTCCATCAGGCGCGATGTCGATTTCCACGAGCGAGGTGCCGCCGGCCCCAGCAGGGCGCGTAAGTCCGCGCATGAGCTGCCCGAGGACCAGAGAGCCATAGCCGGCCGAGGTGTCCGCCGCCGCGGTGAAGGCCTGGGCCTGCGAGGCGGAAAGCAGCAGGGTGAAAAGGAAAAGGGCGCAGAAGGCCGGAAGGTTCTTCATGAGAAAGCGTAACCTCCTCCCAGACCGGAAGGCAGGCTTAGCGTCCTGCCATCTGGAGGGAATTGAAGCTGATGACCAGATCCTGCTGTGCGGCGGTGGGCGGCGGCGGAAGCGTTCCCGTGCGCACCACGGCGTTTATGGCCGAAGCATCGAATTCCGGGCGGCCGGAGGACTGTTCAATGCGGCAGTCGAGAACGTGGCCCTGCTTGTCGAGCTTGATGCGCACCTGCACCACCATGTTGGTGCGGGAATAGGTGGGCATACTCCAGTTGGGCTGCACGGCGAGCACGACCTGCGCGACGTACACATCGTAGATGCCGCCTCCGCCGGGGCCGTCACCTTCTCCCCCACCTCCGCCGACGCCGGTCTGACCGACCTGCTTTTCCAGATCCGCCAGAGCGCGGGAGGCGGAAGAGCCTCTGCCCGTGCCGGCATTGGAGCGTACCTGCTTGCGGGCATCGGCCAGAGCCGCTGCCAGTGGATCGGACTGACTGGATTTGGCGGGTTTCTGTTCCTTTTTCGGTTCGGGTTTTGGCTCTCTGGCCGGTTCCGGTTTCTTTTCCGGCTTTGGCTCGGGCTTTGGCTCCGGTTTCGGTTCAGGCTTCTTTTCCGGCTGGGGTTCCGGCTTTTTCTCCGGTCTTGGCTGCTGGGGAATATCCACGGCGTCGGGAGCCTTGACGGGTTCCGGCGCCCTGGGCTTTTCCGGCTGGGAGAGTTCAGGCTTGGGCAGCAGTTCCGGCGTGGGCACGGCCGGGGCTTCCTCGGCCCTGGGGCTGGGCGCCGGTTCTGTGGAGAACTCCTGCCTGCCCGTGACCGGCGGGCGCGCTCCCAGGACGGGCGAGGGCAGATTTTCGCCGCCGGGGGCGCCCATGACGAGGCTTACCTGATAGACGGGCCGCGTAATGTCCAGAGGCGGCCGCAAAGGCACATAGAGGACAAAGGCCAGAAGAGCCAGGTGAAGCAGGATGGAGAGGAGAAAACTGCTGATACGCATGGCTGCCGTCTAGCGTCTGGGCTGGGGCTTGCTACGTCCGGAAGCGGCGGACGCAGCGTTCTCCGTGGCGGGCATGGCGACGACGCCCAGCTTTTCGATACCGGCGGCCTTGATGCGGCCCATGACATCCACAACAGCCCCGTAGGGCACGTTCTTGTCCGCCTGCAGGAAGAGCGCCCGGTTCTGATCCTTGACCAGCGCGGTGAGGCGTTCCTCCAGCTCTTCAAGCTGAACCTGATAGGTGTCGAGATACATGGCGCCGTCTTCACGGATGGTGAGGACGAGGTGCTCGCTGTCCGTGGGCAGGTTTTCCACCTGACGGGCCTGGGGGAGATCCACGTCCAGTCCGGAATCCATCATGGGCGCCGTGACCATGAAGATGATGAGCAGAACCATCATGACATCCACGAAGGGCGTCACGTTGATCTCGGATACGAAGCCTTTTCTTCTGGGCATGGCGCAGACCTACCGATTTTCGCCGGAGCGGTGCGTGTTCGTCTCACGCTGGACGCGGTTGAGGAAGACGCCGGCGAAATGGATGAGGCGGGTTTCGATGCTGTCCAGCTTGCCGAGGAACATGTTGTAGGCGATGGTGGCGGGAATAGCCACGGCCAGTCCGATGGCGGTGGCGATGAGGGCTTCGGAGATGCCGGGGGCCACCGTGGCCAAGGATGCGGACTTCATCTGGCCTATGGCGTGGAACGAGGTCATGATGCCCCAGACCGTGCCGAAAAGTCCGATGAAGGGCGCGGTGTTGGCCGTGGTCGCGAGTATGGACAGGGCTTTGTGCAGGCGATCCAGCTCCATGCTGACGCCCTGATTCAGGGCGCGGCGCACGGTCTCGACCACGATTTCTCCCTGCGCGCCGGCTTCCCGGCCGCTGTTGAATTCACGGACGCCGTGCTGGGCGACGGAATAGAGCGGGGAGGAGGGGTCTCCGCCCAGGCTCTGGACGGCCTGCCGGAGGTCGTGAGCCTCCACAAAGCGGTTCAGCCCGGAAGAGGCCTTGCGTTCGGCGGCGTTCAGAATGACGAATTTGCTGATGATGACGGTCCAGCTCAGGATCGAGAGAACGATGAGGATGATCATGATGATCTGGGCCACCAGGCTCGCATGAAGGAAGACGGAAATAATGCTGTAGTCCATGTACGCTCCGAAATGTCCGGTGTTTGTGCCGCGCCGGTACGGGGTGATGTCCGTGTTTCTTCATAATCTCGAACGGACGGGGATGCAATGGAAAACTGCACGCAGAAGGCGTAAATGTAGACAGTGCCCGGCCTTTGGGATAAATTTCTGAAAAAGGGGAACCCGATGTCCGGCCGACCGCTGTTCTGCATAATTTCTGCCTGTATACTGCTTTTGCCGTTTCCCGTCAAAGCGGCGGACTTCACCATGAAGAGCGCGGTCATGCGCGCTCTGGAGCATAACCCCGGCATCGAGAGCGCACACCTTGCCTCGGAAGCGGCGGCTTCGGCGCGGGAGGCCGCACGCAGCTCCTTCGGTCCCTCCCTGGGAGTATCTTACAGTTATTCGCGCTACAGCAAGGATCGCCCGACCCGCTACGAACCCAACGTGACCACGCTCAGCGTCACGGCCGCGCAGCCGCTGTTCACGGGTTTCAATCTGCTCAATTCCTATCAGAAGGCCGCTCTCGAGGAAAAGCGGCAGCTCCTTCAGCTTGAGGCCGCGCGCCTGGACACGGCCCTGGCCGTACAGGAGGCGTTCATTTCCTATCTGCGGGCCCGCGAGAGCATACGCAGTACCAGGAGTGCTCTTGCCCGCGCCCGCGCTCAGCTCGACATGGCAAAGATGGCGTGGAACATAGGACTGCGCCCGCGCCTGGACAAACTTCAGGCGGAAGTGGAAGTCGCCCGCGTGGAAGCTCTCGTCATCAGCCACGAGAACGACCGTGAGATCCGGCGGGCACGCTTGGCGGCACTGCTCGATCTGTCCGCGGAGAGCGGCGAATACACGGGCGACCTCTCCCTGCCGCGCTTTGACCGCACGCTGGAAGACTGCCTGAAAAAGGCCATGCAGCACCGGCCGGATCTGCTCATGGCGCGCAATTCCGTGGACATCGCCTACAAGGATCTCGGCATCGTGCGCAGCTCCTTCTGGCCGCAGCTTTCCGCCGTGGCGGGCTGGTCCACCACGGGCAGCCATCTGGACGCCGCGGGCAGCCGCTACACATCGAAGGATTATTCCTACGGCGAAGTGGGGCTGTCCATCGACTGGACACTGTTCAGCAGCGGGCGGCGCATCCATCTGACCCGTCAGGCGGAACGGCAGGTGGCTTCCCTTGAAGCCGCCGTGCGTTCGGCCATCAACGACTGCGCCTATACTGTGCGCTCCTGCCTGCTCTCCGCGCAGGACGCCTTCCGTTCGGTGCAGGTGGCACGCCGCGCCGTGGCCAGTGCACGCGAGTCCTACGAAGACGCCCGAATGCGCTACGAGGTGCAGTCCGGCTCCTACCTCGAACTGCTTACGGCGCAGTCCGCGCTTTCGGATGCGGAGCTTGCCGAAATTTCCTCGCGTGCGGACTGTCTGCTGGCACTCGCGCAGCTTTACAAGGCCATGGGTGAGCTTCACCCGGATCTGAAGGAAGAAGCCGTGGTCTCCGTCCGGGAATCCGCGGGCTGAACCAGGCGCCGCGGCCCTTCGGTTGAAAACGCTCCCGCCTTGTGCTAGAAAAGGAAATCCCCGCCCGCTGAACATGCTTCCGCCATGGTGCTGCCGGCGTCATCCTTCTCTGTTTTCACCCCGGCGGACAGGGGCTGTCTATGAACACAGCGCATACAAACGTCCTGGAGACCGAGCGCATACCGCGCCTTCTGTTCTCCTATTCCATACCGGCCATCGTCGGCATGATTATCGTGGCCTTCAACCAGATAATCTCCGGCATCTACATCGGCTACGGCGTTGGCCATCTGGGACTGGCGGCCATGGCGGTCACCTTTCCGGTCATCAACCTCATCATGGCCTTCTGCCAGCTCGTGGCCGTGGGCTGCGCCGCTCTCTGCTCCATCGAACTCGGCCGCAAGGATTACGAGAAGGCCGGCAGTATGCTCGGCCATTCCGTGCTGCTCGAAGCCATAACCAGTATCGGTGTCGGCTTCCTGTTCTGGGTCTTCCTCGATCCCATGCTTCTGTTCTTCGGGGCCAGTGCGGACACACTGGAACTCGCCCGCGACTTCATGCTGCCGCTGCTCATCTTCGCACCGCTGTCCTTCCTCATGCTGGGCTTCAACTTCTTTGCGCGGGCCACGGGCTACCCCAAGACGGCCATGGGGACGGCCATCTTTTCCTCTCTGGGCATCGTGATCTTCACGCCGGTCTTCATCTTCTGGCTGGGCTGGGGCATGGCGGGCGCGGGCCTGGCGCAGATCGCAGGACAGGCCATGTCCATCATCTGGCTGGTATGGCATTTCTTCCGCAAAACCACCCTCATCCATTTTCAGAAGGGCATCTGGAAGCTCCGCCTCCGCAGCGTGAAGCGCATCGTGTCCGTGGGCATGGCCCCCTTTCTCATCAATTTCTGCGCCTGTATCGTGGTCGTGGTCATCAACCGTGAACTCCTTCTGTACGGCGGCGACATCTCCGTGGGGGCCTACGGCATCGTCAACCGTCTTGTCATGCTGTTCGGCCTGAGCGTCGTCGGCCTCGGGCAGGGAATGCAGCCCATCATCGGCTACAACTTCGGCGCGAACCGGCCTGACCGTGTGCGGCTGACACTCCGATACGGACTCATGGCGGGCACGGCGGTCACGCTCCTGGGTATGCTGGGGGCGCTCCTTGTTCCGGGGCTGTTCGTGCGCATGTTTACCGACTACGGCCCGCTGGTGGAGGCTTCCGAACACGCGCTGCGTCTGAGCGGTATGCTCTTCGTCTTTGTGGGACCGCAGATCATCATCGGCACCTATTTTCAGTCCGTGGGTCAGGCCAAGATCGCCAGCCTCATCTCCATGCTCCGCCAGATGCTCTTCCTCGTGCCCGCGCTCATCGTGCTGCCCCTCTTCCTGGGGCTGGACGGCGTCTGGATCAGCCTGCCCCTTGCGGACTTCCTCGGTTTTCTGGTGGCCTCGCTTATCCTTTTCGGATCGCTGCGGGCCGAGGATAACCCCTGCGGCAAGACGGATTTCACCTGCAAGCCGCCTTCGGACTTCTTCAAGCCCAGGCATTTTTGAGAGAGGCCGGATCTCGTCCGGCTTTTCAGGCGTTGAAGGCGAGAACTCCGGCGTTCAGCAGGCGCTCTATCACCATGTTCAGAGGCAGTCCCACCACCGTGGACCACGAACCGCGGATTCCGGAGACGAGGAAGGCGCCGCCGTCCTGAATACCGTAGGCACCGGCCTTGTCCAGAGGGTCGCCGCTGTCGGCGTAGGCTTCAAGCACGGAGAGCGGCCAGCGGGCAAAGGTCACTTCCGCTGTGTCATCGAAGTTTTCGACCTTCCCGTCCACAATGAGACAGCACGCCGTGACTACCTGATGCGAACGGCCGGAGAGCCTTGAAAGCATGGCCACGGCCTCGGCCTTGTCGCGGGGCTTGCCCAGAATTTCGGCGCTGCCTTCCTGACGCAGAATGACGGTGGTATCTGCGGCGAGCACGGCCGGACGATCCAGCCGGACCTTCACGTCCTGGAACACGGCGCGGGCCTTGGCTTCCGCGGTGCGGACGGTGTAGTCGCGGGGATCTTCGCCGGGCAGAGGGCGCGGTTCGGCACAGGAGGCGGGGAGCACGGCGAAGGCTATGCTCAGGCTTTTCAGAAAGGCGCGGCGGCGCGGAGAGCCGGAAGCCAGGATCAGGGGGCGAAGTGTGCGGAAGGCGGATGCGGGCATGGTTATTCCTCAGAAGGGAAGCATGGAGCGGAGGCTTGTCCGCCCGGTTCCCGGCAGAGTAGCGCGCACGGAGAAAAAATCAATCCCGGAAGCGCCGCACTGCGCTCTTGGCGAGCGGTTATAAATAGTGTAGGATACCTGCGTCCTTCACGCCTGGGCGCAGGCAGAAACCACGGAAGAAAACATGTCGCAAGCTCTTTTTCGCATAGAAGTTGGCGTCCATCCGCGCCACACCGATCCCATCGGCCGCAGAGTGGCTCATGAAATTGGCGAGGCCCTGTCCATCCCCGTGGAACAGGCACGCATGGTCAAGGTCTTTACGGTGAGCGGCGCCCGCCGCGAGGAAGTGGAGGAGCTGGTACGGCAGGGCGCTTTGCACGACCCGGTCCTTCAGCAGGCGTCCCTCAGCCCGGTGGATTCGAACGCCGACTGGATTGTGGAAGTGGGCTTCCGCCCCGGCGTCACCGATAATGAAGGCCGCACGGCCAGAGACACGGCTGCTCTGGTGCTCGGCCGCGACCGCCATTCTCTGGCGGTGTACACGTCGGCGCAGTATCACTTCTGGGGGGCGCTCTCGCGTGAGGACGCGGAACGCATCGCGAAAGGTATGCTCTGCAACGAACTCATCCAGCGCTATCGTCTGAAGAGCGGCGAAGAATGGAGGGACTGCCCCGGCTTCGAGCCACAGGCCGCGGCGGTGTCCGGTTCCGCCTGTGACGAGGTGGCCGTGGTGCCGCTCTCCGCCATGGACGATGAAGCGCTCATGCGCTACAGCCGCGAGCATACCCTGGCGTTGACTCTTGAAGAAATGAAGACCATCCGCGACTGGTTCGCCCGTCCGGATGTTTGCGCCGGCCGCGCAAACTACGGACTTGAAGCCGATCCCACCGATGCGGAAGTGGAGGTTCTCGCCCAGACCTGGTCCGAGCACTGCAAGCACAAGATCTTCGCCTCCCGCGTGACGCTGGAAAACAGAACCACCGGCGAGAAGCAGGAGATAGACAACCTTTACAAGACCTATATCCAGAAGCCGACCAAACGTATCCGTGAGAGCCGGGGCAAGGACGATTACTGCCGTTCCGTGTTTTCCGACAACGCCGGAGTGGTGGCTTTCAACGATGATTACGACGTGTGCATCAAGATCGAGACACACAACAGCCCTTCGGCCCTCGACCCTTACGGCGGCGCGCTCACGGGCATCGTGGGCGTGAACCGCGACCCCATGGGTACGGGCATGGGCGCGGAACTCGTCTGCAATACCGACGTGTTCTGCTTCGCCTCTCCCTTCTACAAGGGGGAGCTGCCGCCCCGCCTGCTGCACCCGCGCCGCGTCATGGAAGGCGTGCGCAAGGGCGTGGAAGACGGCGGCAACAAGTCCGGCGTGCCTACGGTGAACGGCTCCGTGGTCTTCGATGAACGCTATCTGGGCAAGCCTCTGGTCTATTGCGGCACCGTGGGTATGCTTCCCCGTGAGCTGCACGGCAAGCCCGGCTACTACAAGAAGGCTTTGCCGGGGGACGCCATTGTCATGACCGGCGGGCGTATCGGCAAGGACGGCATCCACGGCGCGACCTTCTCATCGGAAGAACTGCACGAAGGCTCTCCGGCCACGGCCGTCCAGATCGGCGATCCCATCACGCAGCGCAAGATGTACGATTTTCTTATCCGCGCACGGGACAAGGGCCTGTACCACGCCATTACCGACAACGGCGCGGGCGGACTGTCTTCCTCTGTGGGCGAAATGGCGGAGGACACCGGCGGCTGCGAGATCGACCTCTCTCTGGCCCCTGTGAAATATGACGGCCTGCGCCCGTGGGAAATTTTCATTTCCGAGGCTCAGGAACGCATGACCCTCGCCGTGCCGCAGGAACATCTGGAAGAATTTCTGGCGCTGGCCAGGCATATGGACGTGGAGGCCACCTGCCTCGGCCGCTTTACCGACTCCGGCAAGCTCTGCGTGACCTACGGCAAAAAGCCGGTCTGTGCTCTGGACATGGAATTCATGCACCACGGCCTGCCGCAGATGCACCTCAACGCCTGCTGGGAAGAGGAGCGCGAGGCGGGAGAAGAGCGCCTTTCCCTGCCCGATACCGAACTTGAAGCGCTGCTGCCCAGAATGCTGGCACGTCTCAACATCTGTTCCAAGGAATACATGATCCGCCAGTACGACCACGAAGTGCGCGGCGGCAGTGTGGTCAAGCCTCTGGTGGGGGTGAAGCGGGACGGTCCGGCCGACGCCGCCGTGCTCCGCCCGCGTCTGGACAGCGATCGAGGCGTGGTCTTAAGCCACGGCATCTGCCCCAAGTTCAGCGACTACGACGCCTACTGGATGCTCGCCAACGCCATTGATGAAGGAGTGCGCAACGCCGTGGCCGCGGGCGGCGACCCCGACCGCATGGCCGGCGTGGACAACTTCTGCTGGTGCGACCCCGTGGAGTCTCCCAAGACGCCCGACGGCCGTGAGAAGATGGGTAAGCTCGTGCGCGCCTGTCAGGCTCTTGCCGAATTCTGCGAAGCCTACGGCTGCCCGTGCATTTCCGGCAAGGACTCCATGAAGAACGATTACTCCTGGGGCGATGTGAAGATTTCCATCCCGCCCACGGTACTCTTCAGCGTCATCGGCGTCATGCCCGACGTGAGCAAGGCCATGACCAGCGATTTCAAGAAGTCCGGGGATGCCGTCTACCTCCTCGGTGTAACCCGCCGCGAAATGGCTGGAAGCGAAGCTGCAAGTGAACTTGGGCTTCGGGGCTGCCGCGTGCCGAAGGTGGACGCAGCGTCAGCCCTTGCCCGCTACCGCAAGGTGTACAAGGCTATCGGCGAAGGGCTGGTTTCGGCCTGCCACGATTTGTCCGATGGCGGACTCGCCGTGGCACTGGCGGAAATGGCTTTGGGCGGGCGTCTCGGAGCCTGTGTCGATCTCGCCCGGGTGCGCTCCGACGAGGAGCTGAGCCACCTTGAAGCCTTGTACAGCGAATCTGCCAGCCGGCTTCTGATCACGGTACCTGCGGAAAAGACCGCGGCTTTCGAGGCGCTGTTCGGCAGCGACGCCTCCCGCCTCGGCGACGTCTGCTCCTGCTCCCGCCTTGTGGTGAAGGACGGCGGCGAAACGCTGTTTTCCTGTGAAGTGGAGGCCCTGGCGAAGGCGTTCAAGAGCACGCTGGACTGGTAAACTGCTGCTGACGGCGCGGGCGTCCGCGGCGCTTCGGGCTGTGCGGCCTGATGTGCCTTGGCGAGTCTCCGCGCCATGAGAGGAAAGACAATGAGCGAAGCGTTTGAAAGACTGAAGGAACGGGAAAGGGCATTCATGTGCAGGACCTATTCACGGTATCCGGTCTCCGTGGTACGGGGCAAGGGTTCCCGGCTCTGGGACATCGACGGCCGCGAATATGTGGATCTTCTCAGCGGTATCGCCGTGGTCGCTCTCGGCCACGCCAACGAGGAACTTGCGGAAGTCATGGCGCAGCAGGCCCGCAAGCTCATCCATGTAAGCAACCTTTTCTATCAGGAAGAGCAGCTTGACTATGCGGAAAAGCTCCTCGCCACCAGTCACGCGGGCAAGGTCTTCTTCTGCAATTCCGGTGCTGAGTCCAACGAGGCTGCCATCAAGCTGGCCCGGCGCTACCAGAAAGAGGTGAAGGGACGCGATGCCTGGGAGGTCATCACACTGGAGAACTGCTTCCACGGCCGCACCATGGCCACACTTGCCGCCACGGGCAAGCATGTGGAGGGCTTTGAGCCGCTGCCCGCGGGCTTCGGCCGCGTGCCGTGGAACGACCTTGATGCGCTGGAAAAGGCCATACGGCCCAGCACGGCGGCGGTACTCATCGAGGCCGTTCAGGGCGAGGGCGGCATTTTCCCCGTGACGCAGGAATACGCCGATGGTCTCGCAGAGATCTGCCGCCGTCACGGTGTTTTGCTACTCTGCGATGAAGTGCAGGCCGGCATGTGCCGCAGCGGCAGGTGGTGGAGCTTTCAGCATTTCGGTCTGAAGCCTGATATTTTCACCAGCTCCAAGTCCATGGCCAACGGTCTGCCTCTTGGGGCGATGATGGCCACGGATGAGGCGGCTCAGGGTTTTGACTACGGCAGTCATGCCACCACCTTTGGCGGCGGCGCCCTGGTCACGGCTGTGGGGCTGAAGGTCCTTGAAATCATGGAACGCGACCATCTGGCGGAACGCGCCGCGGAGCTTGGCGACCGTGCCCGCGCCCGCTTCCGCGCTCTGGGCGAGAGGCTGCCCGGAGCCATCGCCGATGTGCGCGGCAAGGGCCTGCTCATCGGCGTTCAGCTCGATATGCCTCAGGACGCAGCCAAAAAGGTCTGGGAAAAACTTCTGGAAAAGGGCTTCATTCTCAATCTTACCTATGGTTCGACCCTGCGCTTCCTGCCGGCGCTGACCATCGACGAGAGCGATCTTGCCGATGTGGCGGACGCCCTGGAAAACATCCTGCGTCAGGGAGTGTGACGGCTTCGCCCGGCTCTTTGCGAGCCGGGCCGCCGTGGGGGAAAACGGCCGCTTCCGGTCCCGCCGGGGGCAAAGCCGAAAGGAGTGTGCATGGACGGTGTTCTAAGGAACGCCCGCGTCTACCGCGGGAGCGGCTTTGAACAGCTCGATGTTCTCATCAGGGGTGGCAGGATCGAACGCCTGGGGCGGAATCTCCCCGCATTCGGAGACGTGCCCGAGAGAGACCTGCGGGGATACTGCATGGTTCCCGGCCTCGTGGATGTGCATGTGCATCTGCGGGAGCCGGGTTTTTTGTGCAAGGAAAGTATACGCACGGGGACGCTGGCGGCCGCTCACGGCGGCTATACCACGGTGTGCCCCATGCCCAATCTGAACCCCGTCCCGGACGCTCCCGAACATCTTCAGGTGCAGCTTGACGCCATCGCCCGCGATGCCGTGGTGCATGTGCGCCCCTACGGAGCCATCACCGTGGGTGAAAAGGGTGCGGAACTTGCGCAGATGGAGGCCATGGCCCCGCTGGTGGCAGGCTTCAGCGATGACGGCCGCGGCGTGCAGGATGAATCCGTGATGCGCGCGGCCATGCAGGAAACCGCCCGCCTGGGCAAGATTCTGGCCGCACACTGCGAGGTTAACGAACTTCTGCACGGCGGCTATATCCATGATGGCAGCTACGCGCACACCCACGGACACCGCGGAATCTGTTCCGAGAGCGAATGGGGGCAGATCGCCCGCGATCTCAGGCTGGCCCGCGAAACCGGGGCACGCTACCACGTCTGCCATATCTCCACGAAGGAAAGCGTTGCGCTTATCCGGAAGGCCAAGGCCCAGGGCGTGGACGTCACCTGCGAGACCGGCCCGCATTACCTGGTCTTCACGGACGCCGACCTTCAGGAGGACGGGCGCTTCAAGATGAATCCTCCCCTGCGCTCGGCTGAAGACCGCGCCGCGCTCATCGAGGGCCTGCTTGACGGCACCATCGACATGATCGCCACGGATCACGCGCCGCATGAAGCCTCGGCCAAGAACCGCGGCCTTGAGGGCAGCGCCATGGGCGTGGTGGGGCTGGAAACGGCCTTTGCCGTCATGAACACTTTTTTCGTGAAAAAAGGGCTGCTTACACTGGAGCGGCTGGTGGAACTCATGGCCGAGCAGCCGTCAAGGCGCTTCGGGCTGGGTTCTCCCCTTGAGGAGGGGCAGGCCGCAGACTTCGCCGTGTTCGATCTGGATCGGGAATGGATCGTGGATCCCTCTCGTTTCCTCAGCCGTGGACGGGCCACTCCCTTTGCGGGCTGCCGTCTTGCGGGGCAGTGCGTGCTGACGGTGGTGAATGGAGAATCCGTCTGGGAAGAGGACGGCGCGGCAGCCTTGGAGCAGATATGAAACAAGGTATCTATACGGTGACGGAACATCGGGCGCTCACGAAGGACGTGTATCTTCTGCGCCTCGAAGGGGACACCTCATCCCTGACTTCCCCCGGGCAGTTTGTGGAAATAGCGCTGGACGGCTGTTTCCTGCGCCGTCCCATTTCCGTGTGCGACTATGACAGCCAAGGACTCACGCTCATCTACAAGATCGTGGGCCGGGGCACCGAGGCCATGAGCGCACTGAAGGCGGGAGCGCGTCTGGATCTTCTCTGTGGCCTGGGCCGCGGCTTCGATCCGTCCGCAGCGGGGGAGCGGCCCCTGCTGGTGGGCGGCGGTGTGGGTGTGCCTCCGCTGTACCGTCTGGCAAGACTTCTGCTTGCCGCGGGGACGCGCCCGGAAGTGGTGCTTGGCTTCAACCGGGCCGAAGAGATGTTCTACGTCCGCGAATTTGAGGAGCTTGGGGCGCACGTTACCGTGACCACCGTGGACGGCAGCTTCGGCGTCAGAGGCTTCGTGACGGCGGCTCTGCCCGAAGGCTGCACCCACGTTTTTGCCTGCGGTCCCATGCCCATGCTGAAGGCTCTCTATGGGGCGACACAGGGCATCCCCGGCCAGTTCAGCCTTGAAGAGCGCATGGGCTGCGGCTTCGGCGCGTGCATGGGGTGCAGCATCATGACCACCGAGGGCAGCCGCCGCGTCTGCAAGGACGGTCCGGTGTTTCCGAAGGAGGTTCTGGGATGGCAGATCTGAAAGTGAACCTCAGCGGCTGGACTCTGGACAACCCCGTCATTCCGGCCAGCGGTACCTTCGGCTACGGCTATGAATTTGCCGAACTGTACGACATCAATATGCTGGGCACGTTTTCCTTCAAGGGCACGACGCGGGAGCCGCGCTTCGGCAACCCCACGCCCCGCATCGCGGAATGTCCTGCGGGCATGATCAACGCCGTGGGTATGCAGAACCCCGGCATCGACAGGGTCATAGCCGAGGAGCTGCCCAGGCTGAAACGCTGCTTCCATAAGAAAGTCATCGCCAATATCGGCGGTTTTTCCGTGGAAGAATACGCCGAGACCTGCGCCCGCATCGACAAAGAAGAGCAGGTAGGGCTTATTGAGGTGAACATAAGCTGCCCCAACGTTCATGACGGCTGCATCACCTTCGGCACCGATCCCCTGGCCGCGGCCGCTGTGACGCGGGCCGTGAAAGCCGTCACCACCAAGCCCGTGTATATCAAGCTCAGCCCCAATGTCACGGACATCACCGTCATTGCCAGAGCCTGCGCGGACGCTGGAGCGGACGGTATCAGCCTTATCAACACGCTGCTGGGCATGCGCATCGATCTGCACACCCGCAGACCCGTCATCGCCAACACCATGGGCGGTTTTTCCGGGAGTGCCGTTCTGCCTGTTGCCCTGCGCATGGTCTATCAGGTCTATGAGGCCGTGAAGCTGCCCATCATCGGCATGGGTGGTGTGTCCTGCGCCCGCGATGTGATTGAAATGATGCTTGCCGGAGCCACGGCCGTGGAAGTGGGGGCCGCCAACCTGACAGATCCCTGGGCCTGCCCGAAAATTCTGGAAGAGCTGCCCGATGTGATGCGGCAGTACGGCATGGATTCCCTGAAAGACATTATCGGAGGAGCGCACAGATGAACGCTATGCCCGGAAAGGACGTTATCGTAGCCTGCGATTTCAGCGGCAGAAAGGAAGTGCTGGACTTTCTGGATCTTTTCCACGAGGAAAAGCCCTTCGTGAAGATCGGCATGGAACTGTTCTACGCCGAAGGGCCGGACATCGTGCGCACGATCAAGGCCCGCGGCCACCGCATTTTCCTCGATCTCAAGCTCCACGACATCCCCAACACGGTACGCAAGGCACTCGCCGTCCTTTCATCGCTGGATGTGGATATGTGCAACGTCCATGCGTCTGGAGCCATCGCGATGATGGCCGAAGGTCTCAGGGGGCTGACACGGGCGGACGGCACGAGACCGCTGCTCATCGCCGTGACCCAGCTCACGTCCACGAGTGAGGAATGTATGCGTTCGGAACTGCTCATTGACAGACCGCTGGAGGAAGTCGTCATGCACTACGCCGCCAACGCCCGCCGTGCGGGGCTGGACGGCGTGGTCTGTTCCCCGCTGGAAGCGGGCAGGGTTCATGAGGTCTGCGGCGGGGACTTCCTTACCGTGACGCCCGGTGTGCGCTTTGCGGGCGGCGAGAAGGGCGATCAGGCAAGGGTGGCTACGCCTGCGAAGGCCCGCGAGCTGGGTTCGGACTTCATTGTGGTGGGGCGTCCCGTCACTCAGGCGGAAGACCCTGTGGCCGCCTACCGCCGCTGCGTGGCGGAGTTTCTGGGCTAGTTTCCCGGACCGCCGGAGGCGTTATCGAGAATCATCCACGCTTGTTCGCCGGAGGGTAAAAGCATGTGTCCCGCCGAGAACGGCTGAAAGGAGACCTGTATGGAAGCGCGTGAAAAACGGATCGCCGAAGACCTCTTGTCCATCAAGGCCGTGTTTTTTCGGCCGGACGAGCCTTTCACCTGGGCCAGCGGCATCAAAAGCCCGGTGTACTGCGATAACCGGCTGACACTGACGGCCCCTGCCGTGCGCGGCAGGGTGGAAAACGCTCTGGCCGAAGTGGTGAAGGAACACTATTCCGGCTGCGAGGTTCTCATGGGAACCAGCACGGCCGGCATCGCCCACGCCGCCATCGTGGGGCACATCATGGGCCTGCCCATGGGCTATGTACGTTCCAGCGCCAAGGATCACGGCCGCGGCAACCAGATAGAAGGCCGGCTCGAACACGGCCAGAAGGTGGTCGTCATCGAAGACCTCATTTCCACGGCAGGCAGTGTGCTGGAAGTTGTGGAGGTGCTGCGCGGCGCCGGAGCGGAAGTTCTGGGGGTGGCCAGCATCTTCACCTACGGCATGAAGAAGGGGCTGGAGCGTCTGACCGTGGCGAACGTGAAGAACGTCAGCCTGACCAATTTCGACGTCATCGCCCGCGTAGCCGCCGAGACCGGCTATATCCGCAGGGAGGACGTGGCCAGACTCATCGCCTTCCGCGACAATCCCGCGGACGAGAGCTGGAGAGGAGCGTGACATGAAAAGCCTGATCGACATCCGCGACCTGACCACCGGGGAGATCGACGAGCTTCTGACCACGGCGCTGGACATCATCGCGCATCCTGACCGGTACGCCCGGAAGTGTTGCGGCAAGAAGCTGGCCACGCTCTTTTTCGAACCTTCGACGCGCACACGCCTCAGCTTCGAGGCGGCCATGTACGAGCTTGGCGGAAGCGTGCTGGGCTTTTCCGAAGCACAGAGTTCCTCCGCGGCCAAGGGGGAGAGTGTGGCCGATACCGTGCGCGTGGTGAGCTACTTTGCCGACATCATTGCCATGCGTCACCCCAAGGAAGGCGCGCCGCTGGTGGCCTCCATGCGCGCCACGGTGCCGGTGATCAATGCGGGCGATGGCGGCCACAATCACCCCACGCAGACGCTGACCGACCTGCTCACCATCTGGCGCGAGAAGGGCCGTTTTGAAAATCTGACCATCGGGCTGTGCGGTGATCTCAAGTTCGGCCGCACCGTCCATTCGCTCATCGCGGCCATGTCGCGTTACGCCGGAGTGAAGTTTGTGCTCATTTCTCCGGATGAACTGCGCCTTCCCGGGTACATTCAGACAGACATCATGGAGCGCAATGGCATCCCCTACGAGGAGACGACGGATCTTGCCGCCACCATGCCTGCGCTGGACGTGCTCTACATGACCCGCGTCCAGAGGGAGCGTTTCTTCAACGAAGCCGACTATGTGCGCCTCAAGGACAGCTATGTCCTCACTCCGGCCAAGCTCGAAACCGCCCGTGAGGATCTGTGCATCATGCACCCGCTGCCTAGAGTGAACGAGATCTCCGTGGCTGTGGACGATGACCCGAGGGCCGCGTATTTCCGGCAGGTGCTGAATGGCAAGTACATACGCATGGCGCTCATCCTGAAACTGCTGGAGGTGGACTAGCATGGTCATAGACGCCATATCCAACGGCATAGTTCTGGATCATATCCGCGCCGGACTCAGTCTCGAGCTGTACAACATCCTTGGTCTGGACAGTCTGCAATGCTCCGTGGCACTGCTTCGCAACGTGAGCAGCCGCAAGATGGGGCGCAAGGACATCATCAAGATCGATGAAATCATCGACCTCAATTTCGATGTTCTGGGCTATGTGGATCCCGGAATCACGGTGAACATTGTACGCGATGGCAAACTGGATCGAAAATTCCGTGTTGAACTGCCGGAGCGGGTGGAGAACGTGATCCGCTGCAAGAATCCCCGCTGCATCACCTCTACGGAACAGGAACTGCCGCACATCTTCAAGCTCACAGACAAGGAGAATCGTATTTACCGCTGCATCTACTGTGAGACCAGGGCCAAAGGCCGCGCCTGAGCTTTTCCGCCGCAGATCTTGACAAGGCTCCGCAGGCCGCGCATTCTGCACATCATGCAGGACGGGGATCCCCTCCTGCGGGAGAGGAGAGGCAGAACGATGATCGTTGATACGTTTGCCTGCGGCCGGGACTACGCGCTGGGCCCGCTCTGGGACAGGCTCATGCCGGAGCTTCTGGAACTCATTGGCAGAGCCGGCGGACTTGCAGAGGGCGTCTATCCGCTGGCGGGAGGCGTGGAAAACGGAGGCGCCACGGCCACGGTGAAGGTCGATACGCTCCGTGAACGAGCGGAGGCCCGCTATGAGAGCCATATGCGCATGGCTGATATCCAGGCTGTACTCGAAGGGGATGAGTATCTCGAAGTCCTTCCCCTCTGCGGCGGCGAAACCGAAACGGAGAACGACGCCGGGCGCGACCTCGTGTTCTATGCCCGGCAGCCCGAAGGGACGCGGGTGCATCTTGTGCCCGGCCTGTTCGCGCTTATCCTGCCGGGAGAGGCTCATATGCCCGGCGTGAAGGCGGGCGGCGGCAGGGTAAGGAAACTGGTCGTCAAGATCCCCGCAGACAGGCTTCTGGCACCGTCCTGTCTTCGGTAAACAGCAAAACCTCAGCTTTGGAGACGCGATCCCTGCCGGGGTTCGTTGTCTCTCTTTCTGCGGAGATACCAACGCCCGCCGGAAGAAAGTTTTCAGACGTCCGGACACGTCCGGTCTTGCCCCCGGAATCGGAGGGTACGGCCGATATTCAGGAGAAATTTATGGATGTTTTTGATCAGGCTACGGAATTTGAACGCATCGAACGTGAGGCCGCGGTACGTCAGGCGGTTCAGATGGACTTTCAGGAAGGCCCGGAGTGGATTGACGGCAAACCCTGCTGCCGGGAGTGCGGAGAGCCTATCCCTGAGGCGCGGCTCAAGGCCATTCCCGGCGTAGGACTCTGCCTTGCCTGTCAGCAGGAGCGTGAGCGGGAACGCCTGTAGCACAAAAGAATGATATGAGGATGCCCCGGCAGACGCCGTTTTCTTCGGAACGCGGCGTCTTTTTTACGTGTGTGTCCCCGCGGGGAGGGCGAGCCAGTCAGTGATGCGGAGGCTGAGACCGGGAGCTGCTGCTTCCAGAGCGGCGAGCCACGGAACAGGGGCCTGGATGCGCAGACCGGGCAGGCACAGAAGCGCGTGGTGCAGAAAAAAGCGTTCGCCGTCCTCAGGCTGAAGGCAGGATCCGTAGCGGCGATCGCCCAGCAGGGGAAAACCCAGCGCTGCGCAGTGCGCCCGAATCTGGTGACGCGCTCCCTTGGCGATGACGCATCCAGCCAGGGTGACAGCTGCGGGAGGGCGTCCCTTTTTGAGGATGGGCAGGAGTGCGGTCAGCGGCTTGAGCGCCGAGCCGTCCAGGAGAGCCAGAGGCGTGATGAGAGTCTGACGCAGGGGAGCAGCTCCGCGGGCGGACAGAACGCGGACATGTTTTCCGCCGCTGCAGTTCAGCGGCATGTCCGCAAGAAGCGTTTCGGGAAGTTCTCCTTCAAGAAGGGCCAGGTAACGCTTTTCGAGACGGCCCGCATTTTCCGCTTCGCGGTAGAGGGCTTCTCCCCGGTTGTCCAGCGCCGCCGCAGCGATGCCCGACGTGGGGCAGTCCAGGCGGTTCAGCAGCAGAGCTTTGGGGACTCCCAGGAGGCGGGGCAGGAGCCGTTCGAGGCTGGGACAGGGCCTGCCCGCCAGCGAGACGCTGTGCAGACCGGCAGGCTTGTACAGAAAAGCCAGAGGCGGTCGGATCTTGAGAACGCGGGCTGCATCTTCAGAAAGAGCGGCGCTGCCGGCGGTCTCATCTGCCGGAGGCAAGGGCTGCTCGGGCATGGTTTCCACGAGGTCCCCGGCCCGGACTTTGAAGGCTTCCCGTACGGGGCGGCCGTTCACCGTAACCAGTCCCGATGCGCAGGCGCGGCGGCGGCCCCGCAGCCCGATGTCCGGCAGCAGCCGTTGGAGCACATGGTCGAGCCGCAGGCCCTCTTCTTCGGGAAGAACCGTCCAGCAGGGCATGGTCAGTCCTTATCCGTCGGGTCTTGCGAAGTCTCAGGGACTGGAAGGCTGACACCCGGCGATTCGTTCTCATACCAGATTCTGCTCATGGTCAGGCCCTGCGGCGGGGCGGTGAAGGGAGCCAGACGCCTGTCGCCGGAGGCCAGAAGTTCGGGGATACGTTCAGGATCAAAGCGTCCCCGGCCGCAGGCCACCATGAGACCCACGAGGTTGCGGACCATCTGTTTCAGAAAGCCATTGGCTTCGAAGCGCACGTCAATCTGCCGGCAGCCGGGAGGCAGCGCCGCTTCAGGCGTACGTGCCGGGGAACGGGTAATCGCGTAGAGTGTGCGCACGGTACTTTTATGCGGCGTGCCCGCGTTTTGCAGACTGGCGAAGTCGTGCGTACCCACGAGGTGCGGAACGGCGGCATCAAAAAGGTCCAGGTCGAAGGGGCCGCAGGCCCAGACAAAGGGATAGAGCCTGGGCGGGGTGTACAGGGAATCGAGCCACAGGGAATAGGTGTAGGCTTTGCGCTTCACGCTGAAGCAGGCGTCGAAGCTGTCCGGCACGATGCGGGCGTCCAGAACGCGGATGTCATGAGGCAGAAGGGTGTTCAGGGCGAGCTGCCAGCGCACATGGGCGCGGTCTTCGGGAATATCGCAGTGGGCCACCTGAGCATCGGCGTGGACACCGGCATCGGTGCGGCCCGCGCCCTGAACGTGGGTGGAGCGTCCCGCCACATGGGAAACGGCCTTTTCCACGAATGCCTGAACCGTGGGCGGGTCTTCCCTGTCCTTCCACGCCTGAATCTGCCAGCCGTGATAGCGCGTGCTGACATAGGCGAGTGTGAGCTTGAGACGCGGCATCAGAGGCCCACCAGTTCCACGGTGCACGGGGCGATGGGTATGCCCAGGAATTGTTCGCCCAGACGGGTGAAGCGGGGCACATCGTCCGTGGTCAGAAAGCGGGCCGAACCCGGACAGAGCGCAATGCCCGCCGAAGGGCCGGAACCGCGGGCCAGATGTTTTTTCTGGAGCAGATCCCGCACCTCTCTCGCGGTATTGCCTGCGGAGTCCACAAGCATCACGCCTTCGCCTGCGACATGGGCTATGGCGTCTCTGAGCAGGGGAAAATGGGTGCAGGCCAGCACGAGCGTGTCGGGCGTTTCCCGGCCCTGTTCCCGCGGAATGCGGAAGAGTTCATCGAGGTAGCGGGCGGCTATGCCTTCGGCCAGAGGGCCTTCCACCAGCCCTTCTTCCGCCATGGGCACGAAGAGGGGACAGGGGAGGGCTTCCAGCCGTGCGTCGGGCAGACGCCGCAGAATGGCCTTTTCGTAGGCGCGGCTGCGAATGGTTCCGCTGGTGGCGATGACGGCGATGTGTCGGTTGCGGGTCGTACGGCAGGCGGCTTCGGCCCCCGGTTCCACCACGCCCACCACGTCGATTTCAGGATAGGCATTGCGGAGCAGGGGCAGGGCCGCGGCTGTGGCCGTGTTGCAGGCGATGACCAGCAGCTTGATGCCGCGTTCCACCAGTTTTGCGGTGGCTTCCAGCGTGTAGCGCTGCACGGTCTCGGTGCTCTTGCTGCCGTAGGGGACGCGGGCGGTGTCGCCCAGGAAGAGAAAGGATTCGTTGGGGAGCTGTTCCCGCATGGCGCGCAGTACGGTAAGCCCGCCCACACCGGAGTCGAAAAGTCCGATGGGCAGCTCGCGCTGCGCCGAAAGCTGGGAAGAAATGCCCTGGGTGGTGAGCATGGCGGCCTCGCAGAGGTACGAATGGCTGGAGGGCGCGCCTTTTTGCGCCGCGTCCATGCATGTTCCTACCCCGCGGCACGCTTTCGGTCAATGGCAGAGTCTTTGGAAGCAGACACACGGGGCGGCTCTTGACAAGAGTTTTGAACTGGAACAAACACAGTACAAGGTCTCTCTCATGTTCTGGGTCAACCTTCAGCCCGTCTTCAGACGGCAGTAGAATCAGCTGTATCGAGGTTTTTCGCATGAGTTCCGCTTCGGTCACGCTTCGAGGATCTCTTTCTCCCATGGACGGCAGCGTCTGCCGCGTAGCTCTGTTGGACAACGAAGGCCGGGAATGGCCCATCTCTCCCCGCGGCGCAGGGAGCGACCTCGCCGAAAAGGTGGGTGCGCCTGTCGAGCTGCTGTGCAGTATCGTTGAGAAGGACGGAGGCAGTCAGCTCCACGTGCGTTCGTACACCGTGCTGGATGAAGCGGACGACAGCTGGGCTTAGTCCTCTGCGTAATTTTTTGCCTCGGAAGGTGCTTATCTGGCGCTTTTACGGGAGCGTCTCCTGTAGAATGCGGACTCTTGTCCCTGGGGAGGCGGCTGCCGGACTGCGCCGGAATGTTTAGAACAGGCGGCCTGCACGAGAGCAAGGGAGCTGATGGTGGAGACAGTACGGGTTGGAATGCTGGAAATAGGAAGGGGCCGCCCCTGTGTCATCGCGCCGCTCACAGCGTCTGACAGGGAAAGTCTGGTGCGCGGGGCTTCGGCACTGCAGGCCCTGCCCGTGGACATGGCCGAATGGCGTGTGGATATGCTGGACAAGGCCGTGGACGAAGCCGGGACGCCGCAGATGGACAGAATTCTGGACACGCTGGCCGCACTGCGCAGTGTCTGCCGTCTGCCCATACTCGCCACCTTCCGCACGGCGGACGAGGGCGGGGCACGGCCCATCAGCGACGGCGGCTACGCGGAACTCTGCGATGTTCTTGCAAGGAGCGGCAAGATCGAACTTCTGGATGTGGAGGCGTTTTTCCGCAGCGGGTCGTCAAAGGATATCATTGCCCGTGCGCATGGCCACGGTGTGCCCGTGGTGGCGAGCAATCACGATTTTCACGCCACGCCGTCCAGTGAGGAGATCGTGCGGCGTCTGACCGTCATGCAGGACGAGCTTTGCGCAGATATCCTCAAAATAGCCGTCATGCCCCGCCGTCCCCTTGATGTGCTGACGCTTCTGGAAGCGACGCGGCGCATGGCCGACAACGCAAAGCGCCCGCTTATCACCATGAGCATGGGGCCTCTGGGCGTCGTCAGCCGCGTGGCCGGCCAGATTTTCGGCAGCGCTGCCACATTCGGCGCCGCGGCCGCAGCCAGTGCGCCCGGGCAGCTTGACGTGCGCGAGCTGGACACCGTGCTCGGCATACTGGAACGCGCTTCCCGCTGACGTTTAGCGTTACTGTTCAGACCTGTCCGTCCCTTTGGGAAAGGATGGGGTGAAATTCCGGGACTTCGTGCTGAAGAAGGGTGAGGAGCGCCTGAAAGCGAAGCCTGTCGAAGCTCCCGCAGGCGCAGAGCAGCTCAAACGTACCTGCCGAGTAGCTGAGGAACCAGCCGGTGGGGCGGTAGCCGTTTTTCAGATAGAAGTTTCTCCGCCGTAACCGCTGTGCGCTGTTTGCGGCTGATTCGTCCAGAGGTTCCAGATCCACGATCTGGACGCAGCCGGAGTACTGCCGCCGCAGGGCCTGAAGTGCGGCGCTGCCCAGACCGCGCCCCCGCAGGGGGGAGATGAGCGCAAGATAGGACAGGTAGGCCATGCCATCGCGGGCCATGGCACACAGGTAGCCGGCAAAGGCATCGCCAAGGCGCAGCGCCCAGAAGTCGAGCAGGCCCTTTTTCGCAAGAGCCAGAAAATCTTTGGCGGGCACGCGCTCTTCCGGCGGAAAGGCTTCTAGGGTAAGAGTTTCCACCTTGTCCAGCTCCTGGAAGCCGGATCCGATGCGCTGGAAGCTCAGAGTCGTGCAGAGGGCGGAAGAAGCGTTCATGTCCGTAGGCATAGGAAAAAAGGGCGTTCGTGTCAAAAAGTCGTGAAACCTGCAGAGCCAGGGTACGCTTTGCCGCCGAAGCAGTATTTTCCATCCGAAAGCCGAGATTTTTTCAAAAAATTTTTTCCCTTCCCCTAGACGCTTTGAAAAACAGGATTACCTATTGCATGGAAGGAAGGCCGGACAAAGACAAAGGCTCACTTCCCCTAATTTGTCAGATCGAGGAGGAAATATAGTATGGGCAAGATTATCGGTATCGACCTTGGTACTACCAACAGCTGCGTATACATTATGGAGGGCAAGGAACCCAAGTGCATCAGCAATCCCAACGGCGGGCGCACCACGCCGTCCATCGTGGCGTTTACCGACAAGGAACGTCTGGTGGGCGAAACCGCCAAGCGTCAGGCCGTCACCAACCCCGATCGCACGATTTTCGCTGTGAAGCGCCTCATGGGACGCCGCGCCGATTCGCCTGAAGTTCAGCACTGGCTCCAGCACGCCCCGTACAGCATTGTGGCTTCCGCCAACGGCGACGCCGCGGTGCGCGTGGACGGGCACGACTACAGCCCGCAGGAAATTTCGGCCGTGATTCTGGGGCAGCTCAAGAAGGACGCCGAAGCCTATCTCGGCGAACCTGTGACCGAAGCCGTCATCACCGTGCCCGCCTATTTCAATGATGCTCAGCGGCAGGCCACCAAGGACGCCGGCAAGATCGCCGGTCTGGAAGTCAAGCGTATCATCAACGAACCCACGGCCGCGTCTCTGGCTTATGGCTTTGACCGCAAGACCAATGAAAAAATCGCCGTGTACGACCTCGGCGGCGGCACCTTCGATATTTCCATCCTTGAAGTGGGCGACAACGTTGTCGAGGTGCGCGCCACGAACGGCGACACCTTCCTGGGCGGCGAGGACTTTGACCAGCGCGTCATCCGTTACATGGTGGACGAGTTCAAGGGGCAGTACGGTATCGACCTGTCTCAGGATCGCATGGCTCTTCAGCGCCTGAAGGAAGCCGCGGAAAACGCCAAGAAGGAGCTGTCCAGCTCTCTCGAAACGCAGATCAACCTGCCCTTCATCACGGCTGACGCCTCCGGACCCAAGCATCTCATGATGCCTCTCACCCGCGCCAAGCTGGAACAGATGGTCATGGATCTGGTGGAAAAGTCCATCGAACCCTGCAAGAAAGCGCTTGCGGACGCCGGGCTGTCTCCCTCTGACATCGACGAGGTGATCCTCGTGGGCGGCATGACCCGTATGCCTTTGGTGCAGAAGAAAGTTGGCGAGTTCTTTGGCAAGGAGCCGAACCGCTCCATGAACCCGGACGAAGTCGTGGCCATGGGCGCGGGCATTCAGGGGGCCATCCTTACCGGCGATGTCAAGGACGTTCTGCTGCTCGACGTGACACCGCTCTCCCTGGGCATCGAAACGATGGGCGGCGTGTTCACCAAGCTCATTGAGCGCAATACCACGATCCCGACCCGCAAGAGCCAGACCTTCTCTACAGCCGCGGATAACCAGCCCGCCGTGGACATCCACGTCCTTCAGGGCGAACGCCCCATGGCCGCGGACAACATGACCCTCGGCAACTTCCAGCTTACGGGCATTCCCGCCGCTCCGCGCGGAGTTCCGCAGATCGAAGTAACCTTCGACATCGACGCCAACGGCATCGTGAAGGTCTCCGCCAAGGATCTGGGTACGGGCAAGGAACAATCCATCCAGATCAAGTCCTCCTCTGGTCTGAGCGAGGACGAAATCAACAAGCTGGTGCGCGAGGCCGAAGCTCATGCTTCCGAAGACAAGAAGAAGCAGGAGACCATCGAAGCCCGCAATCAGGCCGACGCGCTCATCTATGCCACGGAAAAGTCCCTGAAGGATCTCGGTGACAAGGTGGATCCCGCCACCAAAGCCACGGTGGAGGCCAAAACCGAGGCTCTGAAGAAGGCCATGGAAGGCACGGACACCGAAGCCATCAAGAGGGCATCCGACGAACTCTCTCAGGCTTCCCACAAGCTGGCGGAACAGCTCTACCAGAACGCCCAGGCGCAGCAGGGACCACAGGCCGGAGCCGCCGGTCAGCAGGGACAGCCGGGCGGCAGGAAGGAAGACGATGTTATGGACGCCGACTTCACCGAAGTAACAAAGTAACGGTGCATTGCTGAAAGAGCGGTGCATTGACCGAAAAGGTAAGGCTCCGTCCTCCTCAAGGAGAACGGAGCCTTTTCTGTATGCGACAGCATGCGTTGAATGCTGCCCTGAGCACACTTGGCAAAAGGGCATGAGATTCAGACGCCGTCAAGGTGAACAGAACGGCTGTGAGAAAAATACCGTGACCGGAGCGGGGAAAGTTTCCCACGATAACAGGAAGCAAAAAGCGATAACCCGATTGCGGAAGGCGCGTTGACCCCGATAGCATGATTTTGCACACGGAATTCTTACATGATACGCCGCGGTGTTCCCCGGAAGAACAAGCAATCATGGCGCCGGAGGCGGGAAGCTCTTGTGGCTGGTTCAGAAGCCGTTACTGGAAATAGAACGCCGATCAACGGAGAAGAGGAGAGAATCCTGCTGCGTCAGGACTGGGGCTGTACTTCCGAAGGTTCGATATAGGTGCGTTCCAGATCGTCGAAGGCCGTGAATTCAGGCCGGTAGGCCAGTTCGATAGTCCCCGTGGGACCGTTGCGGTGCTTGCCGATGATGATTTCGGCAATGCCCGTCTTGGCCCGGTCGTTTTTCTTGTTATAGGCGTCTTCGCGATGGATGAACATGATGAGGTCGGCATCCTGTTCGATGGCGCCAGATTCGCGCAGGTCGGAAAGTACAGGCCGCTTGTCAGTACGTTCCTCTACCTTGCGGTTGAGCTGGGACAGTGCGACCACAGGCACGTTGAGTTCCTTGGCAAGGGCCTTCAGATTGCGGGAAATGTCGGAGATTTCCAGTTCGCGTGAATCGTTGCGTGAGGAGTGCATGAGCTGGAGATAATCCACCATGACCATGTCCAGCCCATGTTCCGCCTTCAGACGGCGGCAGCGCGCGCGCAAGGTCAGCGGAGAAAGTCCCGCGGTATCGTCGATGAAGATTTTTGCGCGGGACAGAGCGTCTGCCGCGGAAGACAGTTTTTCCCAGTCGCTGTCCTCAAGATAGCCGCGCCGTACGCGGCTCAGTTCCACTCTGCCCCAGGCGCAGAGCATACGATCCATGAGCGATTCCTTGCTCATTTCCAGAGAAAAGATCGCTACGGTCGCTCCTCCGCTCATGGCTGCGCGCATGGCCACATTCAGGGCGAAGGCCGTCTTGCCCATGGAGGGGCGGGCGGCAATGATGATGAGGTCGGTGGGCTGAAGGCCCGCGGTCATTTTGTCGAGCTGGATGTAACCGGACGGAACACCCGTGGTTACGCTCTTGTTGTTGTAGCGTGTCGTAAGCGCATCGAAGACGGTTCGTACCAGTTCGCTGCTGCTGCTGAAAGTTTTGCTGTTGGCGCGTTCGGAGATGGAGAAGATGGAGCGTTCGGATTCGTCCAGAAGCGTGGGCACATCGCGCGAGGCGTCAAAGCAGTTGCTGATAATCTGGGCGCACGCAGTGATAAGGGAACGCTGCATGGACTTGGCGCGCACGATTTTGGCCCAGTGTGCGGCGTTGGCGCCGCTGACCACGGCGTGGGAAAGTTCTCCCAGGTAGACGGCGCCTCCGGCGGCTTCAAGCTGGGAATGACTTGCCAGCCAGTCGAAGACCGTCACTTCGTCCACGGGCGTTCCCTGGGCGTACAGTGCCATGAACGCCCCGAAGATGATGCGGTGGGCGGGCATATAGAAATCAGCGTCCGAGACCTCGTCAATAATCTCGTGCAGCAGATCCGGACGCAGAAAGACACCGCTCAGAACGGCCTGTTCCGCTTCTTCGCTGTGAGGGGGGACGCGCCGGAGCAGATCGTCCCGGGCTTTGTCAGAGACGTTTTCCCCCTGCCTGGGAAAACGCGGAGAGCCGCCGCTCCTGGGAGCGGCGGCTTCACTGCTTAGGGATTCTGTGCTGTCCATGCTAGGCCCGGTCTTCGCGGGGAAGCGCGTCAGGCCTGTTCTGCAGGAGCTTCGGCTTCGGCCTCTTCAGCAGGGACTTCCGCGGGAGCTTCTTCAATGTGCTTTTCTTCGGACACGATCTTGACGGTAAAGGAAGGTACCACATCGGCATGGAGGCGTGCGCGCACTTCATGCTCGCCGAGGGTACGGATGGAGCCGTCAAGGAGCAGGCGATGGCGATCCACTTCCACGCCGAGTTCGGCAAGGGCGGCGCCAATCATGGCAGGCGTTACGGATCCGTACAGCTTGTCGTTTTCGCCCACGCGCATGGGAATGGTCACAACCAGACCTTCCAGTTTGGCGGCGACTTCGGCAGCCTGAGCGCGCAGGATGTCCATACGCGCCTGAAGCTTCTTGCGTTCGTGTTCGAACACACGGATGTTGGCAGGCGTAGCCAGGCTGGCCAGACGCTGAGGAAGCAGGTAGTTGCGGCCATAGCCGGGCTTGACGTTCACGATGTCGCCAAGATGACCGAGCTTTTCCACATCAGCACGAAGAATAACTTTCATATCGCTCTCCTGTGCCTTAGATGTTGGTCTTCTTCTTCACTTCGCTGGAATGAGCGGAAGTGTAGAACAGCAGTGCCATTTGGCGGGCGCGCTTGATCTCGGTGGTCAGGGCGCGCTGATGCTTGGCGCAGGTGCCGGTGATCCGGCGGGCCACGATCTTGCCGCGTTCCGTAATGAAATCGCGGAGAATGTCGGGACGCTTGTAATCCAGAGCAAGCTCAGTATCGGCACAGAAGCGGCAGAACTTGCGGCGGGGAGCAAACTTCTTGCGGAAAGCCATTACGCGACCTCCTCAGCGGCTTCGACGGTGTCAGACAGCTTGACGGTCAGGAACTTGAACACGCCGTCAGTGATGCGGATGATGCGTTCCAGTTCGGCCACGAGCTGAGAAGGCGCCGCATATTCGAGACGGACGTAAAAGCCGCGCATCTGCTTGCGGACAGGATACGCCAGATCGCGCATACCCCACTGATCCACGGTGAGCATTCTGCCGCCTTCGCGGACAATGATGTCATCCAGTGTCTTCAGGATGGTTTCGCGCTCTTCCACAGACAGCTCCGGAGAAAGGAGCAGCAGTGTTTCCATTTTGCGCATGTAAGAACTCCTTACGGTCGGTGGTCCGCCGAGTCCGGCACCGTGCCGGGACCCAAGCGAACAAGGTGAATTTTTGTATTTACTCGGGAGGTGCGGCGCTGTCAAGTTCTCCTCAAGGGAGATGTTTATTAATAGTGGCAAAGTTTTTCAGAGTGCCATTAACTCGAACTTGCTGAAATATCGTTAGAAATTTATTGGTCATAGCCAAACGGGCGGCCATTTGAGAGCGGCCCCGGGGGCACGAGCGAGTCGTTGCGGGACATCAGGTTTTTCTCGTTTGAAGATACGTTGTTCCAGAGGAGAAAAGACGTACGCAGGGAAGGAAAGGATATTTTCCTTCAGACAAACGATTTTTCCCTGAATATTAAAGCCTGTTGGCCTGTTTGGAGTTTTTGTTCAGGCCGTGGTGGCGGAGTCCCCGGACTGCTTGCCGGAGTACATGCGCTTGTCCGCCAGAGAGAACAGTGTCTCACAGGTGGGGCGGATGCCCTGCTCTTCCAGTTCGCGCATGTGGGCGCAGCCTATGGTAAAGGAGAAGGGAACGGTCTTCCCGTCCTCGAGCAGAATGTTTTTCCGCATGGAGCTGTCCAGCGCCTTGATGTGCTGGCAAAATTCCTCGTAGTTTTCTGCCAGCGAGGTAATGACAAATTCATCGCCGCCGTAGCGGGTGATGAAGCTGCGGTGGCGCACGTCGAAGTATTTCATCCAGAAGTGACCGCAGCTCTGCAGAACTTCATCGCCGATGGTGTGCCCGTAGTTATCGTTGATGGCTTTGAAGTTGTCCATGTCCACCAGAGCCATGCAGAGGTCCAGACCGTTGTTCTGGGCTTCGAGCAGATAGTGCTGAAAAAGGGTGTCCATGTAATGGCGGTTGTAGCATCCGGTGAGAGGGTCCAGCATGAGACGGGAGTTCTCTTCCTGCAGCCGCCGAATTTCATCGAGGGCGTATTCCTGTTCGCCGAGCCAGTCCATGCAGGTGAGTTCCATGATCATTTCCAGGACGAAAGGCCGGCCTTCCGTCTGAATGTATTTGGAAATGACGACAAAAGTACGCGACCCCACAGTTTCCAGTCTGGAACTGCAGCTTCGCGTGGCGACCACTTCCCGTGGAGCGCAGGTTTCACAGTCGCCTGAGCGGTTCCAGAGGCCACCGCATGGCCCGTTGTGAACGATGCCGTACTCACCAATATGATAGCTCTGGCAAGTTTCTGGATGAACGAGGCGCACTCTATTGAAGGTCTGGCGGAGAACCTCAACCTCTTTGCGTAGTTCAGAAAAGGTATAAAGATATTTTTTGGGGAAAGAATACATTCAATTAACTCTCCTATAATATCTATAACTGACTTTATATACGAGTAAAATAAAAAGTCAAGTGCGTTTCCGTATGTCAGGGAACGCCTGAGGGCGTACAAGCTGGCATGGTTATTTTTTCATACGAGTTATACGAGTTGATTTTTTTAGCTAAGCGTTCGCACTTGGTCGTTGGTTTTTAGGTAAATCATGAAAGCGGAAAATTCGCTTTCACCGCCGAACTTTGGGTGAGGGGGGAGGCGGAAAATTGGTGCTCCTTTTTCATAACGTTGCAAACATCATGAATTTTCTGGATAGGGAAAAGGGAAAGTTCAGAAGTGCTCCGAAGCATCACCTGGCGAAAGAAGCGGGAAGTTCGGCAGGTGGGGCTTTCTTTCCTGCATCACTAGCGCGTTTTTTTGCACGGTACGGCTTCCTTAGGGTAGGGGAAAGATTGGAAAAAGGCTTGTCATTTTTATTTACATTCTTTTTTGTCAGACATAGAATAATTCCTTGGGCGCTTGGCCTGCTCTCTTGAAGCATCCTTTTGTCAGGCGCACAGCACAGGCGCTGTTCCACCCGTACGCTGTAACAGGCTATACGTACTATGATGATAAGAGATTACCCATTTTACCCCCACCGATTTGGTCTCGGCGAACTGGTCCGTTCTTTTTTGTCTCCGTATTCAGACAGCTACCAGGGCATGTTCTCATTGTCTGACGGGCAGTATCCCAGCCTTGCCGAAGCTGGAGTTTTGGCGTTTTTTTGCTGCCTGTACGCCGTACTTGCTTTTTCTTTTGAAGCGTTTTAAAGATGATACATCTGCGGCACACCCATAGACCGTGTTGGAGCCTGTATCGGAGAAGGCACGGAGAACGACAAGGCGGCAGCAGAGGAAAATAACGGATCTGTGATCCTTTAGGAATGAACATGTCACTGTCTTTGCAGTCGGATCAGGAACGCGGAGTGCTGCTCATTGTAGATGACGATGAGATGAACCGTGCGATCCTCGAAAATATTTTCAAGAAGGACTATACCGCCGACCATGCGGAAAATGGGAAAGTCGGGCTTGACTGCATTCTTCAGACCCCCGACAAGTACAGCGCTATCCTGCTCGATGTCGTCATGCCGGAAATGAACGGTATAGAGGTTCTTCGGCGGATGAACACAGAGAGCCTCACAAAGGCGCTCCCTGTTTTTCTGATTACAGGTGAAGCAAACGATGCCATCATCAAGGAAGCCTATGATCTGGGCGTGATGGACGTCATTCTCAAGCCGGTAACACCCCATATTGTACAGCGCCGGGTAAACTCCGTTGTGGAATTGTTCCGTGCCAGAAAGATTCTGAGCGGCCAGGTGGAAACACTGCAGGCAGAACAGCTCCATCAGGCGCAGAAGCTTCTCCGCATGAACGAGGGCATGATAGAATCCCTGTCCACCGCCATTGAATTTCGCAGCGGGGAATCGGGGGAACACGTCCGGCGTATCCGTGACATTACCTGCTTTCTGCTGCGGCACACCGATCTGGGCGATGGCATAGCCGAAGCGGACAAGGAAAGCATCGCCCTTGCCGCAGTCATGCATGATGTGGGCAAAATTGCCATTTCGGACGCCATTTTGAACAAACCCGGCAAGCTCACGCCGGAAGAGTTCACCATCATGAAGACACACACCCAGCGGGGGGCGGAGCTTTTGGAAAAGATCCCGCAGCTGCGTGAACACGACTCCTATCTCTATGCCTACGACATCGCCCTGCATCACCACGAGCGCTGGGACGGGCGTGGTTACCCCGATGGGCTGAAGGGCGATGAAATTACCATCTGGGCCCAGATCGTGTCTCTCGCAGACGTGTATGATGCTCTGGTGAGCGAACGCTGTTACAAACGGGCGTTTTCCCGGGAAGAGGCCCGCAGCATGATCCTCGGAAACAAATGCGGAGTCTTCAATCCCCTTTTGCTGGATCGTTTTTTCTCTGTGGAGGACGAGCTGGCCAAACTGTATGTCCATGACCAGAAAGAGGCATAACTATGGATGCAACTCTCAAGGAAACCCTTATAAGCGGCGGTATCGATGTTGACGGTATGCTGGAGCGCTGCATGGGGAGCGAGGCTCTCGTTGTGCGTCTGCTGAAGAAATTCCCCGCGGACGCCACCTTTCCCAAGCTGGTGGAAGCCTTTGCGAACAACGATGCAGAGGGAGCACTCACGGCCTCTCATACGCTGAAGGGCGTCTGCGGCAACCTTTCCATTACGGAACTTTTCACTCTGCTGGACAGGCAGGTTGCCACGCTGCGTCACGGCGACATGGCCGGGGCTGCGGCCATGATGCCGGATATAACCCGCTGGTATACCCAGGCGGTTGAGACGATACAGAAAAACCTGGTCTGAATTTTCCCGCCTTTTCCGCTGACGGTGCTTGCGGACGTGCCGTCGGTGTGTGCCTTGGGTTGACCGGCGGTAAAGACAGCCTTTTTTGATGTCTGGAAACGCACCCCCGGCTTCCGCCGGGGGATGTTTTCCGTTAATACGGGCCTGCAGTCTTCCCGGTGGCAGGATTTGCGCAGAAGGGCAAGTGCCGCATTCCGGCGGGAGATCCGTAAAACAGGCAGACCTGCGGGAGAAGGATTTGCAAAGTCCGCTTCGTTCTGTTAGACTATAACCTATCCGGTGTATGCGTCTGACAGGGACGAAGACAGCCCGCTTTGTCCTCCCAAACTGCCTTGCGGTTTCCACAGCCAGGAGCGCAGCGCTGAGAACAGTCGCTTTAAATCGAACTGCACCCACAGGAAGTCCTTATGGAAAAAAACTCCAAACGTTTTCTTCTGGCCAGCATCGTTGCCGCCGTTTTCTGTGTAGGCGTCTGCATACATACCGCCATCGTCATGACCAGACAGGGTGAGAATGCGACCAGGGAACTGGGCGATATCTATATGGACGCTGTCAACTTTCAGATGCAGCTCCGTTTTTATGCCGTTGTCGATCAGAAGCTCCGCCAGCTTGAAAACATTATCAACGTCACTCCGCCGGAAGAGGTTCCATCTTACAGCGAGGAAATGAAGGACAGGCTGCGCTCCCGCGCCAGAGTGCGCACCTTCTGCTATCAGTCCCTGATGACCACCGAGGGGAATGAGGAAATCCTGCTGGGCGAACATGTGGAGCTCCTCGACAAGATGTCTTTTCTGCGCTCGCTCAACAACGGCGAGAGAAATGTCACTATCGGCGTGACAAAGAACGGAAGCAGGATTCTCGTCATGGGAACCTCTGTGGGGTATCCCGCATCGGCAGGCTACCCCATGAGCAACGGGGAGACCTGTACGGCCATGCTGGGCGGAATCTCGTTCAAATATCTCACCAACGCGCTGTCCGTGGGGTCTTCGGATGAGAATATGCCGGCACCCCAGATCATCACCAAGACCGGCGATATCCTCTTCAGCGGCACCGCCTCCGTCAGCGAGCAGAACTATTTTGAGTGGGTGAGGAAGAACGGCAACGTCGAAGGACAGACCGCTGAAAGGCTGGCCGATTCCCTGAAGGCCAACATCAGCCGCGGCCGCGACTACGATGTGTTCATGTACCTGGACGGGCAGCGGCACCGCGTCCACTATTCCCAGCTGCCTCACACCGAATGGTATCTGGTGACCGATATGCCCTACGGTACGCTTGACACCGTCATCAGCAAACTCTGGGGGGAGCGCCTGTATACGGCTGTGCGGGCCGGCGTCCTGCTGGCGCTGCCGCTTCTTCTTTTGCTTCTCTATTATCTGCATCTCTCCAGAAGGCAGATCGCCAATCTTACCCAGGCGAGGAAGGAAGCAGACAAGGCCAGCCGCGCCAAGACCGACTTTCTGTCCAACATGAGCCACGATATCCGCACGCCGATGAACGCCATCATGGGTCTTACGGCCATCGCAAGTTCCAATCCCGATGATGACGAACTGGTTCGGGACTGTCTGCGCAAGATCTCGCTTTCCAGCCAGCATTTGCTGGGCCTCATCAACGACGTGCTGGACATGTCCAAAATCGAGGGCGGGAAGCTCATGCTCAACGTGAACGTTGTTTCCCTGAGAGACGTCATGGACGGCGTTGTTGGCATAGCCCAGCCCCAGGTTACGGCAAAGAATCAGGATTTCGACATCCATATCCACGACATTCTGACAGAGAGTGTCTATTCCGACAGCGTCCGCCTGCATCAGGTTCTGCTGAATCTGGTGTCCAACGCCATCAAGTTCACGCCTCCGGGAGGTTCCATACAGATCAGTCTGCATCAGGAGCCGATTCCCGGTCAGGACGATACGGTGCGCAACCATATCGAGGTCAGGGATACGGGCATAGGCATGTCGGCGGAATTTCAGAAGAAGGTCTTTGAGCCTTTCGCCCGTGAAAACAACGACCTGGTGCACAAGACCGAGGGCACCGGGCTGGGCATGGCCATCACGAAACACATCGTGGATGAAATGAAGGGAACCATCACCGTTCACAGTGAACCCAACAAGGGAACGGAATTTCATATCATTCTGGATACGCGGCGGGCGGACGGCAGCGAAGATGAGAAAATGATACTGCCGCCCAGGCATGTGCTGCTGGTGGATGATGATGAAACGCTCTGCTATACCGCGACGCGCGCCCTGCAGGAACTGGGCGTGACGGTGGAAAGCGCGCCGGACGGCATGACCGCCATTTCCATGGCCACGCGGAACCATGAGGAGGGGTGTGACTACGACATCATTCTGCTCGACTGGAAGATGCCGGGACTGGACGGGATCGAAACGGCCCGTCAGCTCAACAGTCTGCTGAAGCCCAAGGTTCCGGTTCTGCTGATCTCGTCCTACGACTGGGCAAAGATCGAAGAAGCCGCACGGAATGCGGGTGTTTCCGGCTTTATCCCCAAGCCGCTGTTCAAGTCTACGCTGTTTTACGGACTGCGGCCCTTCATGGGCTTGCAGAATGAACCGAAGGAAGAGGCGGCGCCGCAGGAAGAGAAGAAGTATTCATCGAGCCATATACTGCTGGTGGAGGACAACGAACTCAACTGGGAGATCGCCAACGTGCTCCTCTCTGAGCGCGGTTTCATTCTGGATTGGGCCGAAAACGGCAAGGCCGGCGTGGAAAAGTTCAGCGCGTCCAAGCCGGGATACTACGATCTCGTCCTCATGGACGTGCGGATGCCGGTCATGAACGGCTACGAGGCTGCACGGGCGATACGCGCTCTCGACAGACCGGACGCCAATATCCCCATCATCGCCATGACTGCGGACGCCTTTTCCGATGATGTGCAGAAATGTCTGGAGAGCGGCATGAACGCCCACGTTTCCAAGCCGCTGGACATCAGGCTGCTCATGCAGGTCATCCACAAGTACGTCGCAGAAGAATATCAGCCGATGGACGCCTAGCCCGCGCTGCTGAGTTCGGGACTGCCAGTCGCCGGAGCATGATCCTCTTTGCTGTAAGCAGTTTTGTCAGAAGGGCGAATGCTCCGTGGGGTTTCTGCACATTGAATATTCACGGAGAGCGAAATCAACAGGGTGGGCACGAGTGCGGCACTCATCAATAATTCCTTTGTGGTTTGAGACCTCTCCCTTTCAGGGGGAAAAGAATAGTTGACAAAACGGCGAAGCTGCTGAAATCCTTTTCCGTAACCTTTCCCTCCCTTAACCGCCGGAGGCGCGAGCGTCAGCGAGCTGATAGCGCAGGCGGCGTGTTTGTCCGGCTCTGCCGGCAAACATGGTCACGCCGCCGAAGCGGGGAAGGGAGGGGCAATCCGCACGGCCCCTATCCGTCGGTTGCGGAGTCAGTTGGCGGATGGGGCGACTGTGGATTGAAACATTTTGAGGTAGCCGGTCTGAACGTGGTTCAGGGTGAGTTTCCGGCAAAGAACTGCGGAGGAAAAGCGTGCGGTGCTACGCCTGGAAGCTCCGAAAGAGGCTGGTAGGGCACGATCTGGCAGACGCTGTTCAGCCGGAATTGGCGACAAAGGCAGTCTGTTTTTCAGAGGTTAGAAGGCAAGTGTTCGCAAAAAAGGCCGAGCCTGCTGTTAACGAACGCCGCTGAAACAGACGCTGTATACATTGCGGCAGACGGCACGGCGATAGCTTGACAGAAGCGGACTCTTACCCTAGAAAAATGTCAGAGGGCGGTTAGCTCAGATGGTAGAGTATCGGTCTTACACACCGACTGCCGGGGGTTCAAGTCCCTCACCGCCCACCAGTTTTATCCCCCGCCGCAGGCCCTGTTCAATGATATGCTCCCCATCAGGTGGACAAAGTAAGAAAGCCCCGCTAGGCTGAACTTTGTAAACAGATGGGGATTTGTATGTCAGAACG
>NZ_CANRLT010000001.1 GCF_947631555.1 uncultured Mailhella sp. | reverse complement strand
GCTTTGACTGGATATTCACACGGCCTTTCGCGGGCCTGGTCACAAAGTTCGGAGGAGCCAACTCTCATATGGCCATCCGTTGTGCAGAATACGGACTGCCCGCAGCCATCGGTGTGGGAGAACAGCTCTTTCTGACCGTGTCCGGGGCGAAGCAGGTGCTGCTTGATCCGCGGGTATCCGTACTCAAGGCGTATTGAGCAAGGAGAAGGAGCATGATCGCAATCTCCATGCGCATGACGCGGCACATCTATCCCGGCGGAGGAGAAGAAGTCCGCGACGCTCTGGCCCATGACTGGTGGCGTTTTTTGGAGACCGCTCTGCCGGGAATGCGTGTATTCCCCGTGCCCAATATCGGGGAAAGCGTTGAAAGGCTTGTTCAGGAACTTCCTCTGACCGGGCTGATACTCAGCGGCGGCGACGACTGGGGGGTATTCCCCCAACGGGATCTCACGGAAAAAACGCTGGTTCGGTGGGCGGAACGGCGGCAGCTCCCCATCCTTGGTGTATGCCGCGGCGCGCAGGTGCTCAATCTGCTTCTGGGCGGGCGCGTAGCTCCAGGCTTCGGCACGGCTCATGTGCGTACCCGTCACGCTCTCCAGACGTACTCCTGCGATGGCGCACCCATGCGGGCCGGAGCATCCGTGGAGGTCAACTCCTATCATAGCTGTGCCATACGGCAGGAAGATCTCGCTCCAGCTCTGACGCCCTGGGCCGTTGCCGGCGACGGCACGGTGGAAGGCTTTTGCCGTAGCGATGGCAGGATCATGGGCATACTCTGGCATCCGGAGCGGGAAACAACGGCTCAGACGCACGACATTCATCTCTTTCAGGCATTGCTGCAGGAGAAAGCATGAAAACAGCAGGCATCATACTGGCGGCGGGGCGAGGGTCGCGCATGAAGGCCCTGACTTCGGAGCATCCCAAGTGTCTTGTGGAACTGGCGGGCAAGCCGCTGCTGGCATGGCAGGTGGCCGCTCTTCGCGGCGCGGGCCTTGAACGCCTCCTCGTGGTACGCGGCTATGCGGCCTCGTGCATCCAGGGTCCTTTCGAAACGACAGAAAATCCGCGCTGGGAACACACCAACATGCTGTCCACCCTGATGTGCGCGGACGGCTTTGCCCGCGACGTGTTCGCCCACGGCATTGAGCGCCTGGTCGTGTCCTATTCGGATATCGTGTACCACTCGGATCATGTGCGCAAGCTGCTGGACTGTCCTTCGGATATAGCCATCACCTATGACACGGCATGGCAGGCACTGTGGACACTGCGCTTCGGCGACCCTCTGCTGGACGCTGAGACCTTCCATCAGGAAAACGGCCTGCTGCGGGAGATCGGAGGCAAACCGCACTCCCTCGACGATATCCACGGCCAGTATATGGGCCTGCTCTGCTTCAGTCCTTCCGGCTGGGATACGGCGGTACGGCTCTGCTCTTCTCTGGGCGAGGCTGTGGACAAAACCGATATGACAAGCTTTTTACGCCTGCTCCTGGCGCAGTCCGTACCCGTCGGCGCAGTGCCCGTCGCCGGAAAATGGTGCGAAGCGGACAGCTCAGGCGATTTGCAGGCTTATGAAAACGCGCTGGCACGGGGCCACTGGTCCCACGACTGGCGCTAAGGGAGGCTCCATGAAACACGGAGATTTTACGGCGCTGGCGGATAACTACGCTCGTTACCGCCCCGGCTATTCGCCTTTTGTTCTGAACGCCTTTCTGTCTCTTGCAGAGAGAGAGAGAGAGAGAGAGAGAGAGACAACTGCGGCCCTGACCTGCGCTGACGCAGGTGCCGGCACAGGCATCTGGTCTCGCCAGCTGGCATCCGCCGGCGTACATGTGATCGCCGTGGAACCCAACGATGCCATGCGCAAGGCCGGAGAAAAGCAAAGCGCTGGCTGCGATATCCTCTGGCGAAAAGGCGGCGCTGAACATACCGGTCTGCCCGCAGACTCCTGTGATTTGGTCTGCATGGCGTCTTCCTTCCACTGGCCGGACTTCGACGCGGCAGTAAAAGAGTTTGGGCGTATCCTCAAACCCGGCGGTCTGTTCATGGCGCTCTGGAATACCCGGCGCTTTGAATCCAACCCGCTGCTGGTGGAAATCGAAGACTATTTGCACAAACTTGTGCCGGAACTCAAGCGCGTGTCCTCCGGCCGTTCCGAATTCTGCAATACTCTGACGGATCGCCTGCGCAGCCGCAAAGAATTTACCGACGTTCTCTATGTGGAAGGACGGCATACCGAACAACAGTCCCAGGAACGCTATATCGGCCTGTGGGAATCGGTCAACGATATACGCGTACAGGCAGGAGAAGAACGCTTTGCCCGCTTCATCGACCATATCAAGGAAGTAACCAGAGACACGCCGGTCATCGAGGCCGAGTATCTCACCCGCGCATGGATAGCGCAAACCAAACCGGCGTCTTTCCCGCTGAGGGAATAGCGCCCAACCCCAAGGGGGAGATTATGAAAACAGAATGGGATTACACACTGCTTGCCGATGCTTATCTGAAACGCCCCGATTACGCGCCTTCGGCACTGGAAAAACTGTTTCGGATTGCCGGACTTCAGCCGGGCGACAACGTATGCGACATCGGCGCAGGCGTAGCCCACCTTACTCTCCCCCTGGCGGCTTTCGGCTGTCAGGTCGATGCCGTTGAACCCAACGATGCCATGCGGAACAACGGCAAAAAGCGCACGGCCCACCTCACTTCCGTACACTGGAGTGAAGGCACGGGCGAGGCTACAGGACGCCCCGCAGGCATGTACGACTTTGTGACCTTCGGCTCTTCCTTCAACGCCTGCGACCGCAGCAAGGCGCTGATGGAAACACACCGGCTGCTCAAACCGGGCAAGTACTTCACCTGCCTCTGGAACCATCGGGATCTGAATGATCCCATCCAGAAAAACATCGAGGATATCATCAAGGCCCATATCCCCCACTACGGCTACGGAACCCGCAGGGAAGACCAGACGGACATCATCGCCGCCTCCGGGCTCTTCCAGCCTGCTGTTTACATAGAAGGGCATATCCTCTGGGAGCAGGACATCAAGGACACCGTGCGCGCCTGGGCCTCCCATGCCACACTACAACGGCAGGCAGGAGAAAATTTCCACGCAATCATTGAAGAAATAGAACGCTATCTGAACTCTCTGGATCGAAAAAGCATTTCCATACCGTACACCACCAGAGCATGGATAGCGCAGCGCAAGGACGCATAATGCCTTCTTCCAGACAAGAAAACGAGGGACGGGTCATCTGGATCACCGGACTCTCCGGCGCGGGTAAGACAACGCTTGCCCGCGCCCTGCTGCACCATCTGCCGGGAGCTCTTCTTTTGGACGGCGACGAACTGCGAAAAGCTCTGAACGTTGCAGACAGTGCCTTCGATGCCTTTAGCCGCAAACAACTTGCACTGACCTATGCCCGCCTGGCTGAACTTCTGGCTCGACAGGGGGTGACTGTCATCGTGGCCACCATCTCGCTTTTTCATGAAGTCCACGCATGGAACCGCGAACATTTGCCGAACTATCTGGAAGTCTTTCTGGACGTATCTGAAGAAGAACGCCGCCGCCGTGACCCCAAGGGGCTGTATGCCGGACAGCAGGCGGGCAGAGTGAAGGACATGGCAGGAGCAGACACGAGAGTGGAACTGCCGCTCGATCCGCACCTCCGGCTGAACGCTGCGCTGTCCCTCGATGAAGCTGTTCGGCTGATCCTGGCAAAGATAGAATAAACAAGACTGCCTGGAACTTCCCGGCTCTTCGGTTGTCCGCAGCGGTCTCCGTTTTCTACCTCTCAGTGTGGGTATCAGAGGACGAATGCCTGGGAGGAGAAATCCCTCCTGGTTCTGTTTACTTGAGAAAGTTTAGGCCGTTCAGGCATATTTCCCTCTCGTTCAACGGTCAGCAAAGAAAGGCGTCGAGCAGGATACCGGCGGAGAACAGCACACCAAAAATCAGGATGTTGCGCGCCGTCAGTCCCAGGCAGCGGTTCAGGCCGCGGCCCGCGCCTATGGAGGCGATGAGCGTCCACACGCGGTAATGCGGCACAAGGAAAACGAGCGGCAGTATCCCGGCCCAGAACAGTCCGTGCGGCAGGAGACAGAGCGCAAACGCGCAGGCAAGGCCGCCCGCGGCCAGATAGAGGCGCAGCCCGAACTCCGCGCCGAAGCGCACGATGATGGTCTTCTTGCCGGAAGCGCGATCCTGATCGCGATCCCGAAAATTATTGATAATGAGCAGAAGGTCGATGCACATGCCCACGGCCAGCCCCGCCAGCGTCGCCTGCGGCGGCCAGAAGCCCATCTGCACGGAACAGGTGAAACCCACGGGAACAAGCCCGAAGAACACCAGCACCAGCACGTCTCCCCAGCCGTGGGCGGCCAGAGGATAGGGTCCGTCGGAATAGAGGTAGGCGCACAGGATGCACACCAGCGCCACGGCAATCATGGGCCAGCCGCCATACCAGGCCAGCGGCAGTCCAGCCAGCAGTGCAAGTCCGATAACCACGGCGATGCCGCGCTTCATGGCGGCGGGAGATATCCAGCCTTCGGCGCAGGCGCGGCGCGGCCCCAGCCTGTCCCCGCGGTCGTTGCCATGGAGAAAATCACTGAGATCGTTGATAAAATTGGAAGCGATCTGCATAAGAAGCGCAAAGAGCATACACAGAAACGCGGGAAGAAGGCGGAAGCCCCCGCCCCACACGGCCAGAGAACAGCCCACGGCCACCGGCGACAGTGCCGCGGCCAGAGTTTTCGGGCGGGCGGCCAGCACCCACGCATACCAGGAATCCCTGCGCACTTCCTTTTCCGTCATGGCGTACTCCAAAGCTCGAAAGCCAAAAACATCGCGGTGCGAGAATAGCGCATATCCTCCCCAAAGAAAAGAAGAGCCGCCATGCCTGCCGCAGAGGAATTGACCGCGGCGGCGGAGAAAGCTATCTTTTCTTCGTCACATTCAGGGATATGCGCCGCGGCGCATGGTTCCACCGCTGCCCCGTGCGCCCTGAACGCGCAGCAGCCAAACGACAGAGGCCCCCATGAGTCAGACTCCATCCGCCCCCGAAGCGGAACGCCCGCAGGGCACAGACTTTCTGCGCGCCCGCATCAATCAGGACAATCTCACCGGCCGCTTCGACGGGCGCGTACACACGCGCTTCCCCCCAGAACCCAACGGCTATCTGCACATCGGACACGCCAAGTCCATCTGCATCAATTTCGGACTGGCTCAGGAATACCACGGCCAGTGCAATCTGCGCTTCGACGACACCAATCCCGTCAAGGAAGACACGGAATATGTGGATTCCATCATGGAAGACGTGCGCTGGCTGGGCTTCCAGTGGGCGGGAGAGCCTCACTACGCCTCAGACTATTTCGACCAGCTCTACGCCTTTGCCGAAAAGCTCATCCTGATGGGCAAGGCCTATGTGGATGAGCTGAACGCCGACCAGATCCGGGAATACCGGGGTACGCTGACCAGACCGGGCATCCCCAGCCCGTGGCGCGACCGCCCCGCTGAGGAGAGCCTCGACCTGTTCCGCCGCATGAAGGCCGGAGAATTTGAAGACGGAAAATACGTCCTGCGCGCCAAAATCGACATGGCCTCTCCCAACATCGTCATGCGCGACCCCACCATTTACCGCATCCGCCATGCCTCGCATCACCGCACGGGTGACAAGTGGTGCATCTATCCGATGTACGACTTCACCCACTGCCTGTCGGATTCCCTTGAGGGCATCACCCATTCGATCTGCACACTGGAATTCGACAATAACCGCGAACTGTACGACTGGGTGCTGGACACACTCGGCGTGTATCATTCCCAGCAGATAGAGTTTGCCCGCCTCAACCTCACCTATACGGTGCTGTCCAAGCGCAAGCTCATCCAGCTTGTGAAGGAAGGCTATGTGCGCGGCTGGGACGACCCCCGTATGCCCACCATCTGCGGCCTGCGCCGCCGCGGGTATACGCCCGAGGCCATCCGGGACTTCTGCTCGCGCATCGGCGTCGCCCGCGCCGCCGACTCCGTGGTGCATTACAGTCTGCTGGAGTTCTGCTGCCGCGAGCACTTAAACGCCGTCACCCCGCGCTGCATGGCCGTGCTCGACCCCGTCAAGGTGGTCATCACCGACTACCCGGAAGACCTCGTGGAGGAATTCGATCAGCCTCTGCACCCCGAAGACGCCTCCTTCGGCAGCCGCAAGGTTCCCTTCTGCCGCGAAATCTACATCGACCGCGACGACTTCCGCGAAACCCCGCCGAAGAAATACTTCCGCCTCTCCCCGGGCGCGGAAGTGCGCCTGCGCTACGCCTACTACATCACCTGCCGTGAAGTCATCAAAGACGCCAATGGCAACATCGTGGAGCTGCACTGCACCCACGATCCGTCTTCCCGCGGCGGCTCCAGCCCCGACGGCCGCAAGGTCAAGGGCACGCTGCACTGGGTGAGCGCCCGCCACGCCGTTTCTGCGGAAGTGCGCCTGTACGAACAGATGTTCACCACGGAGAGCGATTCCGACATTGAAGAAGGCAAAACCTTCCTTGACTACTTCAACCCCGAGTCCGAAAAAGTTGTGACGGCCATGACCGAACCCTATCTGGCCACACTGCCCGTGGGCAGCCACGTCCAGTTTGAGCGCGTAGGTTACTTCTGCGTCGATCCCGACACTGCCCCCGGCCGCCCCGTGTTCAACCGCACCGTGACACTCAAGGATTCCTGGGCCAAACTCGAGAAAAAGCAGTAAGCCCCTTCCCGCGCACCTCACCAAGGACAAGGAGACAGCATGTCCATCTTTGAAAAGAATAAGGCCCTGGCCCAGCTCTTCGACCAGCACAAGGCGCGCCTCTGTCAGGAAGAAGGCCTGAACGAAGACCAGATCCGCTCCGCTATCGAAAGCGGTACCATGGTGCTTCTGGGCAATCCCGCACATAGGAACGTGAAGCCCATCCTCGTGGGCCAGCCCGCCCGCGTGAAGGTGAACGCCAACATCGGCACCTCGCCCTTCCAGTGTCAGGTGGAGGGCGAAATGAAGAAGCTCAGCGTCGCCCTCAAGGCCGGAGCCGATACCGTCATGGATCTGTCCATCGCCGGAGATCTGGACGCCATCCGCCGCCGTATGCTGGAAGTCTGCCCCGCCCCGCTGGGCACCGTGCCCATGTACGGCGTGGCCCAGATCTATATCGACCGCGGCGAAGACCCAGCCTCCATTGACCCTGAAGTCATCTTTGCCGACGTGGAAAAGCAGGCCGAGCAGGGCGTGGATTTCATGACCCTGCACTGCGGACTTACCCGCCAGGGCGCCGAGTGGGGAGCCAAAGGCGGCCGTGTTCTGGGCATCGTGTCCCGCGGCGGCAGCATCCTTTCCCGCTGGATGCTGCGCAACGGCAAGGAAAACCCGCTGTTCACCCAGTTTGACCGGCTGCTGGACATCGCACTGAAGCACAACGTCACGCTGTCCCTCGGCGACGGGCTTCGGCCAGGTGCGAACAGCGACGCCGGCGACGCCGCCCAGTGGATGGAAGTCATCATGCTCGGCCAGCTCGCCAGGCGCGGACTTGAAGCCGGCGTGCAGTGCATGATCGAGGGGCCTGGCCATGTGGCTCTGAACGAGGTGGAAGCTCAAATTACCAGCATCAAGAAGCTCACCCACGGCGCCCCCCTCTATGTGCTCGGGCCGCTGACAACGGACACCACCCCCGGCTACGACCACATCGCCGGAGCCATCGGCGGGGCACTGGCCGTGCGGGCGGGCGTGGACTTCCTCTGTTACCTCACCCCTGCCGAACACCTGACCCTGCCTGACGAAGACGACGTGAAACAGGGCGTCATGGCCTCGCGAGTAGCGGCACAGGCCGGAGAAAACGCCCTCGGCGCACCCCGCGCCCGTGCGAAGGAAGCCCGTATGTCCAAGGCCCGCATGGAGCTGGACTGGGATACGATGAAAAAAATCGCCATCGACCCAGACCTGCTGGACAAACGCCGCGAACCTCACAGGCACGAGGAAGCCTGCGCCATGTGCGGCAACTTCTGCGCCGTGCGCATGATGCGCGAAGGCAATCCAGCGGCCGTCCCCGCGCACTGCCAGCACCATAAAAAGTAAGACTTCTTTTCAATCCTAAAAGCCGGGGGAGAACCGCCTTTCCCCCGGCTTTATTTTTCCGCTCTCCGGTATACCTGCAACGGTCAGACCCAAACGTCTTTTAGCGGTTTCACTGTTTTCCTTTTGCGTCCAGCCCCAGCTCCCATCACGAATGTTTCAATCAGCAGCCAACAGGTCAAAATCATGCGGTTTGTCTCTCCCTGAAAGAGGTAGATTTCAAACCTCAACGAAACTTTTGATGAACAAGGCTGAGCATAAAGAAAAAAGACGCCCCTGCATGGAGCGTCTTTGAAAAAGCCGGAAGGACAAAAATCAGTTCTTCAGGCTGTGGATGGGCGCAGGGATGCGGCCGCCCAGTCCGATGAAGGCGGAAGCGTCGCCGGTATGCACGGGAATAATCTTGGCCTTGCCGAGCAGCCCGCCGAAGACCGCCGTTTCGCCCACGCCCTTGCCGGGCACGGGGATGACGCGCACAGCCGTGGTCTTGGTGTTAATCATGCCGATGGCCATTTCATCGGCGATAATTCCGGAAATGGTGGACGCCGGAGTGTCACCGGGGATGGCGATCATGTCGAGTCCCACGGAACAAACGCTGGTCATGGCTTCGAGTTTTTCCATGGTGAGCGCACCGCTGTTGGCCGCGGCCTCGATGCTGGAATCTTCCGAGACAGGAATGAACGCGCCGGAAAGTCCGCCCACATGGGAGGAAGCGAACACGCCGCCTTTTTTCACGGCGTCATTGAGCATGGCCAGCACTGCCGTGGATCCGGGCGCACCGATGGAGGACAGGCCCACGCTCTGGAAAATTTCGCCCACGGAATCGCCCACGGCGGGAGTGGGAGCCAGTGAAAGATCGGCGACGCCGAAAGGCAGGCCCAGGCGTTCGGCCACTTCCCTGCCGATGAGTTCGCCCACACGGGTCACCTTGTAGGCCGTGGACTTGATGACTTCCGCCACTTCGCCGAGGGTAAGGGCGGCATGGGTCTCCTTGGCTCGGTCGATGGCCTTTTTGACCACACCCGGCCCGGAGACGCCCACGTTGATGACAACATCCGGCTCGCCGATGCCCAGATAGGCCCCGGCCATGAAGGGGACATCCTGAGGAATGTTGGCGAAGACCACGAGCTTGGCGCAGCCGATGCCGTCGCGGTCGCTGGTGGCGGCGGCCACACTGAGGATCTGGCGGCCCATGAGAGCCACGGCGTCCATGTTGATACCGGCCTTGGAGGAGGCTACGTTGATGGAGGAACAGACGCGGTCGGTGCTGGCCAGGGCTTCGGGCAGGGATTCGATAAGCGCCCTGTCGCCGGGCGTCATGCCTTTTTCCACCAGCGCGCCGAAACCGCCGAGAAAATCAACGCCGGCTTCCTTGGCGGCTTCATCGAGCATTTGACAGGCCCGAACCATCTGTCCGGCACTGAATCCGGCTCCGACAACGGCCATCGGGCTGATGCTGATGCGCTTGTTCACCACGGGGATGCCGTAGCGGGCGCCCACGTCGTTGCAGATTTCCACAAGGTGGGAGGCGTATTTGGCAATTTTCGCACGCACCTTGTAGGAGAATACATCGAAATCGTGACTCACGCAGTCAAAAAGGCTGATCCCGAGGGTGACGGTACGCACGTCGAGATGTTCGCTGCGGAGCATGTTGATGGTGCTGAGTACTTCGCGTTCGGTAAGCATGGGCAGTCCTGCGTAAAGTTAAACGATGGGCACCCTGTGGATGGCCTCGAAGATGTCCTGATGCTGTATGCTTAAAGACAGTCCGGAAGAGCGGGCCTTGGCTTGAAGCATCTGGCGGAAGGCGGTTCTGTTGATGGAGAGGGGCAGAGCGATCTCGAAGACCAGAACGCATTCATCGCTCTGATTGTCCACGCGGATGGCCTTGAGATTTTCGATGTTCACCTTCTGTTCGGCGAAGATGCCGGAAATCATGGCGATGATCTCCGGCTGATCGGAGCCGTTGACCGTAACCACAAAAGGCTCGGTGCCTTCGCCGCTGTCAAAGGCGGAACTTGTGTCGAAGGTGCGGGAAGTCACGGTGAGATCCATGTTCCGGGCTTCGAGGCTGAGACTCACCACGCGCTGGGTGTCTTCCGCCGTCACGTTTTCTGGAGCGGAAACAATGAAAATGGAGGCGAACTGCCCTTTCAGGATGGTCTGGCTCAGTTCATCGATGTTGCACTTTGCCTTGGAGAGCGCGCTGGCGATGGCATGGACTACGCCGGGGCAGTCCTGTCCGATGACGGAAATGACGATATGGTTCACACTGGCCTCGCTGCGGGTAGGAATTCCTGATGTGCGGGAAGAAAACAGCATAGACAGGAGCCGGGAGGGCGTCAAGAGCGGGGCCGCTTACCAGCTTTTCGAGGAACGCCGCCACAGGTAGGGCGGGATGGGGAAAGCGTCCTTCCACAGACCAAGACGCTTCTGCCTGGCGAGGGATTCTTCCCGCTTCCAGGTGCTGCAGAAACTGCCGGAGCAAAACCGGTCGTACACCCAGGCCATGCCCGCCCGAACCTGGCGCTCGTTCAGGGAAACCTTGTCGATGACGCCGTTTTCCATACGGTAGACAAGCGCCACATGGCGGTCGTACTGATCCCGGTACAGGAGCTGCAGCTGAAAACGGCAGCCCTTCATGAGTCCATAGAGGTGGCGGCGGGACACATCTCCGAAGGGCTGTTCCTTTTCAGGGGCGTCTATGCCGTAAAGCCGCACGGACAGCCGCCGGCCCGAAGCGTCCACAAGGTCAAAGCTGTCACCATCGTAAAGTCTGGCGAGGCGGTAGGAGGCGCGCTGCTTTTTCCGGGAAGAAGCCGCTGACTGAAACGTCGCGGCCTGCGCCGATGAAACCGTACTGAACCTGTGTGCGTTCTGTCCTGAGTCCGCAGTCTCCGTGTCTTCCTCCAGCACGGACGGGAACGGCCATCCCACGAGCAGGCAGACAAGCGCGGAGGTGACAAGATGCGAGAATTTTTGGCGTCCGGCAAGGCGGACGAAGCGCTGGAGCCGCCGGAACATCAGCGTTCTCCGAGAAGTCTGGACAGTGCCGCGGCGATACCGCTCACGCTGAGGCCGACGTCGGAGCGCAGGCGGCGGACAGGCCCGTGTTCGATGAAGCGGTCGGGCAGCCCCAGACGCCGCACCGTGAGCTTCCTGAGCAGGTCGCGATCCGCCAGAAATTCCAGCACGGCGGAGGAAAAGCCTCCCATGCGGGCGTTGTCCTCCACCAGAAGAAAAGCCGTGTGCGTTTCGGCGAGTTCGAGGATCTGCTCTTCCGGCAGAGGCTTTACCCAGCAGGGGTCAAAGACTGAGGCCAGCTTGCCCGTTTTGCGGGCGGTGAGAAGCGCGGCTTCCACACAGGGCATGGCCCGCTGCCCCGCGGCCAGAATGCAGACCCCGGCGTTCCCGTTGAGAAGCAGTTCACCGCGTCCGGGCATGGGGAGCGCGGAGCTTTGCGGGACGAGGGCGGAGGCAAATTCGCCGTGTTCGGGCAGGCTTCGGCTCGCCCCGCGGGGATAGCGCAGGGCCACGGGCCGCTCCAACGCTACGGCGGAGGCGAGACCGCGGCGGAGGCTGGCTTCATCGCGGGGGGCAAAGATCGCGAGATTCGGCACCACGCGCAGCCAGGAGAGGTCGAAGGCTCCGTGATGCGTGGGTCCGTCCTCGCCCACCAGCCCGGCGCGGTCAAGGCAGAGCGTCACCGGCAGACTTTGAAGGCAGACATCGTGGATGATCTGATCGTAGGCCCGCTGCATGAAGGTGGAATAGATGGCCACGACAGGACGGTAGCCGCGTGTGGCCAGACCTGCGGCAAAGGTGACGGCGTGTTCCTCGCAGATGCCCACGTCGGCAAAACGTTCCGGGAAGCGCTCGCGGAAGGGTTGAAGGCCCGTGCCGTCAGGCATGGCCGCGGTGATGGCGAAGATGCGGGGATCGTGTTCGGCCAGTTCACAAAGCGTTTCGCCAAAAGTGCGGCTGAAGCCAGGCCCCTCGCCGCCAAGGCCTTCCGGCAGCGGCGGGACGGAGACCTCGTCGGGCACAGAGGCGGAAATTCCGTGGAAATGCGCGGGATCCTGTTCTGCGGGGACGTAGCCCTTCCCCTTCCGGGTGCGGACGTGGAGCAGTACGGGCATGTCAAGCTGTTTTGCAGCCTGAAGATTCCGTTCGAGCTGAGCTATGTCGTGGCCGTTGACCGGGCCGATGTAGTTGAACTGGAAGGCTTCGAAGAGTGCGCCGGGCGTGAAGAAGGACTTGAAGCTGAATTCGCCTTTCTTGATGGCCTCAAGCAGGCTTTCGCCCTTGGGCAGCCGTGTGATCACGCGGGCCACCTGCTGTTTGATGCTCATCACCCTGCGGTGCGAGAGGTTGCGGCTGAGAAACAGCGAGAGCGCGCCCACATTCTCGGAAATGGCCATTTTATTGTCATTGAGAATAACAATGAGGCGCTTGCCCATGCCGCCCGCCTGATTCAGTGCTTCCAGCGCCATGCCGCCGGAAAGCGCACCGTCGCCGATAACCGCAACGACGTGTTCCTTGCCGCCTGCGAGGTCGCGGGCCGCGGCCATGCCCAGCGCAGCGGAAATGGAGGTGGAGGCGTGCCCCGTGCCGAAGGCGTCGCAGGGGCTTTCAGCGCGCTTTGGGAAGCCGGAAAGCCCGCCGTAGCGCCGCAGCGTCTCGAACTGCCCGGCCCGGCCGGTGAGCAGTTTCCACGGGTAGCTCTGATGTCCGACATCCCAGACGATGGAATCTTCAACGGGGTCAAAGCAGGAAAGCAGGGCTATGGTCAGTTCCACAACTCCCAGCGAAGGTGCGAGATGCCCGCCGTTGCGCGTGACCACGTCGATGACGGTGTCGCGTATTTCCTGCGCCAGCCTTTGCTTGTCCTCCAGAGAGAGCGCCGGGATGCTCCCTGGCAGATCGAGGCTGGAAAGAAGCGGGGTTTTGACCATGACTGTGCCTTGAAAACAGGTTCAGCGTTTGCGATGGGCGAGTCCGCGGGCAATACTGCGGAGCAGTTCTGCGTCCGGGCCGGCAAAAAACCCGTCGAGGGCAGCTTCCGCAGCCGCGCAGTGCACCTGTGCCTGACGGCGGGATTCATCAAGTCCGATGAGCGACGGCCAGGTGGCCTTGCCGCTCTCCGCATCGTGACGCACTTCCTTGCCAACCACTGCGGCATCACCGGTAACATCCAGAATGTCATCGGTGATCTGGAAGGCCATGCCTAGTTCTTCGCCGTACAGGCGGGCCGCGGCGCGCTTCTCTGCGCAAGCTCCGGCGAGTACGGCCCCGCATTCACAGGCGCCGCGCAGGAGCGCCCCGGTCTTTTTCCCATTGAGCAGCAGCAGTTCTTCCACGCCGAGCCGCTTGCCCTCGCCCAGCAGGTCGAGCATCTGCCCGCCTGCCATGCCCTCCGCTCCGGCGGCCTCGGCGATGAGCTGAAGGGCTTCGATCAGCCTGTCCGCAGGAGCAGAGGCGCACGTCATGTGACTGAAGGCGTTGGTCAGCAGAGCATCTCCCGCAAGTATGGCGGTGGCCTCGTCAAAGGCTTTGTGGCAGGAAGGGCGTCCCCGGCGCAGATCATCGTCATCCATGGCCGGCAGGTCGTCGTGGATCAGGGAATAGGTGTGGATCATCTCGATGCCGCAGGCGAAAGGCAGCAATGCTTCGGTAAGCTCCGCAGCGCGTTCCGGGGCGCAGGTTCTGGCCGTGGCCAGACAGAGGACAGGGCGGAGGCGCTTGCCTCCGGCAAGCAGGCTGTAGCGCATGGCGTCCGAAAGGCGTGCGGGGATGCCGCTTTCCTTGAAAGCCTCAGAGAGATAGCCTTCCACAGACTTGATGAGAGCTTGCATCCTGCCTCCTGGGAAAATCGTGGGAAAAGCACTGCCAGACGGGTTCAGACCTCGTCCCCAGGCGCTTCCTGTTCGGGTTCAAAGGGAACGGCGCCGTTCTCCGTACACACGCGGATGTCGTGTTTCGCCCGTTCAAGCTCTTCGCGGCAGGCCGCGGCAAGGGTCAGCCCTTCCTTATAGAGTGCCACCGATTCCTCAAGCGGACTGTTGCCGTTTTCCAGCGTGGCGACAATTTCCTGAAGGCGGGTGAGGCGTTGTTCAAACGTGGGTTCTTTCGTATTCATCGTGAAGCCTTTTTGGGCCTGGCATCGGACAGGCTGCGCGAAGGCCCGCCCGTCGTCTGCGGAGGATAGGACAGAAGCGGCATGGCGTCCACGGCTACGCCCTGCACCATCAGTCCGAAATGGAGATGCGGTCCGGTCACGCGCCCTGTGGAACCGGACCGGCCGAGTACCTCTCCCCTTTGTACACGCTCACCGGGGGTTACGTCAAAGGCGGAAAGATGTCCGTACACGCTGACAACGCCCTGCCCGTGGTCAAGGTAGACGATGCTGCCCCCGTAATACTGCGGCTCCGCAAGCAGAACGATGCCATCCGCGGCCGCCCGCACCGGAGAACCTTCAGGGCTGCGCAGGTCGGTGCCCATGTGCGGAGCGCGGGGTGTGCCGTTGAACACGCGGCGTCCGCCGAAGGGACTGGTAATGCCGCCGGGCACGGGACGTGCCAGGGGCAGTTCCCACAGCCGTTCGCTGCGGGTGGCCAGCGCCTTGCGGCTATGCTGCCGGTCACGGGCAATCTGTTCCCTGACGGAGGCGGGCGGCTCCACATAGCGGGGCGGGACGGAAAGAACGCTCTGCGGCCAGGCAACTTTTTTCGCCGTGATGGAAAACGTGCGCTCTTCCCCGTTCAGCACCGTCTTCAGCGTCTGCCGGCCTCGGGCATCCAGCGGCAGAGCCAGAAGTATCGAAGCTTCCCAGCTCCCGTCGGCCTTCTGGCGTGCGGGAACGGCAAGCGTCTCCCCTCTCCAGCGGAAGTCTATGGTGAAAGCCCTGTCGTCCGCCACGGTGACGGGAAAGGCGCGGCCCTGGCTCACCGCCGCGGGCACATTGAAGGTCGCGGCCTGCGCAGGAATTCCGAAGGCCAGAAACAGGCCCAGAAGCAAGGAGGCAAGCGTCTTCATGGACGTTCGCCTTCTTCAGGGGAAGGGATGACGGCGTCCACCGTGGCCAGGAGGCGTCCGTCGGAGAGGGCAACGGCGATGCGCATTCCTGCAGCAATGCCGCTGACGGAACGCAGGAAGCCCCCGGAAGAGTCGCGCACCATGGCGTAGCCGCGGCGCAGGGGAAGATCCGGGTCGCCGCTGTGCAGGCGTAGTTCCAGACGGCTCAGGGCGTGCTCCTGCACCGTGCCCAGGCTGCGCCCCAGAACGGGAAGGGGCAGGGCTGCTCGTTCGATGTCTCCTGCGGCACGGGCCAGCCGTGCTTCGCCGGCTCCGTTCAGTCGCAGTGCCAGTGCTTCAAGGCGTGCCTCACGGCGTTCGAGACCGCCGGGCAGGGAAGAGAGCGCTGCGGAAAAACGTTCCACAAGCCGTACTTTTTGCTCCAGCGCACCGGCAAGAGCCGTGTCCATACGCCGGACGAGCGCGTTCAGGCGCTCCCGGTGCAACCGCAGGCGTTCCTGCGGGGAAAGCAGACCGAGTGCCTGCCGTTGGTGCGCCAGAAACTGACTCAGCAGGCGGAGGCGCCGTTCCATGCTCTGGGTCAGGGCGAGTTCCATGCCGTCCACACGCTGGGCGAAGACTGTGCGTTCCTGCCAGAGCATCTGTGCCGTGTGGCTGGGCGTCGCGGCCGAAGCGTCGGCAGCGAAGTCGGCGATGCTGTGATCGATTTCGTGGCCGATGCCCGTCAGCACCGGAATGGGAGAAGCGTAGACGGCACGGGCCACGGCTTCATCGTTGAAGGCCCAGAGATCCTGAACGGAACCGCCGCCGCGGATGAGTACGATGACCTGCGCCCAGGCGTCCCGTCCCGCCTGCCGCAAAGCCTCCGCTATGGCTGGAGGCGCGTCGTCCCCCTGTACCGGCGTGGGATAGAGGCGTATTTCTGCGCTCAGGCCGCGTTCTTCGGAAATACGGATGAAGTCGCGGATGGCCGCTCCCGAAGGAGCCGTGACCACGGCCACGCGCCTGGGTTCGCGGGGGAGGGGGCGCTTGTGCGCTGCATCAAACAGCCCCTCGGCCGCAAGACGGCGCTTCAGCGCCTCAAATTCCTGATACCACAGCCCCTGCCCCGCGGATTGAGCCGTGTCCACGACAAGCTGATACTGACCGCGCGCGCCATAGACGGTAAGCCTGCCGCTGCAAATCAGCGTCTGTCCATTTTCCATGCTGAGGGCCAGACTGGGGCGCGGGCCGTCGTCCCAGACTTCACCGGTGAGGGGATCGAAATTCTCCTGCTTCTGCTGACGCCGGAACCAGACGCAGTTCAGCAGGCAGTCGTCCTCCTTCAGGGAAAAATAGACGTGCCCGGAGGCCGGCCGGGAAAGGTTGGTCACCTCCCCCTGCACCCAGACGTAGGGCAGTCTGCCCTCTATGGCCCTGCGCACATGCTCGGTCAGCTCGCGCACACTGAGTATCGCGTCCATGATGGTGTCCCGCAGGCAGATTTCTTTTCCGGATGACGGCCTTTCCGCGTAAGGGATTGCAGGAAGGGACAGAACGCCCCCTGCCGGTTATCGCTTCCAGCCGTCGAGTACGGTCTGATACCAGGCGGAGAAGGCGCTTTCAAAGTCCGCGGCGGGCAGGGAAGTCTTCTCGCCCGTGCGCCGATCCTTCACTTCCACCACGCCCTGAGCCAGGCCCTTGCCGCCCACGGTGATCTGCGCGGGCAGGCCGATGAGGTCGGCGTCCTTGAACTTGACGCCGGGGCGCTCCTCGCGGTCGTCATAAAGCACCTCCAGCCCGCGGGCAGAGAGCTGGGCGTCGATGGCATCGCACATGCCCGCGACTTCGGCGTTTCTGGGGTCAAGGCAGACGAGCTGCACATCGAAGGGCGCGAGCTGGGGCGGAAACTTGATGCCGTGTTCATCGAAATTCTGCTCGATGCAGGCGGCCACCACGCGGGACACGCCGATGCCGTAGCAGCCCATAATCATGGTGCGCTCCTTGCCGTTTTCATCGAGGAAGACGGCGTGCATGGCATCGCTGTACTTGGTGCCCAGCTTGAAGATGTGCCCCACTTCGATGCCGCGCTTGATTTCCAGAGGCTTGCCGCAGCAGGGGCAGGGATCCCCGGCCACGGCGTTGCGCAGGTCGGCCCATTCGATAGGCAGTTTCACATCGCGGATCAGGCTCAGATGCCGGACGTGAGTATCCGCCCTGTTTGCCCCGGCGATCCAGTCGTTCCCGGCCTTGAGTTCCCTGTCAGCGTAGATTCTGTCCACGCCCTTCAATCCTGACGGGCCGGCGAAACCTACGGGCGCACCGGTCATGGCCTGCACCTGTTCAGGACTGGCGAACTGAATATCGTCGGCGTCAAGCAGGTGAGCCAGCTTGATTTCGTTGAGTTCGCGGTCGCCGCGCAGGAGGACGGCCACGGGCCTGCCGTCCGCAATAAACAGCAGGGTCTTGAGGACGCTGGAAGCGTCCGTCTTGAGGAAATCACACACTTCCTCGATGCTGTGCCGGGCGGGGGTGTCCACGAACTCCATGGCCGGGCAGGGCGTGCTGTCCTGTTCGAAATCGATCTTGATGGGGGCGCGCTCCACGTTGGCCGCCCAGGTGCAGTCCGGCCAGTTGGAACAGGCGGCGATGGCGTCTTCGCCCGTTTCGGCAAGGACCATGAATTCGTGCGAGAAGTTGCCGCCGATGGCTCCGGAATCCGCTTCCACGGGGCGGAAGTCCAGCCCCATACTGCTGAAGATGCGGCTGTAGGCTTCCTTCATGGAGGCATAGCTTTTGTTCGCACCCGCGTCGTCCACGTCGAAGGAATAGGCGTCCTTCATGAGAAATTCACGCCCGCGCATGAGGCCGAAGCGCGGCCGTACCTCGTCGCGGAACTTGGTCTGAATCTGATAGAGATTCAGGGGCAGCTGACGGTAGGACTTCACTTCACCGCGCAGAAGGTCGGTGATGACTTCCTCGTGCGTAGGGCCGAGGCAGTAGTCCCGGTCGTGCCGGTCCTTGAAGCGCAGAAGCTCCTTGCCGTACTTCTTCCAGCGGCCGGAGTCCTGCCAGAGTTCTGCGGGCTGAACCATGGGCAGCAGTGTTTCTATGGCTCCGGCGGCATTCATCTCCCGGCGGATGATTTCCTTGGTCTTTTCCAGAGCGCGCAGTCCCAGGGGCAGCCAGGTGTAGATGCCCGAAGTGAGCTTGCGGATCATGCCTGCGCGAACCAGCAGTTTGTGGCTGACCACCTCGGCGTCGGCAGGGGCTTCTTTCAGAGTGGGGATGTAGTAACGGCTCCAGCGCATGGGGATTCCTTGTTCTGAATGTTGATGTTTCAATCCACAGCCGCCCCGTCCGCCGGCTGACTCCGCAGCCGATGGACAGGGATCGTGCGGAGTGCCCTTCCCTGCCTGTCCCGCGAGCCGGCCGCAACCATGCTTGCGCGGGCAAAGCCCGATTACGCGCGGCCTGCTCGCTATCAGCGGCGCACGCGCCGCACGGCCTTCCCCGCTTCGGCGGCCAAGGGAGGGGGTACGGGACAGAATTTCATCGGCTTCGCCGTCTTGTCAACTACTCTTTTCCCCTTTTTGGGGCGCGGAGGAGATTTCAAACCACAAAGGAATTCTTGATGAGATTGTCGAGTTCTTCAAGAAAGGCGCGGAGAAGGTTTTCCTGTCCCTGAATGGAACGCAGGACTTCTCCCTTGCGGAAGATGACGCCCTTGCCGCGCCCTCCGGCAAGGCCGATGTCGGCTTCACGGGCTTCGCCCGGGCCGTTGACCACACAGCCCATGATGGCGATTTTCAAGCGGCAGGAGGCTATGCCCGGCAGACTTTGAAGGTGTTCTTCCACGGTTTCAGCGATGCGGATGAGGTCGATCTCGGTGCGGCCGCAGGTGGGGCAGGACACGATCTCCGGGCCGCGCTGCCGCAGCCCCGCGGCGCGCAGTATCTCCCAGGCCACGGCCACCTCACGCACGGGATCGGCGGTGAGGGAGACGCGCAGGGTGTCGCCTATGCCTTCGGCCAGCAGTATGCCCATGCCGACAGAAGACTTCACCGCGCCGCGCAGGGGCGTCCCCGCTTCGGTCACTCCCAGATGCAGGGGGTAGGCGGCACGGGCAGCCATGAGACGATACGCTGCAACGGTGTCCATGACGGACGAGGACTTGAGGGAGATCTTGGTATCGTAAAAGCCTCTCTTTTCCAGAATGGCTACATGCCGCAGGGCGCTTTCCACCAGCGCTTCCGGACGAGGGCCGCCGAAACGCTCCAGCAGATCCCTTTCCACGGAACCGCTGTTCACGCCCACGCGGATAACCGCGCCGTTGGCTTTTGCCGCGGCCGCCACGCTGTCCACATGGTCGCTGCCGCCGATGTTGCCGGGATTAATGCGCAGACCGCGCATACCGGCATCGAGAGCGGCGAGCGCCAGGCGGTAGTCGAAGTGGATATCCGCGATGAGCGGCACGGGCGAACGCTGGACAAGCGTCTTCAGGGCGCAGGCCGCCGTTTCGTCAGGGACGGCCAGACGCACGACTTCGCAGCCCGCACTGTGAAGCCGCTCGATCTGCTCCAGGGTGGCTGCCACGTCGCGGGTATCCGTATTAGTCATGCTCTGCACGACAACGGCCGCGCCACCGCCGATGCGGATGCCGCCGAGGTCAAGCTGCCGTGTACCGTTTCTGTGGGGAGCGCTCATGGTCTTTCCTTCATCCTGCGAAACTCGTGTAGCGCGTCCCAGGTGTATATGGCAAGTGCCAGCCAGATCACCGGAAAGGCTATTCTGTCCGGTGCCTTCATGGTTTCCCCCAGTACGGTAACGGCCAGAAGGAAATTGAGGGAGGGACTGACGTACTGAAGAATGCCGATGGTGGCCAGCGTCACATGGCGTGCCGCATAACCAAAGAACAGAAGCGGCACCGCCGTGAAGAGGACCGTGCCCATAAGCTGGAGCTGACGGACGCTGCCGTGACCAAAGAAGCCGAGCCCCTGTTCCATGCAGGCGAGCCAGAGCAGGGCAAGAGGCGCAAGCAGAAGCGTCTGGGCGAAAAAGCCGGGGAGCGGCGCAACACGGATGGTTTTCTGGAGGTAGCCATACATGGCGAAGGTTCCGGCCAGACACAGACCTGTCAATGGGACACGGCCGTAGGCTGCCACACTGAAGGTCACGCCCGCTGCGGCCAGAAGGATGGCGAGAGCCTGAAGGCGTGAGAGACGTTCGCCAAGAAGGATTCTGCCCATGAGGACGTTGAGCAGGGGCGTGATGAAGTAGCCAAGGGACGCTTCTATGACCTGCCCGGTGTTCACCGCCCAGAGAAAAATGCTCCAGTTCGTGCCCAGAAGTACGGCGGACCAGAAGATGCGGCGCAGGGTCTTCAGTTCCTTCGTCAGACTGCAAAGCCCCCGAATCTGACCGGCGAAAAGGAGAAGCAGCCCCATGAACACGCAGGACCAGATCATCCGGTGCGCCATGATGGACACGGGCGACATATCGGCAAGCAGCGGCCAGAAAAGTACGGCGACGCCCCAGAGCAGATGTGCCGAAAAGCCGGCGGCTGCACCTGCTGCGGCTCCGGCACGTTCGCCGGAGAGGGACAAGAGAGGAGAAAAACGCATGGCTGGAAAAAGCGGTCGGTTAAGGCGGAGAGAAAAAACGGCAATCCGCCCCTCCTTGACGGAAGGGCGGATCACAAAAGAGCGCCGGAAAGCCTTAGCGATTGAACGAACGGGCGTACAGTTCCACGATGGCACGCCGGCCGTTGGCTTCCAGAAAGCGCGTACCCGTGGCGGTAAAGCGCTGATGTTTAATGATGGGGGAGTCCTTCTTCACCCAGTCGTCGTTGATCCAGCGGAACCAGGCATCGCGGGTCTGGTCGAAGACGAGCAGCGGCTTGTTGCAGAGCTTGGCGAATTCCGCTCCCCAACCGGTGCCGCCGCGAACCGTCTTGTCCGCCTGAATCGTGCCGATGACGAGGACTTCGCTGCCGCTGCTGACCTGCCAGCAGATGGACTGAAGCACCTTGCGGAACAGAGGGGCGCGGGTGTATTCGCGGCCCATCAGACGGGAGACATAGGTCATGCTGACGTCCTTGAGTGCCAGCTCATCCTGAGTGAGCACACGCACGCCGCGGGTGCGTTCGTTCTGGTGGCCTTCAAAGCTGTAGTTGACCTCTTCGATGCCCCACGCTTCCGCTTGGGCGCCAAAGAATTGTTCCGCGCCGGCCGCGCCGCCGCTGAAGAGAACACACTGTTTCGGGTCGAGCATCTGATCCTCCGAAGAAGATGGGGTTGCAGGATAAGGGGCTATTCAGGAACTACCCGGCGGGTTCCGTTGGCATCGACGAGCACGCGGACACGCTGACCTGTGTAGACAATGGGATCCATGCCCTGAACGATGGATTCTTCGCTGCCATCGTCATACTTTACGGTGATTTCCTGGCCGGTCTGATGCGCGGTGGCGTCGCCGGCGCCGGCGCCGAGAAGTCCGCCGAGGAGCGCGCCGCCGAGGGTGGCGAGAGTGCGGCCTGAACCGTGTCCCATGGTGCTGCCTATGACGCCGCCGGCCACGGAACCGATGGCTCCGCCAGCAAGCTGGCGGGTGTTGCCGCTGGAATTGATGGCCACCTGATGTACGGACGTGACCGTGGCATGATAAATGGTCTGTGCACTGCGCGTCTGGCCTACGGAATAGTCATTTCCGCCTACGCGGGGAGCGCAGCCGGAAACGGCCGAAAGCGTGAACGCCATGAACGCACCTACGACAAAGGCTGTCCATCTGGAAACGTGCATAAATGTACTCCTTAAGGAGTTAAGGTCATAATAATGAAACTATCATAACCAGGTTATTGGGAATGTCCAGTTAAGAACCGGCCCCAAGGTAACTTTTTGGCGGCAGCATCCGGAAGGCTCATAAAACGTATAAACATTATGGAAATCAATAGGATAAAATGAAACGCCCGTGCAAAAAATGAGGCTTGACCACAGCGCGGCAAGAACGTAGGATTTTTCAGCTTTGCGCCGCATTTTGAAACTGCGCAGGGGGGAGAGGAAAGGGACATGGCGGCAAACGCTTCTCTCGCGGCTTTGTACAGGCCGCAGACATTCGCCGAGGTGGTGGGACAGGATATGGTTCGCGCCATTCTTTCCCGCGCGGCCAGAGAAGACCGTGTGGCTCCCGCCTACCTGCTCAGCGGCACACGCGGCGTGGGCAAGACCACCATTGCGCGCATATTTGCCAAGGCCTTGAACTGCGAACACGCCCCCACAGGCGAACCGTGCAATCAGTGCGATGCCTGCCGCCGCATCACCCAGGGAAATTTCGTGGACGTGGTGGAAATCGACGGTGCGTCCAACCGCGGTATCGACGACATCCGCCGTCTGCGCGACGCCGTCGGATACGCACCCCTGGAAGGCCGCTACAAGGTCTTCATCATCGACGAAGCCCACATGCTCACCAAGGAGGCGTTCAACGCCCTCCTGAAGACATTGGAAGAGCCGCCCGCGCGGGTGACGTTCATCATGGCCACGACGGAACAGCACAAGTTCCCCGTAACCATCGTGAGCCGCTGTCAGCACTTCGTGTTCCGCCAAATCCCGGAACCCGTCATCGAGGCGCATATCGCCGATATTCTGCGCCGGGAAGGGCGACCTTTCGAACAGGAAGCCGTGCGCCTCATCGCCCGGCGCGCTGCGGGCAGCGTGCGCGACTCCATGTCGCTTCTCGGGCAGGTGCTGGCTCTGGGCCTTTCTCAGGAAGAGCAGCTCACGGCCCGGCAGACGCGTGAAGTGCTGGGACTGGCCGGACAGGAAGTCATGGACAGGCTTCTTGATGCTCTGGCTTCCCAAAACGTACCGGCCATTACTGAACTGGTGTCCGAAGTGCTTGCGCAAGGGGCCGATATGGGCTTTTTCCTGCGCGAACTCGGCTCGCTCTGGCGCGACCTTTTTCTTTTGAAGCAGGCGGGGCCGGACGCCGTCAGCGATCTCGACCTCCCGCCTTCCGAGCAGGAAAGACTCGCGGCCGCGGCCTCCCGCTTCTCCCTGACGTATATCCACGCGGCATGGCAGATGACGCTGGATTCCCAGCGCCGCATCCTCACGAGCCTTGAACCCTCTTCCGGGCTGGAACTTCTGCTTCTGAATCTGGCCATGCTCCCACGGCTCCTGCCGCTGGCAGAACTGGAAACCTGGCCGGTCACGCACTCTTCTTCGGCTGCGGCTGCCACGACTCCGGCTTTGCCCGGAAGCTCCCGCAGCACTTCGGAGCCTGCTCCCGCCCCGCAGGCCTCTCCAAAAAAGGAAGCCGCCGCTGCCGGACTTCCGTCCACGGAGGCTCCCGAAGTTCAGACTCCGGCAGCGCCGGCCTTCGTGCCGCCCGCGCCCGCGCTGGAAACGGTGAAAACAAAAGCACCAGCGAGCGTTTCTCCGCCGGAAGCTGCGGAGAAGAAATCCACGGTTCGTTTGCGGCAGGACGACACCGCATGGAAGGATGCCCCTGTGGACACCTCTCTCTCCTGGGACAGTTTTCTGGCTTCCTGCAAGGGGGAGATACCTCTTCCCATACTGCGCCAATGCCTGGGCGAAGTGCGCGGAGACCGGCTGGTTCTTCAGCCGTTTTCTCAGGTGATAAGCCAGCAGCTTCAGCGGCCGGAAAAAATGCGGCTCATGGAAAAGCTCGCCGCGACATGGGCCGGAAGGCCGCTTTTCATCGTTTTCCGCCCGCCGCAGAAAATCGTGCGCACGGAAGCCGAACTCAAGGCGGAGATGGAAAACCATCCCGTGGTAAAAAAATTTCAGGATGTCTATGACGCCCGGCTGGTACACTGTACGCTTGCCGGCGGATAACCACAACGAACATACGGCAGCGGGTCCCACGCCCGCAAGCATCCAGGAGATGATGTATGAAGAACATGAACGATCTGCTGCGCCAGGCCCAGATCATGCAGAACAAAATAGCCAAACTCCAGCAGGAGATGGCCGAAAAGAATGTGGAAGCCTCCGCCGGGGGCGGTATGGTCAAGGTCGTCATGAACGGACGGCAGGAGATGAAATCCATCGCCATTGACAAGTCCGTCATGGAAAGCGGCGACACCGAGATGCTTCAGGATCTCATCATCACCGCCGTGAACGAGGCCGTGCGCATCGGCCGCGCCAACCTTGACCGGGAAATGGCCAATATTTCCGGCGGGATCCATCTTCCCGGAATGTTTTAGAAACACGAAAAGGAAACCGTCCGAACCGCTCTTTCCTAAAACATTGCGTCTGGTTCTGAACAACGCCGTCCTGTATGCAGGGCGGCGTTGTTCATGCAGTCTGGGCAGTGGCGGATTTAAAAGAGCGTCAGATAAAAAGGATGTTCCTTCTGGAATTCCTCGTTGATATAGTCCGCCCCATATTGTTCAATAAGCATCTTTTGTTTGGAATACAGGGAAGTTCCAAGCCCAAACCGTCCGCCTTCTATGTGCGCACCTATGCTTTCAAGAATAGTCGGTGCCATATCAAACGGCGCAAACACACGATGGGTGTCTACCTCATCAGGAGGAAAGACGGTATTGATGTTTCAATCCACAGTCGCCCCCATCCGCCGACTGACTCCGCAACCGGCGGATAGGGGCCGTGCGGATTGTCCCTCCTTTCCCCGCTTCGGCGGCGTGACCATGTTTGCCGGCAGAGCCGGACAAACACGCCGCCTGCGCTATCAGCTCGCTGACGCTCGCGCGACTTTCCCCGCTTCGGCGGCGTGACCATGTTTGCCGGCAGAGCCGGACAAACACGCCGCCTGCGCTACCAGCTCGCTGACGCTCGCGCCTCCGGCGGTTAAGGAAGGGAGAGGTTACGGAATAGGATTTCATCGGCTTCGCCGTTTTGTCAACTACTCTTCCCCCCCCCTGAAGGGGGAGATCTCAAACCACAAAGGAATTTTTGATGAAATAGGTGTTGATTTTTCGCGGATTAATTTTGGGGCTGTCCTAGCTAAGACTAATGTTTTGTCTGTTTTACCCAATAAGTTAGCTGAGTTAGGAGTTGTTTATGATCGCCTCCATTGAAACGCCATTCGCATTCCTTGAGGAACCAGTAAAAGTTTTCAGGCTTAATACCGTTAAAGCGGCGTAAGTGTCTTTTGGCCTGATTCCAGAAATTTTCTATCCCGTTGATATGATTATATTGTTCAGCAAATTTCTGGGAATGATTGATACGATGATGAAACCCGTTGATATCCAGGGCGTTGTAAGCTGAAAATGTATCCGTATAGACTATACTGTCAGGTTCCACCTGTTCCTTTTCTTACCCCTCCAAAGTAACTTTCATCGGCTTCTATCTCTCCGGATAGCCGATAACTAGGGAGGTGCGAAGCAATAAGACGCCGTAAGCGCATGAAATAGGATACGGCTGTATTACGGTTTACTCCCACCATCTCTCCGGCAGCCCTTGCCGTGGCCCCTGCCACAAAAAACTTTATAAGTTCGGTCTGTTGTCGACTATCTAGTCTGCTGCGTCTTTCATACATGCTGCTATCCTAACTCTTTTTTCTTAGCTAGGACAGCCCCTTAATTTTTTGGGTAAACATGGATATTAGTCCGTAAACAGATTTTATTGCATGATAGACAATTTCATTAAAAATGGCTTATGTATGCTAATATAAAAATACTATGAAAGATACAAATTCTTGAGCAGCAAATTTCATAGAGAACAATTTTCTGCATTTTAATCAATGGCATTTTTGATAGTCACATGCTAAGAAATTGTCAATCCTCAGAAAAAACGTTCGGAACAAAAAGCTTTACACCGGTTCGGCTGCGTTCAAGATCAGACAGGGAATCGGATACCTCCCAGGGAAAAGACCAGTGGGGCGGGCAGGTCAGTACTGTGAGTCCCTTTCGGGGCAGTGGCAATTCCAGGCGAAAGGCGTGCAGTTTCAATCCAAAGGAAGGGCGGCCGTCCGTTCCGTACCAAGGATCGCCAGCAACGGCGTGGCCGCAGGCAGCGAGCTGTGCGCGGATCTGATGCGTTCTCCCCGTAAGCAGATGCACGAGAAGCAAGCTGTATTCCCTGTCATGGATAGTCCGCGTTTCCAGAGGGGTGACAATGCAGCGAGCTTCGACCGTTCCCGCCGCAGGGGCGGGCAGCGCCCTGACCCGCTGCGTCCGGCTGTCCTTAAACAAAAAATGGCGAAGCTCCCGAGCTTCCGCTCCGGGCCAGCGGCCTTCCGCCCAGGCCAGATACTCCTTGCGCAGGGGTGTGCCGCCGCGCCCTGCCAGGGCATCGGTGAGCAGACGAACGGCCGCATAGGTCTTGCCCGCCGCGAGCAGACCGGTCGTGTCCCTGTCCAGACGGTGTACGGGAGCCGGGACAAAGCCGGCACCAGCACGTTCCCGCGCGAGTCTTGCCGCCACGCTGTCCCGATGCCCTGTTCCGCCCTGCACAGGCAGACCAGAGGGTTTATCGATCACAAGGACGTCTTCATCTTCATACACGATGTTCAGAGAGGAACGGACAGCGTCTTCCTGTCCAAGGAATGGGGTGGCATGGCCTCGGCTTCCGGCGGGCAGCAAGACGGCGAAAGGGGGAACACGGACGATGTCGCCTTCTTCAATGCGGTCGAAGGCTCCGGCACGCCTCCCATTGATGCGAACCTGGCCCGTGCGTATCCAGCGGTGCAGCTCTCCTTTTCCGGCGTCTACGCGTCGGAGAAGGAAATTGAGGAGCTTCTGACCGGCTTCGGCCCGGCTCACAGAGAGACCCTGTATGTTCTGTGCGTTCATGATGCACCAGCCCTTCCCAAACGGCTCTCGTCACAGACAGCCGGCGCAAGCATACGTTTTTCGTGCAGAGGCGTCCAGAGCATGGCCTGGGAATATCGACATGGCCGGAAAGCGGAAAAACGCCGCAGAATTATGCAAGAAATCTCTTGTGTATCGGGGCTGATTCTGATATGTAGGGAAACCCGCTCAAGAAACGGGAATCAGTTTGTCAGGTCTGGAGGATCCGTATGGCAAGTGCCGAAAACATGGAAAACCAAATCGATTCCGAAATGAGTTTTGAGACCGCACTGGAAAATTACCTCAATCCCGAAATGGGCGACCTCGAAGAAGGTTCCATTGTCAAGGGTGAGGTCGTGCGCGTGGACGACGATACTGTGCTGGTGGACGTGAATTTCAAGTCCGAAGGCCAGATCCCCGCAGAAGAATTTCGGGATGCTCAGGGCAATATGACGGTCAAAGTCGGCGACCGTGTGGACGTGTATGTTGTCCGTAAGAACGAAATGGATGGAACCATCACGCTTTCGTTCGACAAGGCCAAGCGTATGCAGCTCTTCGATCAGCTCGAAGAAGTGCTGGAAAATAACGGCACCATCACGGGTACCATCACCCGCCGCATCAAGGGCGGCTATACCGTTGATCTCGGCGGTGTGGAAGCCTTCCTGCCCGGTTCCCATGTGGATCTCCGCCCCGTCCCGGACATGGACGCCCTGGTGGGGCAGCAGTTTGACTTCCGTGTGCTGAAGATCAACCGCCGCCGCAGCAATGTCATTGTTTCCCGCCGTGTACTCCTTGAAGAAGAGCGCGACACCAAACGCTCCGCCCTGCTCCAGACGCTGGCCGAAGGTCAGATCGTCAAGGGCAAGGCCAAGAACATCACGGAATACGGCGTCTTCGTCGATCTCGGTGGTCTGGATGGCCTCCTGCACATCACGGACATGTCCTGGAAACGCATCCGTCATCCCCGCGAGATGGTCACCCTGGGACAGGAGCTGGAACTCAAGGTCCTCTCCTTCGACAAGGAGAATCAGAAGGTTTCTCTGGGCCTGAAGCAGCTCGTGCCCGACCCCTGGCAGGACATCACCGAACGCTTCCCCGAAGGCTCTCACCACACCGGCAAGGTCACCAATATTGTGGATTACGGCGTCTTTGTGGAGCTGGAATCCGGCGTGGAAGGCCTGGTGCATATCTCTGAAATGTCCTGGACCCGCAAGCTGCGTCATCCTTCCCAGATGGTGCATCAGGGCGATGAAGTCGAAGTCGTCATCCTCGGCGTGGACAGCGAAAAGAAGCGCATTTCCCTAGGCATGAAGCAGGTCAAGCCCAATCCCTGGGAACTGGTCGGCGAACGCTTCCCCGAAGGCACCGTTATTGAGGGCGTCATCAAGAACATCACCGATTTCGGTATGTTCATCGGCATTGAAGACGGTATCGACGGACTCATCCATGTGTCCGACATTTCCTGGACGAAGAAGCTGCGTCACCCGGGCGAGCTGTACAAGGTCGGCGATGTGGTACAGGCCAAGGTACTCACCGTGGACAAGGAAAACGAGAAGTTCACCCTGGGTATGAAACAGCTCAACGAAGATCCCTGGGCTTCCGTTCCCGCCCGCTATCCCGTGGGCAACCTTGTCAAGGGCACAGTGACCAACGTGACCGACTTCGGCCTGTTCGTGGAAGTGGAAGAAGGCATCGAGGGCCTCATCCATGTGACCGAACTGGGCAAGAAGGTGAAATCTCCTTCCGAACTCTACAAGGAAGGCGATGTGGTCGAAGCCAAGATCATCCATGTGTCTGCTGAAGAACGCCGCCTCGGTCTCTCCATTAAGCAGATCAAGGAAGACGAAGAGCGCCGCAAGCCCAAGGACTACCATTCCGGCGACAACAGCATCAGCCAGACGCTTGGCGATCTGCTGAAGCAGAAGTTCAACGACTAGCCGTTGGACGTTCCTTGCCTTAAACGGCGGGGCGGGGAGCATGGCTTCCCGTCCCGCTTTCGTTTTTGTCCCGCTTCGGCTCTGCGAACCAGAGAAAATCTCTGCCACGCGCGTACCTGTGGCACAAAATGTGACGCCTGAAGCAGGCGGACGGACTTTCTGTATAACGGAGACCAGGAACGCAGTCTCCTTCCCTTGCTGGACAGAGCGCCCTCCGCGGGCGTATATTCGCAGGTGTGAGCGCATCTTAGAAGAGAGGTTTTTCATGCGCACTTTGCAAGTCCTGATTCTGATGCTGCCCCTGATGCTGACGGGCTGTCTTCCGCACATCTTCGGCTCTGCCGCCACCCATTCCGACGTTCCGATGCCTGCGCCCCTCAGCCCTGTTCCCGCGTTTATTTCCGTGAACAGCACAGGAGCACAGGCCAGTATCGAGGACGAAGACTTCGGCGGACTTGTGGACGTTTCCGTAGAAGGAGAATTCCATTCCGCAGCCGGCCGCGACTGCAAGCGTGCCGTGGTGAGCAAGCCCCCGCATGAAAGCGAGATCGTTGTTCTCTGCCGCCAGGACGATATCTGGGAAATGATGCCTCGCGTCTGGGGACGCGGCGTCCAGTGAGCCTTCCTTTTTCCCGGACTTCTGCCCGGACTGTCGGCGTAAGCGCCAGGTGAAATCGTTGCGTACCTTTTTCTTCAGTCTTTTTTTGCTGCTCTCTGCCGTCCTTCCGGCTCAGGTATCTGCCGCAGCGGAGGCATCCGCGCCAGCCACGGTTCCTTCTCAGGAGGGACAGCCCTTTGGCTGGAACCTGTTTCAGGGAAATTTTTCCGGAAGCGGCACGAGCGACATGCTTCAGGAGGGTGACCGCATCCTCGTCCGCATGTGGGGCAGTCTGTCCATGGACGAAGTCTGCACCATATCCGAAGGCAGCCTTGAGTTGCCCGGCGTGGGCCAGATCCCCGTAGCGGGCCTGTCCCGTAATACCGCCGAGCAGATACAGCAGGCCATCCTGAGCAAGCTGAACGTCGCCGGTATCACAGGGGTACAGGTCTATGCGCGGCCTCTGGACACGCAGGGTATTTCCGTGTTCGTCACGGGCTTTGTGAGCCGTCCGGGGAGTTATGCGGGTATGCCCTCGGATACCGTGCTTTTCTTTCTGGACAAGGCGGGCGGCGTCGATGCCAGGCGTGGCAGCTATCGCGACATCAAGATCCTGCGGCGGCAGCAGGTCATGGCCTCCGCCGACCTCTATGCCTTTGCGCTTCAAGGCAGGATTCCTTCCTTCCGTTTCCAGAACGGGGACACCATAGTTGTCGAAGAAAAAGGCCCTTCGGTGTCCGTATCCGGCGAGGTGCGCAACGCAGCACGCTTCGAATTCGAGAAGGGCAAGCTCACTGGAGAGGCTCTCATCCGCCTGGCCGACCCCAATTCCCGGGCCACCCATGTGAGCATCACGGGCTTCCGCGGGGGAACGCCCTATAACCAGTACCTTCCGCTCCGTGACTTCAGCCGCCTGAGGCTGGAAAACGACGACCAGGTGCGCTTTCTGGCCGATGCCGCGGGCGACACCATCATGGTGGAGGCACAGGGAGCCATTCTGGGCGCTTCACGCTTTCCGCTCAAACGCAGCGCCCGTTTGCAGGAGGTCATGAGCTATATTTCGGTAGATCCCGAACGGGCCAATCTTGGCGGGCTGTACCTCAGGCGCAAAAGCACGGCCCGGGAACAGAAAAAAGCCATTGACGATGCGCTGGCCAGGCTGGAGCACAACGCCTATACGGCCACGTCTTCCAGCAACGACGAAGCGCAGATCCGCGCCAAGGAAGCCGAGATGCTCTCCAGCTTCATCGCGCGGGCGCGTCAGGTTCAGCCCGAAGGCATCGTCGTTGTGGGCAGCGGCGGCAGAATTGCGGATATTGCGCTGGAAGACGGCGATGTCATCGTCATCCCGGAAAAAACCGATGTGGTACTCATCAGCGGCGAAGTACTCATGCCGCAGGCCGTGGTGTGGAACGCCGATCGTTCAATGAAGGAGTATATCCGCAGCGCCGGAGGGTTCAGCAACCGCGCCGATACCTCCAATATTATTGTCGTACATCCCGATGGCGAGGTCGTCCCCAGGGCTGGAGCCGTACAGCCCGGAGACCACATTATGGTCATGCCGCGTGTGGATTCCAAAAATATGCAGGCCGTGAAGGAAATTTCACAGATCCTCTATCAGATTGCCGTGGCCTGCAAGGTCATTCTTGACGTGTAAACAGGAAAGCTCTCACAGACACAAAGCCGTCAGCAGTCCGTATTATAGACTGCTGGCGGCTTTTTATAAGACTAAAGCATGAGCTCGTGGATTCCAAGGGGATACTGTTTTAGGAAAACGTTAACAGAAACATTTCAGAGCCTTGACCGCACATAACAGCTAGTTGAGTGCAAATAGGGAAAGCAACGTCAAGACACCGCATGAATAGAGAACACTTATCCGCAGCAGGAGGAATGTCTGAAACTCTGGAGCGGCGTCAATGCCCAGTGATGTTGTACTTTTTAAGCTTGTACTGCATGAGGCTGCGCGAGATGCCAAGCAGTTCCGCAGCGTGAGCCTGAACAAAATCCGCGCGTACCAGAGCGCGTTTGATGATCGCGGCTTCAATCCTGTCCATGGTGTCAGCAAGGTTCAGTTCCACGGGGAGCAGATCCACGGCACTCTTGAACTGAGATTCTTCATCACGTATCTCAGGCGGCAGATCCTCCACCCCAATGACCTGGTGGGACACCATGACCATGCAGCGCTCCAGCACGTTCTGAAGCTGGCGGATATTTCCCGGCCATTCGTAGCCGGTGAGGTAGTTCTGGGCCTCCGTGCTGAAACTTTTTAGCGGGATACCGTTGTCTTCGGCGATCTTTTCCGTGAAGTGCGCGATGAGCAGAGGAATGTCCTCGCGGCGCTCGCGCAGTGGTGGAATAGCTATCTGAACCACGTTGAGCCGGTAGAAAAGGTCTTCGCGGAAGGTGCCTTCCTCCACCATTTTGGCAAGATCGCGGTTGGTTGCTGCCACGACGCGGATATCGACATTGACCGGCTCGGTTCCGCCGACACGTTCGAAGGTCCGTTCCTGGAGCACACGGAGCAGCTTGACCTGAAGATCCATGCTGATCTCACCGATCTCATCGAGGAAGAGTGTGCCGTGATCGGCCTGTTCAAAGCGTCCGCGCCGCGTGGCAACGGCTCCGGTGAAAGACCCTTTTTCATGGCCGAAGAGTTCGCTTTCGAGAACCCCGGAATTGAACGCCATGCAGTTGACAGAGACGAAGGGCCCCTCCTTTCGTGGTGAGCTGAAATGGATGGCGCGGGCGACAAGTTCCTTGCCGGTTCCCGATTCACCGGTAATGAGTACGGTGGAACGGCTCACGGAAACACGATCCACAATGGAAAGAGTGTCGCGTATGGCCTTCGATTTCCCGATGATGTGATGGGTGCGGTAGCGCTCTTCCATGGATTCCTGAAGCAGTTTGAACTGCCGGTGCGCACGGGATAGTTCCACAGCATTATGGATGGAGAGCAGGAGTTCATCGTTGGCGAAAGGCTTGGTGATGTAGTCAAAGGCCCCGTAACGCATGACGTCCACGGCGCTTTCGATACTGCCGAACGCCGTCATGATGAGAACAGGTATGTCAGGCCAGGATTTCTTGATACGCTGCAGTACTTCCTTGCCGCTCAGTCTGGGCATCTTCATGTCGGTGACAACCACGTCCACCTCGGATTCGTCCAGAAAATGCAGTGCCATTTCCGGATCGTTGATGGCGGTCACATCGTAACCGGCATCCTTGAGAAGCGCTTCCATGACGATGAGGTAATTTTTCTCGTCATCGATGACGACAATGCGGGGAGTATCACTCATAAGTAGTCCTTATTCCTTTGAGACAGCCGGCGGAAAATTGACGGTCACAAGGGCGCCGCCTCCTGAAGCGTTACTCAGAGAAAGTTTCCCATCGTGGGAAGAAATGATGGTCTGCACTATGGGCAGCCCAAGTCCGGTACCGCTGTCCTTGGTGGTGAAAAACGGATCTGTGGCTTTTTCAATGGCTTCGGGGCTGAACCCCGGGCCGGTATCTCGAAAAGTGATGACGGTATGTCCATCAGCGGAAAGCCGGCTGTCAATAAAGATCTCTCCGGGGCCGTTCATGGCCTGCTCTGCGTTGGCGAGGATATTGTAGAAGGCGCGGTAGAGCAGATCGGCATCTCCCTTGACGATAAGACTTGGGCCAAGGCTGGAATGGATGACCACCTGCTGGCGTTGAAATTCCCCCTCCAGAAAAACCATGGCCTTGTTGATGACTTCCGGCACGTTCACATCGTCTTTGCGCGGGGTGCGCGGCCGGGCGTAGTCGAGAAAATCGTTGACCGTGGTTCCCAGACGGCAGGATTCATCGTAAATGGCCGTGAGCATGGCCTGCTGTACAGCGTCTTCGCTTTTGTGCCGCCGGATGAGAAATTCCGAGCTGGAACGGATGATACCCAAGGGGTTACGTATCTCGTGGGCGATGGAAGCCACCACCCTGCCCATGCTGGCCAGCTTTTCAGCCTGATGAAGCTGTGCTTCGAGCTGTCGGTTGCGGGCCATGCGCCGGCTTAGGGTCTCTTCCGCACGGCTGGCCACGAGCTGGATGAGGAAGAACAGGATGAGTGCAGAAATGAGGAAGCCCGCAATCATCATCCACTGCGCCCGAATGGTACTCTGGTAACTGCTGGTCAGATCCTGAATCACTTCCAGCACACCAAGGACGGGCACCGCTTCGCCGTGGACACGCAGCCCCTTGAAATCCTTGTCTATCGTAAGCGGAAATACCGTGCGCAGCAGAAAGGTGCCGTTCTTGAGCTGGGGAGTGACGAGGGCACGGGCGTAGGAGATGGTGGAAAGCACATCGAAATGATGCGGTTTACCCTCGAAGACAAGGGGAATGCCCGCCGTGTACATGTCGGTACGGCGCACTTCCTTGGGATCAGTGGAATAAAGTACCGTGTAGTGCTCATCGTACATGCGCACGGTCTCAAGCTGAAGACCGTGGAGCTGAGACTGGATGACCTCGTCAAGCAGCTTGTACTGAGCCGGATCCGACAGGGCCACCCGCCCGGAAGCGTAGGTCACGGGCAGCGTAAACTTGCGGAAGATTTGACGATTGATATTGTCTGCCAGAAGCAGCGCATATTCCTCCTGGCTTTCCAGAATCATGGAGATCATGGTTCGCCCGATGAACAACGTCAGGATAAAGCTGGAAATAAGGATAAGTACCAGCGTAATGTAAGAAAAGGATTTTGCCAGATTGAACGGCAGACCGTGCTCATCCATGCGCCGATACCTCATAAGAACAGGGCCATTCCCGCTGTGCCGTGTGTTCGTTTTGTTCGGAACGCTGCCAGGGGAGCAGGCCGGACGGGAACCGTCCGGCCTGAAGATCAGAACTCGGAGGCGTCTTCGGGAATGGAGGTAAAGGACTTCAGTTTTGCGGCGGCTTCTTCGGAACCGGGCGCACCGAGACGGGCGCGGGCGAGCTTCTTGCCATTTTCCACGGCAGGCTGATCCACGGGATTAATACCCATCAGCCAGCCGGTGAAAATGGTGGCGGCTTCCAGAAGCATCATCATCTTGCCCGCGGAACAGGCGCTGGTGTCGGGCATGTTCAGATGAACTACAGGCACGCCTTTTTCTACCAGCGTGGCGCGGGTGGCCAGCGTTTCGGCGTCGAGAATGTCGCCGAAGCTCTTGCCTTCCAGATACGTCCAGGAGGCGGGAAGTCCTTCGGGCAGGGGCAGAATGCCGGTGTCCGCGGGGGAAGAGACAAAGATGCAGCCTTTATTCTTGGGTCCGTCAAGGAACATCTGAAGCAGGGAATGCTGATCCGTCACCCCTGTGGCCGGTATGGGCATGGTGCCCTTGCCGTCCTTGCCCAGGCTTTCGGCCCAGAGCTGGCAGAACCACGGGCCGAAGGTAGACCAGTCGGGGATGTAGCAGAAGAAGATGATCTGATCACGCTGTTCTTCCGACATCTGGAACGCCCAGCGCGCCAGCTTCCACGCGGGGTGTTCAGGCAGTGTTTCCGGGTGCTCGGCCAGTGGCCGCCCCACGGAGAGCGCCCCGCGCAGCAGTCCCTCCCAGTCCATGCCCAGAAAGACGGCCGGCACAAGTCCCACTGCGGAAAGCACGGAATAGCGGCCGCCGAGATTGTCCGGCACGGGCAGCGACGGCAGGGAATATTTTTCCGCTTCCTCCCGCAGGAAGCCTTTTTCCGTGTCCGTAATCATGAACAGATGCTCGTTCCACGTTTCGGGCAGATGCTTCTTCAGCCACGGCAGCACAAGGAAATACTGTGCTATAGTTTCGATGGTGCCGCCGGATTTGCTGATGACCACCACGATGGTTTCTTCGGGCGGCAGCTTGTCCAGATGCTCCTGAAGCCATTCGGGGTGGACGTTGTCCGCTATCCAGACGCTCCGTCCCGTATGGCCGGGGCGATCCTGACCGGGCGCAAAGGCGCGCTGAAGGGCGCGCGGCCCGAGGGCTGAGCCGCCGATCCCCAGAAGGAGCATATGCGAAAAACGCTGCAGCAGGGGTTCGTACTCTTTGAGCCGGCGGGAAAGTTCTTCCGCAAAGGGAAGCGCCAGAAAAGGCAGCACGGGAAGTTCCTTTTTAAGACGCTCCACATAGTAGGCAGCCCCGGAGCCGGGAGTTTCCGCGGAATCCTTCATTTGGGCGTGTGCCCAATCGATACGGGCCTGAATCATGATAACCTCCGATTATGCAAAAAGTGCGCTTTTCATGCGCTTCAGGGCGTCCATAAGGACGTCGTCGGAAACGGCATAGGAAAGACGGATGCAGTGAGGATCACCGAAAGCCTCACCGGGTACGCAGGCCACGCGCGCCTTTTCCAGCAGATGGGTGCAGACGGCAACGGAGTCTGGCATTTTGGGAGTAAACAGTGCGCTTACGTCAGGGAAGAGATAAAACGCGCCCGCGGGCTTGGGGCAGATCACGCCCGGCCAGGTGGAAATCTCTGCTACGGCCATGTCACGGCGGCGCAGAAAGGAAAGCCGCATTTCCTCCACACAGTCATAAGGGCCATCGAGAGCGGCGACAGCGGCCTTCTGAGCGATCGAACAGATATGGGACGTGACCTGCACCTGAAGTTTGGAACACTGTTTAATAAGATCGGCGTGGGCGAGCGTATAGCCCACACGCCAGCCAGGCATGGCAAACGACTTTGACAGACCGTTGAGCACAGCGACGCTTTCGGGGTGCTTCGCCCACCAACCGGCGGCGCTGACGGGTGCGCTGTCGTAGACAAGCAGACTGTACATCTCGTCCGAGATCACGAAGATGTCATGGGCGAGACACCATTCAAGGACGGCATCCATTTCTTCCTGTGAATATGCCGCGCCCGTGGGATTGGAAGGACTGTTGAAGATCAGCATTCTGGTTCCAGGGGTCACAGCCTTTTCAAGGTCGCTCACATCAATATGGAAAGCGCGGGCCGCAGTGGAAGGCACGAGGACGGGATTGCCTCCGGCAAGGCGGATCATGTCCGGGTAGCTGGTCCAGTACGGGCAGGGCAGAAGCACGTCGTCTCCGTCATTGAGCAGAACGAGCATGGTGTCCACCAGGGACTGCTTGCCGCCGTTTGTGAGGATGACATTCTCTGGAGCAGCGTCAACGTTGTGCAGCCGCTTAAAGTAATGACATACAGCCTGGCGAAGTTCCAGAATACTGTTCACAGGAGTATATTTGGAGAAATTTTCATCAATGGCCTTTTTTGCGGCTTCCCGAATGTGGAGCGGCGCAGCCGCATCCGGCTCGCCCACGGCAAGACTGGTAACCTGAACTCCCTGAGCCTTCAGTTCCATGGTTTTCGTGTTCATGGCCATGGTGGCTGACGGCTTGATATTTTTCATTCTTTCGGCAAACTTCATGGAGATGCGCTCCTTTGAAAATGGACTGCACGGCGGAACTGAGAACTGAATAAAGGTATCAGTTTCAGAACAGTATGTAAATTGCCGATGCCTCTGCCTTTCCACCGCGAGGCCGCGTTCTGCGCCGTTCCGCGCAGAGGAGTGAGGAAGAGCGAACGTGGACGAAATACTGCTGCGTTATCCCGAAGGCTGCCGAGTGGCAACCTTTCTGCGCCGTGAGAAGCGATTCTTTGTCTATGCTCTGCTGGATGGCCGGGAAGTCATTGCGCACACCAACAATACCGGTTCCATGCTGGGGTTGCTGCGTCACGGCGCGCCGGTTCTGCTGTCTCCGGCCGAGGATCCGAAGCGCCGCCTGCGCTGGACTGTGGAGGCGCTGGGACAGGGCAGGTTCGGGAAACGCTTCTGGGTCGGGGTAAACACGCTGACACCCAACCGTCTGCTGGCGGCACTGTTCAGGCAGGGACTGCTGCCGTGGGCAGAGGGTTACGAAACACTGAAGCGTGAGGCTGTGAACGGGGAAAGCCGCCTGGACGGTCTTTTTTCCGGTGGCGGACTGCCTTTGCTCTGGGTGGAATGCAAGAACGTCACTCTGGTGGAAGACGGCGCGGCGGCCTTTCCGGACGCCGTGACCAGCCGCGGGGCCAAACATCTGCATACGCTGATGAGACTTAGGGAAGAAGGGCATAGGGCGGCCATGCTTTACATCATACAACGGCCGGACGGGAACTGTTTCCGCGCCGCCGACTACATCGACCCGCTCTATGCCGATACCTTGCGCGAGGCTATCCAGTGCGGAGTGGAAGTCCATACGGCGGTTGTGCGTGTGGAAGAAGACGGCATACGCTACAGCGGCGAGCTGCCCTATCGCGGCTGACCGAAAAACGCAGCTCCCGGCAGGTCAGGGATTTCCTTTCCGCAGAAACCGTGACCACCATCGAAAGGACTGGCAAAAAATGGGCCTGTCTGCGCCTCGGAGACTCATTCAACGGCGGAAGAAGATTTGACAAATTCCTGAATAGGCATAAACTGACACACTCATCTTCATTATCTCTGTCCGCAGCCCGGGATGGCTGGGGAACGTTTTCCCTGCCGGCGGTTTATCTTTCAACCTTCTGCCTTGGTTTCATCATGGAACGGCTCGTCTTGACCCTCGCCATCATCTTTGTGAGCATCGCCGCCGGATACGCCTTTCAGCGGCGGGTGGCGTCGGGGCGTTCCATGATAATGGAAGAACGTTCTTCCCGGATGCGCCTTTCCCTCCAGAAGGCCGCCATGTTCGGACTGATTCCCTTTTCCGCCATGCTCTCCCTGTGGGGCCTGCCTTCGCCGGACAGCCGCCTGCTGGCACTTCCCGTGCTGGGTGTTTTTGCCTGGAGTCTCGGCGGAGCGCTGGCCGTGCTGGTGTCACGGCTTATGGGGCTTTCCCGTGTCCAGACGGGCAGTATGTACTGCTGCGGCTCATTCATCAACATCGGCGCCGTGGGTTCGCTGGTCGCGGTGATGCAGTTCGGGGAGCAGTCCATCGCCCTCTCTTCGCTTTTCCGCCTCTGCGAAGAACTGTTCTACTTCGGCGTGGCCTGCCCTGTGGCCCGCTGGTACGGCTCTGGCGACGATGCTCAGGAGCGTTCGGCGTTTCGCGTGGGGCCGGTGCTGAAAATCATCGTTCTGGCACTGGGGCTGGGCATTGTGCTCAACCTGCTGGGCATCCGCCGTCCGGCCATGTTCGGAGCGTTGTCTACGGCGGCCATGATCCTCGGCACGGTCTGCTTTTTGTTCACCATCGGCATGGGGCTTCGGCTGTCACGCATCACCTGCTACATTCCGCAGGCGGCGGTTCTGTCTCTTGTCAAATTCGTGTGTGTGCCCGTGGCCGTCGTGTTTGCGGCCAGACTGTCGGGTCTGGGTCATATCGACGGCGGTCTTCCGCTCAAGGTGGCGGCCGTCCTCTCCGCCATGCCCGTAGCCATGAATGCGCTGATCCTGCCATCGCTGTTTCGGCTGGATCTGGATCTGGCCAATGCCTGCTGGCTGCTGACCACCGCTGCGCTGGTGGCCGTGCTGCCTGCGCTCGTCATTATCCTGCCGCTGCTGTAGGCGGCCGCAAACCTGCTCCCGCCTCCAGGGGCGGAGCGTACTGTTTTTTGTCAGTCCGGCGGGGTTCGCCCCGTCAAAACATCCTGAGGAGGAAACATGAAGAATCCTGTCCGCACCGTTCTCCTGGCCGCCATCTGTCTCGGCCTGCTCTCGGCGCCCGCTGCTGCCGCCTACAAGAACGAGTACAAACTGAGCGTCGTCCCCAGTGCCACGTCCGGCTGGGGCCTGACCGGCACCTACTTTGCCGATCAGGTTCGCGAACGGACTCAGGGCCGCGTGAACATCAAGGTCTACTTCGGAGCGCAGCTCATGGCCGGCAAGCAGACCTCGGAGCTTCTGCTCGTCCGCCGCGGCGCCATCGACTTTGCACTGGCGTCCACCATCAACTGGTCGCCTCAGATCGAAGAACTGAATCTGCCGGCCCTGCCGTTCTTCATCGCGAACAACCCGGATCGGTACAAGGCGATGGATGCCATCGAAGCCGGCAAATCCGGCAAGATGCTGGAAGCCGCCATCGAAAAGACCGGCGTGAAGTTCCTCGGCTGGTCGGAAAACGGTTTCCGCGAACTGACCACGAGCAAGGGCCCCATCAACAAGCCTGAAGATATGAAGGGCATGAAGCTGCGCGTGTGCGGCACGCCTATCTTCGCCGACATTTTCACCGCTCTCGGCTCGAACCCCCAGGCCATCAACTGGTCAGAGGCCGTGACCGGCTTCCAGCAGGGCATTGTGGACGGGCAGGAAAACCCCACCAACGGCATCAATATTCCGCTTCAGATCTGGACCTGGCACAAGTACCACACCGATTGGCATTACATGATCGACCCCCTGTTCCTCACGGTGAACGACAAGGTCTGGAAGAGCTTCTCCGCGGAAGATCAGAAAATCATTCTGGACTGTGCGAAAGACGCGGAAAAGTACGGCAAGGCTCTTTCCCGCCTCGGCTTCGATGACGGCTCCGCGCTCCGGTATCTGGAAAGCATCGGCATGGTTCCCGCCGTTACGGATCCGTATAAGGTCATGGAAGAGAAAGGTATGACGGTGACCCGCTTTACGCCTGAGCAGATCGCCGAGTTCTATAAGGCCACCCAGGGTGTGCGGGACACCTGGACCACGAAGATCGGCGTCGAACTCGTCAAGGCGGCCGAAGAAGACATGAAGGCCGCACAGTAGGCTTTGCCTGTCCGGGAGCGGCGGAAGGCCGCTCCCGCAACGCTCGAGGAAATCATGTGGGACTTTCTGAACAGACGCTTCGAGGAACTTCTCGGCGCAGTAGTTTTGGCAGTCATGGCGTCTATCGCGTTCATCAACGTGATCGTACGCTACTGCACCAACTTTTCCTTTTCTTCATCCGAAGAGCTGACCGTCAATCTGTTCGTGTGGGTCGTGCTGCTGGGGACGGCCCGTGCCTTCCGTGAAGGGCACAACTTCTGCATGAACGTCCTCTACGATGCCATGCCCCGCAGAATCAGGCTCATCCTCTACCTCTTCGGCACGGCGTGCAGCGCGGCCTTCTTCCTCGCCCTGGTCTGCGAAGGCTCCCTTGAGGTCATGGACGAATACAGTCTGGACGTGGTGTCGGAATCCCTGGCGATCCCGGTGTGGCTGTACACCGCGGCGACACCCCTCTTCTCTCTGCTCATTCTCGTGCGCCTTTTCCAGAAGGTACGCGAGGACTTCCGCACGAACAACTACTAGGGGGACGGGATGGAGCTTTCGCTTTTTCACGATCCGGCGTTCTGGCTGCTCGTCGCCTTTGTCGTCCCGCTCGTTTTCCGCGTACCCATCGCCATCTCTCTGGGACTCTCCGCCCTGCTCGTGGCCTGGGTGTGGGACATGGGCGTGGACATGCTCTCCTATAATTTCTTCGCGGGCGTGGCCAAGGTTCCGCTGCTGGCCATCCCGTTCTTCATTCTGGCGGGCTTCATCATGGAGCGGGCGGGCATAGCTTCCCGCATCGTGCTTCTGGTCGAGACCCTTGTGGGAGATATGACCGGAGGACTGGCCGTTGCTACGGTAGGTGTCGCCACGTTCTGGGGCGCGGTGAGCGGCTCCGGCCCGGCCACGGTTGCAGCCTTGGGACTGATCCTCATCCCCGCCATGGTCAAGGGCGGCTATGACAAGCCCTTTGCCGCAGCCACGATGTCCGTATCCTCAGGGCTGGCCATCGTCATCCCGCCGAGCATCGCCTTCATCGTCTACGGCGGCATCGCCGATGTTTCCGTGCCCGCGCTCTTTGCAGCGGGCTTTCTGCCCGGCATGGTGGTGGCCCTGTTCCTCATGGGTTCCGTGTACCTGACTTCCCGGAAAAAGGGCTACCACGGAGCAAAACGCCGGATCCCCGTGAGCCGGGCGCTGCGCGAAGCCTTCTGGGGCATCATGACACCCGTGGTCATTCTGGGCGGTATCTACGGCGGCGTGTTCACACCCACGGAAGCTGCGGCCGTGGCCATTTTCTACGGCCTTTTCGTGGGGGTGTTCGTCTACCGGACCATTGATTCCCTGAGCATTCTTGCCGAGGTTCTGGTAGAATCCGTGAAGGCCACGGCCGTAATCATGTTCGTAGTTACCTGCGCAGGTCTTTACGCCTGGGTAGCCAGTACGGTGGGGCTTGTCGAACGCGGGGCGGCTGTCCTTCTTGCGCTCTCCGACAATCCCTGGGTTCTGCTCCTGCTCATCAACGTGATCCTGTTCATTGCGGGAATGCTGCTGGACGCCATTTCCATCTACTACGTCCTGCTGCCCTTCCTGCTGCCCATCATGAGTCATTTCGGTTGGGATCCCGTGTGGTTCGGCGTCATGATGACCATCAACCTGGCCGTGGGGCAGGTGACGCCGCCCGTAGCGGTCAACCTTTACGTTGGTGCCAAGATCAGCAACCTGACCATGGAACAGATCACGCCGCCCGTACTGCCCATGCTGGTAGCGTCCATGCTGGCGCTGGCCGTGATCGTACTCTTTCCGGAGATTTCGCTGTTCCTGCCCCGCATTCTCGGGCTGTAAGCCGTCATCAGGACACAAAACGCCCCGCTGGCCTCCCTTCTGTTCTTGAAAGGGGAGACGGCGGGCGTTTTTGTAGGGCGGAACAGAACCAAGGAGTGTTTTTCTGAAAGCGCAGGACGCCTTTCAATAGCCCACGGCGGAAAGACCGTCGCTGCGGGGATCGCAGCCCCCCTGAAGCAAGCCGGTCTCCGCGTCTATGCGTATGGCACCGGCGTGCCCCATGGTGTGCGCGTAGTCTTCCACCCTGTTCACCCTATGCCCGCGGCGTTTCAGCTCCTCAAATACTTCCTGCGCGAAACGCCCTTCCAGGCGGAGATCATTGCACTCCGCTCCCCAGGCGCGGCCGTAGAGCCAGCGCGGTGCGGCTATGGCTTCCTGCGGCGTCATGCCGAAGTCCACGATGCGTGTTATCATGGCGGCCTGGGTCTGCGGCTGGCCTTCACCGCCCATCGTCCCGTAGACCAGCCAGGGCTTTCCGTCCTTGAGAAGCATGGCCGGATTCAGCGTATGCATGGTTCTTTTCCCAGGCTCAAGCGCGTTGACATGACCGGGCCGCAGAGAGAAGAAGCAGCCCCGGTCCTGGAGCAGGACGCCCGTCCCTGCAGGTACAATACCCGATCCGAAGTCATGGTAGATGCTCTGGATAAGTGACACGGCGTTGCCGTCTCCGTCCACGACGCCCAGCCACACTGTATCGCCGTGGGGATCGAGAAGGGCGAGGGGTGTCCCGGCTCGGCGCATATCCAGTCGTGCCGCCTGCCGTTTACCGTGCTCCGGGGAGAGCAGGACGTCCAGAGGCGCCTGGACGAAATCGGGATCCGAGACCCATGCGTCCCTGTCCAGGAAGGCTTCCTTTGTGGCTTCCACAATGGCGTGGACACAATCGGCACTGGATTCACCCAGGCTCTGCACATCGAAGTTCTGGAGAATATTGAGAATTTCCAGCGAGGCCAGTCCCTGTGTATTGGGAGGCAGATTGCAGGCGGAAAAATCCCGATAGTTCACAGAAAGAGGCTTAACCCAGCCGGCACGGTGCGTGGCAAAGTCCTCGAGGGACAGAAGCCCGCCGTTCCTGGCCATGTCTTCAGCCACGGCACGGGCGAATGCGCCGGTATAGAACTCTGCGGCCCCGCCCTGAGCGAGACTTTCGAGGGTGCAGGCAAGGTCTGGCTGGCGCAGTATCGTGCCCTGCCGGAGAGCACGGCCACCGGGGAAGAAGATACGAGCCAGTTCCGGAAAACGCTGGAGGAAGCGGATGCCCGTCTCGTCCGGCGTAGCGTTTACGGCGCTTAGCTGGGCAAGAGAGGTACTCACCGGACAGCCATGCCGTGCGTAGGCAATGGCCGAGGCGAAAAGTTCGCACCATGGCAGACCGCGGCGCATGGTTTCGCGGGCAAAGCGGAATGCCTCATCCCAGCCTGACACTGCGCCGGGCACGGTGATGGCCGAGTCCCAGCCGCGGGAGGGAATGCGCGAAAGGCCTTTTTCCGCATAATATTCCATCGAGGCGCGTGCCGCTGCCCGTCCGCTGGCGTTGAGTCCGCGGAGCGTCTGCGTTGCGGAATCGAAGATGAGCCAGAAATTGTCCCCGCCCAGTGTGCACATGTGGGGATAGACCACGGACAGCACTGCCGCCGTGGCAATAGCTGCATCCACGGCGTTCCCGCCGCGGCGCAGAATATCCAGCCCTGCCTGAGCCGCCAGATAGTGCGGAGCTGTGACCATGCCCTGCATGGCCTCAGGACCGACGCTGTGCGAAGGAGAAACACAGTAGTTCATGCGGATTCTCCGTCAGTGTCTGTTTTCGCCGTCTTCATGTACCAGTTCGGAGAGTAAGTCTCCGACTTCGATGTAGTGCTGACGCAGGATCTCTTCTATGCGCAGAAGATCCCTGCTGTTCACGGCGTCGGCGATCATGATGTGACGGTCGTAAAATTCCTTGGGGGTAAACAGAGTACGCCAGTAGTGATAGTAGAGGAATTTGGCCAGCGATGAACAGGACGTACGGGCAAGATGGATAAGATAAGTGTTTGGGCAGGCCGAAAGCAGCGTCATGTGAAACTGCTCGTCAAGATCGGCGAGGGTATCGAGCTGCGTGGCGTGGTTGATTTCCGCATCCAGACGCCGGCACACTTCTGCAAAGGCATTTTCCTGTTTTTTTGTCCAGAGCCGGAGCGACTGGACGACACCAGCGCCTTCAAGAATGCCGGCCACGGCGTAGCTGTCACGGATCTCCGCAGCGCTCAGCGCGCGCACATATTTTCCTTTCTGGGGTTCAGAGACGATAAGCCCCCGCTGTCCGAGGAGGAGCAGTGCTTCACGCACGGGAGCGCGGCTGATGTGGAGTTCTTCGGACAAAGCGGCTTCCTTGACGGGGGCGCCTGGGGCCAGACGACCGGAGCGGATCATATTCTGGATATATTCGGCGGCCTGGATGCTGTACGTCTCTTTCTTGAAGTGCATTTTTGTACTCGAGGGCTGGTGCTTGCCAAAAGCAGCGGGGATGAAGGTTGAAAATCAACCGTCCTGACGGCATGACAATCAAGGATATACTTTTTTTTCGGCGTTGGAAACAGAGAAAACCAGAGCGAAAAACGCCGTCGTTCCAAAAAAAACGAGCCTTCCCACGTTCGCGGGAAGGCTCGCACACTGCTCCAAAGATGCGGAAAACTATCCGCGGAACGTGGACAGGTACGCGTAGAGCGCGGGAGAACCGCCGGTGTGCAGGAAGAGCACGTTGGCACCCTGCGGGAAGTGATCCTTGCGGATGAGGTCAATCATACCGGCCATAGCCTTGCCGCTGTACACGGGGTCAAGCAGGATGGCTTCGGTCTGAGCAAGCAGCTTCACTGCTTCGATCATGCCGGGGTTGGGCAGAGAGTAGCCAGGCTGATAGTAGGCATCATAGCAGACTACTTTCTCACGGGGCAGAGTGACGTTCACGCCGATGTGGTTCAGCGTGTTCTGCGCAAGATTGTACACCAGGTTTTCCTGTACATCGTGGGGGCGGCTCACGTCGATACCGGACATGGGGATATCAATGTTATTGCCCACGAAACCGGCGATCATGCCGGCATGGGTTCCTGCGCTGCCGCTGGGTACGATAACATGGTCGATGCTGAGGCCCATATCGAAAAGCTGCTGGGCGGTCTCCTGCGCACAGGCAACGTAGCCGAGCGCGCCGACAGGATTGGATGCACCTCCTGGGATAATATAGGGCTTTTTGCCCTCAGCACGCAGCTTGGCCGCAACTTTTTCCATTTCTTCCAGCATGGGGGAGCCGCCAGGAACTACGGTAATACTCTTCACGCCCATAAGCTGGTACAGGAAGTTATTGCCGGAGGCTTCGGGGTTATAGCTATTCTTCACGCGTTCTTCGAGTACGAGATGACAGTCCAGACCTTCATGGACAGCCCAGGCCAGGGTCAGACGGCAATGGTTGGACTGCACCGCACCGCAGGTGATGACCGTGTCCGCCCCCTGTTTCAGCGCATCGGCGATGGAGAAGTCGAGTTTGCGGGTTTTGTTGCCACCGCCGCAGCCAGGGAGCAGATCGTCACGCTTGATGTACACGTTGACCTTGCTGCCCAATGCTGCGGAAAAATTCGGCAGGTATTCGATGGGCGTGGGTTCCTTCACATAACCGCGGCGTGGAAACTTGGCGAGATTCATGAGTAACTACCTTTCTTTCTGTTGATGTCAAGCAAGCCGTTCGGGACAACTCGCCCGAACGAGTTCCCGTGCGAGGGCGTCTGTGGCGTCCACAACGGGAATATCCTGAAACAATGTTTCCGTGACGGCCAGAGGGATCTCTGTGCAGCCAAGAAGCAGGAGAGAGACGTGCTTTTCTGCAATCAAGCGCTGAGCCACACTGAGAAGGGCAGTCCTTGCCTCCTGCGTAACGGGGTCTGAGAAGGCTTTGATGCCGAACCGTGTATCACTGATGGCCTTCTGCATCAGCTCACAGTCTTCACCATCGGGGATAACGGCTTCCAGCCCGGCTTCCGCCAGAGCATTCTGATAAAGCCCTGTACGCAGTGTGGCTTCCGTCCCCATGAGACCAACAGGTCCGCCTGCTGGCTGCAAGGCACGGATATGCTCCACGGCACTGCGGATGATGGAGATAAAACGTATCTCCGGCGATGTCCGGTACAACTTTTCCAGCGCTCTGTCCAGTATTCCGGGACTGTGCGCCGTATTGCACGGCATACCGATGACCTCCGCACCGCCCCGGGCGAGACGGCACATGATGTCCCCGATAGCATCTCCCGGATTTTCGCTGCTTTGACCGAGGAGAAAGGTCGGACGCTCAGGAACCTTTCCGGGAAAAGAACAGAGCATGAGCGGCAGATGCTCCTGATCTTTGCGCGCAGCCGTATGGCGAAGGATCTTGCGAACCAGATCCAGTCCGGCGAAAGGCCCGAGGCCGCCGACCACACCGATGACGCGGAGCCTTTCGCCGCTGCAATTTTCCATATCGTTGCTGGCGAGCATAGCGAAATGAACCGGTCAGATATTTGCGGGAGCAGAATCGGCGCGGCCGCGCTCAAGCCTGGAGACCAGCAAGGCGCCGGCAGCGTCGCCGAGGACGTTGATTGACGTACGAGCCATGTCCATGATGCGGTCAACGCCGGCAATGATGGCAATGGCTTCCAGCGGAATGCCCACCTGCGTGAAGACCATGGTAATCATGACCAAGGCCGCCCCGGGCACGCCCATCGAGCCGATGGAGGCCAGAACGGCCATCAGAATGACGGTAAGCTGCTTATCTATGGGCATGGGGATGCCGTAGATGTCAGCGGCGAAAATGGCGGCCACGCCCATGTAGATGGCAGCACCGTCCATGTTGATGGTATTGCCCAGGGGGATAGAGAAGCTGGCCACGGATTTGCGCGCACCGAGCTTTTCCACGGAGAGCAGGTTTGAGGACAGAGCCGCTGCACTGGAGCAGGTGGTGAAGGCGATCATCAGAGGTTCGGAAATCCCCTTCAGGAAGGTTCCCGGACGGAGACCGGCCACACGCACACAGGGCAGGTAAACGATGAGTATCTGGAGGATGGATGCTGCGAACATGACCCCGACCAGCTTGATGAGCGGCAGGAGCACTCCAAGCCCGTGGTTGGCCACGGTGAACGCCATGAGACCGAACACACCGATGGGTGCGTAGTACATGACGATGCCGGTAATCTTGATCATGACCTCGGCGCAGGAATCAAAGAACACGAAGGCGGGCTTGCCCTTTTCCCCCAGCATGCTGAGCGCAAAACCGAAGAGGATGGCGAAGAAGATAACCTGAAGCATATTGCCCTTGGCAAGCGCTTCGACGGGGTTAATCGGCACGATGTCCATCAGCACCTTGACCAGCGGCGGAGCAGCGGCTTCCTTGGCCTTCAGGCCTTCCAGCGACAGGTCAAGTCCCGCGCCTGGATGGATGAGATTGGCCAGGAGAAGGCCGATAATGACGGCCACCGTGGTGGTGAGCAAATAGTAGACAATGGTCTTGGTGGCCACGCGTCCCAGCTCTCTGACATCGTAGACGCTGGCAGCGCCGGCCACGAGTGTGGTGAACACAAGAGGCACAACGACCATACGCACCAGCGTGATAAAGAGATCACCCAGCGGCTTGAACCAGCCGGCGGCCACGCCGGCGCTGGACGCCAGGCAGCCTGCAATGATGCCGAGCACCATACCTATGGCCATTTGAACAGGAAGACTCATTCGGGATTGCATACGCTGTACCTCCCAGTTTGAATGATGTTTCACCGAAACCGCACACCCTGGTTGTCTCCGTCGCTTTCTCGTATCGACTGTGCGGATGCCTGTCCTGCTGACAACAAAATCTCCTGTTGACACGGGGCGGAAGCGCGATGACCCGGTTCACCGGAGCCCGGCAGAGCAAACAGGCCTTAAGTCGAATGTAGACATTAAAGCGTTTCCGTTTTTGCCTGTCAATATCCAAAACAGGAAAAACAACTCGTTACCTTTTACTTGCCGATTTCTGCGCATGTTAACAAAAAGAGGAAAAAGCTCACAGGAAGGATTTGACGAAAACGCCGTTTGCACATAGCCTTATGTGCGCTGCCCCTTTTTCTTTCCACCGGCCCGGAGTATCCATGACTTCCCGCGCCCTCCTGCTTTTCCTCTCCCTCCTCCTTTCCGGCTGTTCCCTGTTCAGCGGCTTCGGCCTCTTCGGCTCTGCTTCTCCTGAAGCTCCGGCGGCACAGACGCACGGGCGTCTTTCCTCCTCCACAGTCTCGCCCGAAGCCCGCCAGATTCTGGAAGAAGCCCGCACCCTCTGGACGGACTCCGGGGAATGTATCGATGCGGAAGAAGCGACCCGCCTTCTGGACAAGGCTGTGCAGCTCGACCCCCTGGATCCGGCACCGCTCATACTGCGCAGCCGTTCTCTGAGCGATCAGGGCTATCTGGAAGAAGCCTTTGCAGACATCACACGGGCCATACAGCTTTCCCCCACAGCGGAAAGCTATGCCACACGCGGACTGCTTTGCCTCAAAATGAACCGCCCCGCCGGTGCGCGCCGTGACTTCGAGTACGCTGAAAAACTGAACCCGAACGAGCCTCTTCTCCATATTTACCGGGCTTCGGCGGCCTTTCTGGAAAAACGCCCGAAGGACGCCTGCGCCGGGCTTGAAAAGGGCTGTGCCCTGGGCGTATGCGGCCCCTGGGAAAAGGCCAAAGCCACGGGTCTCTGCTCCTGATGCGTCCCCCGGAAAATTTCAGGCGCAGCGCATGAAACGCAAGACGCTCCCCCTGATTTCTTCTCCTTTCACTCTCCCCGCAACCAACCCCACCAAGGCAACGAGGATCATGCCATGCTGAACATCGTACTCTCCGCCCTGCTGGCCTGCGTTCTGGCCGCGCCCGCGCTTGCCGCGGACGTTCTGAAAATCGGCACGCTTCCCGCTGCAGACTCCGTACTGCTCTACGCCGCCCGTGAAGACGGCGTCTTCGCCCGACACGGTCTGGACGTGGACATTGTGCCCTTCCAGAGTGCGCTGGAACTGGGAGCCGCCATGCGGGCGGGTGCACTGGATGGGCATTTCGGCGACATCATCAACGTGCTGATGCAGAACGAGACCGATGCACCCCAGGTCATCGTTGCCACCACGTCCCATTCCGCGCCTGAGGCCAGATATTTCGGTCTGGCCGTGAGTCCTCACTCGAAAATCAGCAGTCCGGACGAACTCACAGGCCGTACCTGCGCTATCGGCCGTGCCACCATCGTGGAGTTTATACTGGATGAACTGCTTGCACGTACGGGCGGCAGAGCGGACGCGCCGGAGAAACAGGACATCCGCCAGATTCCCGTGCGTGTCCAGATGCTGCTGGCCGGGCGCATGGACTCCGCGCTGCTTCCGGAACCTCTCCTGTCTCTGGTGGAGGCATCGGGAGCACGCGTCCTCCTGGACGACCAGGATCTGGACATCACGCTGGCGGTCATCGCTCTGCGCAGGCCGGAAAACGGCGTGGACAATGCCTTTGCGGACAAAGTCATACGCTTTCGCGCCGCCCTCGCGGAAGAAGCCGGGACACTGGACGCCAGGCCGGAGAAGCGCACGGCCCTGCTGAAAGCATTTCGGCTGCTTCCCGAAAAGGCCGAGGCGAACTACCGTGCCCCCCGTTTCGGCGATACTTCCGCTCTTCCCACAGAAAGCGACCTTGACCGGTACGCCGCCTGGATGGAACGGAAAGGACTGCTCAAAAAAGGTCTGCCCGACAGGACAGACATTGTGTTTCAGGAACGTTGAATGGGTTCGCTGCGCGTCACAGATCTGGGGAAGGACTTCCCCTCCGGTTCCGTGCTCGATGGCGTGAGCTTCACGCTGGAAGCAGGCGCATCGCTCGCCGTGATCGGGCCTTCCGGCTGCGGCAAGTCCACCCTGCTTTCCCTGCTCTCCGGTCTCACCAAAGCCAGCCGGGGCAGTGTTGAGCTTCCCGAGACCTGCCGCACAGCCTTCATCCTGCAGGATTACGGTCTGTTCCCCTGGAAGACCGTGTACGACAATCTTGTGCTTCCGCTCCAGCTCAAGGGGACGGGCCGCCGCGAAACGCAGGTGGCCGCCCGTGCCATGCTGGAAGAAATGGGACTATGCGGGCTGGAGCGCCGTTTTCCGGCGCAGCTCTCGGGCGGGCAAAGGCAGCGCGTGGCCATAGGCCGCGCCCTCATCGCCCGCCCTGACCTCCTGCTCATGGACGAACCTTTCGCCGCGCTGGACGCCATCGCCCGCGAGCGGCTTCAGGAACTGCTTCTGGCTCTCTGGAAACGCCGTGCCATGTCCTTCGTCCTCGTGACGCACAACGTCTCTGAAGCGGTTTTTCTGGGTAGATACATCATGGTTCTGCGCGGACGTCCGGCACGGCCCGCATTGTGGCTGGACAATCCCTGCTTCGGAAGCGACTCCGCACGCAGCGGCGCGGCGGGAGCGGCCATCGCGGAGCGCGTCCGCCGCGTACTGGATAAAGGCAGCTCATCGGAGGCAGGACAGTGAAGCGTCTGTTCTCCATCCTGAGCCGTTACGCTCTGGCCTTTGCCGCGCTGCTCCTGCTCTGGCAGATTGGAGCATGGACTTTGGGACCATACCTTCTGCCCGCGCCGCTGGACGTGCTCCACGCCTGGAGTGCCGCACTCCGTGGCCCGGATCTGCCGGGACATATTCTGAGCAGTGCCCGCCGCGTCGTCACGGCCATGCTGCTGGCCTTCGCCGCCGCCTTTCCGCTGGGACTGCTTCTGGGCTGCCGCCGCCGTCTGGACAGGGTGCTTTCGCCCCTGGTCTTTCTGACCTATCCCCTGCCGAAAATCGTACTTCTACCCGTGTTTCTGACCTTGTTCGGTCTGGGCGACCTTCCGAAGATACTGCTCATCGCCCTGACCACCGGCTATCAGCTCCTCGTGGTCACACGGGACAGTCTGCGCCATCTTGACGCCCGCTGTCTGGATGCCTTCCGCACCCTGGGCGGCACACCCGCGCAGCTCGTGCGCCATGTCCTCGTCCCCGCGGCGCTGCCTGATGCCATGACCGCCCTGAAGGTGGCCAGCGGTACGGCCGTAGCCGTACTCTTCATGGCCGAATCCTTCGCCACACGCAAGGGACTCGGCTTCCTCATCATGGATGCCTGGGGGCGCGGCGATCAGCTTGAGATGTTTTCAGGCATTCTCTCCATGAGTCTGCTGGGGCTGGCCGTCTACGAGACCTGCCATATACTGGAAAAGGTGCTCTGCCGCTGGAAAACGCTGGAAGCCCGGCGCTGACTCCCCCACTGAACCGCCTTGCTACCGGCGAACGACACTGCGCGGTCTGGTGCCGTCGGCCTCGCTCAGTATGCCGTCGCGCTCCATCTGATCCACAAAGCGGGCGGCGCGGTTGAAGCCTATGCGGAAGCGGCGCTGAAGCAGGGAAATGGATACCTTGCCGTTCTCCAGAGCGAACTGTACGGCCTCGGAGTACATGGGATCGTCCACAATATCGTTGCCCCGTGAGCCGATCTGCCCAACATCATCGGAAGAGTCCTCTTCCTCGCTGCCAAATTCCGCGAAGTCCACCTTGTAGTTGGGCTTCTGAAGTTTTTTCCAGTAGTCCACCAGCGCCGAAACTTCGGAGTCGCTCACAAAGGCCCCGTGGATGCGCTTCACCATACCCGTACTGGCCTTGAACAGCATGTCACCCATGCCCAGGAGCTTTTCCGCTCCCACGCCGTCAAGGATGGTGCGCGAATCCTGACTGCTGGTCACCTTGAAGGCTATACGGCATGGAAAATTGACCTTGATCAGACCGGTCACCACGTCCACGCTGGGGCGCTGCGTGGCAAGAATAAGGTGTATGCCCGCGGCACGGGCAAGCTGGGCCAGCCGGACGATACTGCCTTCGACTTCCTTGCGCTTGATCATCATGAGGTCGGCCAGCTCGTCCACAACGATGACCAGAAACGGCATGTTGGCAAGGTCTTCCGGTTCACCGGTCTCCGGATCTACGGGCACGGGGCCTCCGGCCTCCACCGCTTCCCGCAGTCTTGCCTGGCGCTCGTTGTAGCCCGTGATGTTGCGCACCTGCACCTTCGAGAACAGCGAGAGTCGGCGGGTCATTTCGTCGATGGCCCAGAGCAGCGCGTTCTTGGTGAGATCCATGTCCGTGACCACGGGGTGAACAAGGTGGGGAAGGTCGGCGTACATGGAAAATTCCACGCGCTTGGGATCTACAAGAATGAGCTGTACCTCATCCGGGCGGGCTCGGCAGAGGAGGCTGAGCAAAATGGCGTTCAGGCACACGCTCTTGCCCTGACCCGTGGCGCCGGCCACCAGCAGATGCGGCATACGCGCAAGGTCGGCCGAGAAGGGCCGCCCGCCCGTGTCCTTGCCCAGGGCAACAGTAAGCAGAGATTCCGCCCCGCGGAAGGTCTCGTCTTCCACAATCTCGCGGAAAAACACGGTGGCACGCTTCGGATTGGGAACCTCCACGCCCACGGTGTCCGTACCGGGTACAGGCGCCTGCATACGCACGGCCGTGGCCTTGAGTGACATGGCCAGATCGTCGGCAAGGTTGGTGATGCGCGTGGCCTTCACCCCCGGAGCCGGACGCACTTCAAACATGGTAATCACAGGGCCGGGCGTAATCCTGGCCAGCGTCGCGTGGACGTTGAAATTCTTGAGGCAGGTGATGACGGCCTCGCCCTGACGCTCCAGCACGTCGCTGTCCGGGCGCTCCTGTATCGCCGTGTCCGACAGGGGATCCAGCAGCTCCAGCGGCGGCAGAGGCAAAACACGGTGTTCCGGAAGTGCGGGCGCAGGTGCAGGAGCGGGCTGCTCTTCAGAGTGCTGCGCCGCCATAGCCTGCGACACAGCAACGGCCACGGAAGCGTATTCCTCATCCTGCGGAAATTTCCCCGCCGCTTCGGGCGCGGCAGACGTGGAGGCAAGGGCGGCTGGTTCGGCAGAAGACGCCGCTTCATGCCCCGGTGCCGGCCGGATAATCCTTGCGTAAGGGAAGGGCGGTGCGGGACGTGCCTCTCCGCCCTGCCGGTTTTCTGCAGAAGACGGGATGGCTGAGGATGCGGACGCGCTTCCCCGTGCGGGTTCGGGATCGGGGAGGATAGTCCTTGTGCCGAAGGGCGAAGACGCATCGGGCCGCAGTTCCTGCGGAGCAGACGGCGTCTGTACCGGACTTTCGGACAGAGTCGGGGACTCCTCCAGGTTCGCTGCCCCCACAGAAGCGGAGGAGGGGGCTGCAACAGAGGCAACAGAGGTGACTCCCGGCTCATCGGCGGGCGCAGCGTCAGGAAGAGATACAGCTTCCGGCACTGAAACCGCCTGAGAGGAATCCGCTGGTGCTTCAGATTTCTCCAGCCCTGAGGCCGCCGTGAACATGGCCGGGAAGTCGTCCGTCTCCATGTCCGCAGAGGCAGGAATGGCTATCGGCTCCACAGGTTCGTTTTCTTTCTGTGCGGTGTCTTCCCGTGGAAGCGGGTCGGGCGTCTGGGCCGAAGCGCTCACCTCTGCTTCGGGTACCGGACCTGTTTGGAACGGAACAGACGCAGATTCCACTTCCTCTTCAAGCACAAGGACAAACTCGTCGTCCGGCTCAGTGGAAGAGGCCATTTCTTCAGCATGTGCGTCCGGCATGAGCCTTTCAGGTTCGTCCACCAGTGTCAACCCCGGATCGACGGACAAGACCTCGTCATTCACTTCCGCCGGGGCAGGCACAGCAGAATTCTGCGCAGGTTCGGCAAGCTCCTTCTGCGACTCTCCAAGCTCGTGAGAAGATCCGGCAGCGGAAACGCCCTCAAGGTCAAGCGTCAGACCAGGCGCGTTCGGTGCAGGGCTTTTTTCCGTTTTTTTCTCGGAAAGGATGTCCAGTGTTGGGTGCGGAATCGCTTCCTTTTTGAGCTTCAGTTTTTCCAATACTGTCTTTATGGAGAATGACGGAAGAGAAAAGTTCTTCAGCGTTTCTCCCAGATGTGCGCCGGGAAGATCGAAGGTTTCACCAAAGGAGGGAACGAGAGTAATGGCCCGGGAGACAAAGCGGCCGAGAAGCGTCAGCCAGGAAACACTGAAGGAGAGTTCCATGGCAATAAGGAAGGCGAAGACCCAGAGCAGCACAGAACCGTAAGGACTGAGGAAGCGGTAGGAAATCTCACAGAGCTGCCTGCCCGCAAAACCACCGCCGGTCATACCATGGAACGCCATACCGGCAGCCGAGAAAAAGACTAGTGTGCAGAGATAGAGCAGCAGGTAGCCGATCCAGCGATACCACTTGAGCACCAGCCAGCGGGAAACCAGTCCTGCTCCCACGGCCAGAAAGAACAGTACCCAGAGAAAGGAAGCTATCCCGAACAGATCCACCAGAAAACCGGCAAGATACGCGCCGAACTGCCCGGCGGCGTTATGGATGGGGGCAACGTTGGTGGCCTGGTTGAACGTGGGGTCAGCGGCATTGTAGCTCCACAGACTGAGCAGCATCAGCAGCCCGCAGAAAAGAAAGAGCAGCCCGAAAAGCTCACGCAGCAGTCTGTGTCCGTACATACTTCACCTTGATAGTTCAAAAACGCCGAATCCCCGTGCCCCGCAGGGAACAGGTACGCCAGAAACGCGGCTTTCAGTTTACCGCGAGGCGGCCGCGTCAGACTTGTTTTTGCATTCGCAGTTAAACAAAACCGCCGTAAGGACGCGGAGCGGCCTTGCGGCAGTTCGGCAGTGCAAGGCTGCGGACTAGTCGCGGCCGAGGTATTCGCGAGTGCGGGTGTCCACCTTGACGCGGTCTCCTTCGTTCACAAAGATCGGCACCTGAATGGTCACGCCGGTCTCAAGCGTGGCGGGCTTGGTCACGTTGGACACGGTGTCGCCCTTGACGCCGGGTTCGGTTTTCGTCACGGTCAGCACGAGGCTCACAGGGATTTCGATATCGATGGGCTGGCCGTTGTAGAGCAGAACGCGGCACTGCTGGGACTCCAGCAGAAATTCGGATTTCCCGTCGGTGTCCTTCTCCGGCAGGCTGATTTGTTCGTAGGTGGTCATATCCATGAACACAAGATCGGAGCCTTCACGGTACAGGTACTGCATGTCGCGCTGTTCCATGTCGGGCTTGCCTACTTTTTCTCCGGAACGGAAGGTGTTGTCCACCACGCGGCCATTCAGGATATTGCGCAGCTTGGTACGCACCATAGCGCCGCCCTTGCCGGGCTTGAAATGCTGAAATTCAATGATTTCGTAGGGGGTGCCGTCAAGCTCAATCTTCAGGCCGCGGCGGAAGTCGGTAGTAGAATACATGATGCCTCCAGGCAAAATTCTTATGCAGACCAGGACGGACGGCAACCCCAGCGCTGTCGGGACCCGTTCCGGCCGCCCTGCTGGAACGAGAACAGGGATTTGCCTTTTCCAAGAGAGCGGGCTACTCTGTCCTTTCCAAAAAGCAAGATATATTGTCCGATACTGCCTCACTTTGTCAACTCACGGGGAGCCGTATGCCCGACCAGTCCGACAAAAAAAATACGCCTTCGCTGGAACTTCTGGCCACGCTCTACACCCTGAATCAGCTGGAATCCGCAGCACACGACCTTCCGCAGATCGCCTTTGCCGGACGTTCCAACGTGGGCAAATCGTCCCTCATCAACGCTCTGGCCCGCAGGAAAACGCTGGCCAAAGTCAGCTCCGAACCGGGCAAGACCCGCTCCGTGAACCTGTTCAAAGTCCACCCCGACGGCTTCTGCCTCACTGATCTCCCCGGCTACGGCTACGCCCGCCGCGGTCAGGAAGAGCGCAAAGCCTGGGCCGCCCTCATCCAGCGCTACCTTGAGCATACACCCTCCCTGCGCGCACTGGCCCTGCTCATCGACTGCCGCATTCCCACACAGGAATCCGACCGCATCATGGCCGAGTTTGCCCGCGCCCGCAGCCTGCCCGTCATCGGTGTGCTGACAAAGGCGGACAAATGCAGACTTCAGGAACGGGCGGCACAGGCAAAAACCTGGGAACGCCTTCTGGGAGACAAACCTGTCGTCGTCTCGTCCGTAACCCGCATGGGACTTGATGAACTCTGGGTGCGCCTGCGCGAAGCTGGACGCACTGCCGAAACTCCGTTAAACGCGGAAATTTCCACGGGCGCTCCTGAACATGCTTGATCTCTCCCTTCTGAACAAGCCTCAAAAAGAAGCCGTGACGGCTCCGGAAGGCCCGCTGCTGGTCATAGCCGGCGCGGGAAGCGGCAAGACAAGAACCATTGTCTACCGTCTGGCCTGGCTCGCCGAACAGGGCTGCGCCCCTCACTCCATGCTGCTGCTTACCTTCACGCGCAAGGCCGCACAGGAGATGCTGCACCGGGCTTCCCAGCTTCTGGATGAGCAGCTCCTTGGCGTGCAGGGGGGCACGTTCCACAGCTTCGCCTTTTCCGTGCTGCGGCGCTATCCGCCCTCCTGGAGCCGCGGCCCGATCAGCATCATGGACACGGCGGACAGTACGGCTGCCCTGAAAACCTGCAAGGACACCCTTAATATTGGCAAGGGCGACCGCACCTTCCCGCAAAAACAGGCCGTGCTCGCCCTCATCAGCAAGGCACGCAACAAGGAACTGCCCCTCGAAGACGTGCTCTCACGCGAGGCGCAGCACCTCCTGCCCCATGCCTCCGACCTCGAACAGCTGGCCGAAGCCTACCAGAACTACAAGCGCGAACACGCGCTCCTGGACTACGACGACCTGCTTTTCGAACTGGAACGGCTCTTTCTGGAACAACCGGAAATCCTTCGCGCCCAGCAGCTGCGTTTCCATCAAGTCATGGTGGACGAATATCAGGACACCAACAAGGTGCAGGCGCGTCTGGTGCGTCTCCTCGCCGGAGAACGGGGCAATGTCATGGCCGTGGGTGACGACGCCCAGTCCATCTACGCCTTTCGCGGGGCCACGGTGCGCAACATTCTGGAGTTTCCCAAGCTCTTTGAAGGAACGCATATCATCCGTCTGGAAGAAAATTACCGCTCGGTGCAGCCTGTGCTGGATGTGGCCAACGACCTGCTGGCTCACAGTACAGAGGGCTATCAGAAGCACCTTTTCTCCCGCCGTCCTGTACCAGAAGAAAAGGCCGTCACCCTCTACCGGCCGCTCAGCGACCTCAGTCAGGCCCAGCTTGCGGCGCGGCGCATCGAAGAACTGCTCGAAACGCATCAGCCCGGCGATATTGCCGTACTTTTCCGCTCCGGCTACCAGTCCTACCATCTGGAAGTAGAATTGAAGAAACGCGCCGTGGGCTTCCGCAAATACGGCGGACTGCGTTATGCGGAAGCGGCCCATGTCAAAGATGTCATGGCCTTCGCCAGGCTCGTGGTCAATCCCCTTGATCTGCCCTCCTTTGACCGCATCGCCGCCCTTTCGAAGGGCATAGGGCCAAAGACCTCGCGCAGGCTTTTCGAACTCTCCTGCCGCGGCGACGAACAGGCGCTGAACAAGGCCTGCGGCCGCTGGCCCGACTTCAGGGAAAACATGGCGCTCATCGCCGGATTGCGCATGGAGAAAGTCAAGCCGGAAGACGCTGTTCTGCGCATCCTCGAACACTACCGTCCGAAGATGGAGGAGCTTTTTCCCGACGACTGGCCGAGGCGCCTTCAGGGCCTTGAGGAAATGTCCTCCATAGCTTCAGGCTACGAGGATCTTCAGCTCTTCGTGGCTGATATTTCGCTGGACAATCCCGAAGAAGATCAGGAAGACGACGGCGGCAGGAGCGTCACCCTGTCCACCGTCCATTCCGCCAAGGGGCTGGAATGGCCCTGTGTGCTCATCATCGACCTCGTGGAAGACCGCTTCCCCTCGCGCCACGCCGCGGTGCGTCCGGAGGACTTCGAAGAAGAGCGGCGGCTCATGTATGTGGCCTGCACACGCGCAAAGGACACGCTGGATCTTTTTTCCCCGCTCACTCTGTACAACAGGGCGTTTGGCGGGCAGGAACCAGCGACCCCCAGCACCTTTATCCGCGAACTGTCCCCGGATAGGCTGGACGAAATCTACGAAGGCTACGGGGGAGTTCTCTCGCGGCGAACCGTCCTTGAACCTCCGCGCTCCGAACGACGCTTTTCAGGACAGTACGGCACTCCGGACGAAACTTCTTCCAGGCTCCAGCGCCGGGACGAAGAAGAACGCTCCGGTGCATGGCCGCCCCAACGGGAAAGAACCGCATGGAAACCGGATATTCCGCCTTCGACCGCAGCGCAGCATGGGGAAGAAAAGGGGGAAGAAGGGGCGGATGAATGGGAAACGCCGAAAGCCGAACGCAAGGATCCTTCAAGGCTCGGTTTCTGCCGTCACCGCATTTTCGGAAGAGGTAAAATCGTCGAAGAAATCCCGCCGGACAAATACCGCGTCAATTTCCCCGGGCTGGGACTGAAAATTATTCTGGCCGACTACCTTATTCTGGAGAAGCCATGAAACCCGCCGGCGAAGACGACATTCTTTCCATCGTGGACCGGCATTTTCCCCGCGTTCACCCCTCGCTCCTTCTGGGGCGGGGAGACGACTGCGCCGTTCTGCGCCCCTCTGGTCCGCTGGCCGTCAGCACCGATATTTTTGTGGAAGACTCCCATTTTCGCCGCCGCTATTTCACTCCCTGCGACATCGGCTTCAAGGCCCTCGCGGTCAACCTGAGTGACATCGGGGCTGCCGGCGCGCGTCCCACGGGCTTCAGCATAGGACTGACGCTCACCGGCCGCGAAGACGCCGCGTGGCTCGACGCCTTCTGCGAAGGCATGGCCGCGCTGAGCCGGCGTTTCGACCTCTGCGTGTCCGGCGGCGATCTCTCCCGTTCTGCACTCCTGAACGTCTGCATCACGGCCTGGGGCGAACTGCCCGCCGGTCTGCCTCAAGGACTGCGCCGCGGCGTGGCCAAAGAAGGCGATCTCGTGATCCTGCTGGGTGACATCGGCCTCGCCCGCCTGGGGCTTGCCGTCCTCGAACAAACGCTCTCTGATCCGGACGCAAGCGCGGCGGCAAGGGTGAAAGCCCTCTGGCCCGAAGCCTGTTCCCGCCACCTGCGTCCCCAGCCTCTGGTTCGGGAAGGGGCGCTTCTGGGACGCTTTGCGGTGGAACACGATGCCGGAGAACGCCTCGGCCTCATGGATGTGTCCGACGGCCTGGCCCGCGACCTGCCCCGCCTGCTTGCCAGCCCAGGCAGTGGCCTGGGGGCGGAACTCTTCCTCCCCGAACAGTCGCTCCACAGCGAGGTGAGAACCTATGCGGAAAGCCGCGGACTGGACGCAGCAGCCTTCGCCCTTGAAGGCGGAGAAGACTACGCCCTGGCCTGTACCTGCCCGCAGGCGCTCTGGCCTGACCTGCGTACCTGCCTTCAGAACGCCTCGATCCGCCCTCTTGTGCTGGGACAGGTGCGCAAGGGGCCTTTTTTCCTGAACGGGAAACTCGTTGTCATGAAAGGCTTCGACCACTTCGGAGCCTGAAATCTTCCCATAACAAAAGACGCCGTTCCAGCAGGAGAACAGCGTTTTTTTATGCTGCCTAGAGTGAACAGAGGTACGGGTCTTCCCGGGTCAGGTAGTTCCGCACATAGTCGTCCACGCCCTCTTCAAGGCTGTGGAAACGTATGGGGCAGTGCTCGCGCTCCATCCAGGACATGTCCGCTTCCGTAAAGTACTGATACTTGCCCTTAAGGTGTTCAGGCATATCGAAATACTCGATATGTTCCGGCAGATCCATGGCGGCAAACACGGCGCGGGCCAGGTCGTTCCAGGAGCGCGCCTTTCCCGTGCCTACATTGAAGATGCCGCAGCAGGAACGCTGTTCAATGAACCAGCGCATGAGGGCCGCGCAGTCTTTGGAATAGACGAAGTCGCGCACGGATTCCCCGTCCCCGTATTTTTCGCTGCCGGACTTGAAAAGGCGTATTCTGCCCGTCTCGCGCACCTGTGGAACGGCACGGCAAACCATGCTCATCATGCCGCCTTTGTGGTATTCATCCGGGCCGTAGACGTTGAAGAACTTCAGATTCACGACTTCATCAAGCAGATGATGGCGCAGGCACCACAGGTCGAACAGCTTTTTGGAATAGCCGTACATGTTCAGCGGGCGCAGCTTCGGCATAAGCTCCAGGTCGTCGGAAAAGCCCAGTTCCCCGTCCCCGTAGGTGGCCGCACTGCTCGCCGTGATGAAGCGCGCTCCGGCTTCCAGTGCGGCAAGACACAATTCCACGGTGTAGTGAAAATTGTTCTCCATGAGAAAATCGGCGTTGCTCTCCGTGGTGGAAGAACACGCGCCCATGTGGATCACAGCTTCCACGCCTTCAAGTTTATGGCCGGAACGGAGCTGCTCAAGAAAGCGGTCACGGTGCAGATAATTGCTGTAGCGCAGATGAGACAAATTTTTCCATTTTTCTGTAGAAGCGAGGTTATCCACCACGAGGATGTCGTCCTCTCCCTGACGGTTCAGCTCCCAGATCATGTTCGCGCCGATGAGTCCGGCGCCTCCAGTGACGATAATCATGCTTCTACCTCTTGAGGGTGGCTTTCGTGGTCTGGACGAGAGTGACACTTCCGTCGGCATGACGCCGGGCGTCGATGCCAAACATGACGACCGTGTGCAGGAGCGGACGCCCGAACAGAAAATCCAGCATTTCCCGGCGCACCTTGCCCTTTTCCGCTACCAGGTCGCGGAAGGCACGGTCGTACTCCACAACTTCCACCAGCTCCCTGCGGGCTTGTTCCTGCGTTTCCAGCCGCGAGGCCAGCTCGGTGAGTTCCTGATAGCCGCAGCGCTCCTCATGCGCTTGAACTGATTCCAGAAGCCACGCCGGCGCTTCGAGCTGCTCAAGAATGGTTTTTCTGTCCAGGCGATCCTCCCAGTGCATGGCCAGAAGCGCCGAAGGATCGTCACAGAACAGGGCGCGGCACTCCGCAGGAGCGCGGTCGTGGATGAAGCAGCGGCCGTTTCCCGTCAGAAAGCGGCAGGTCCAGTCGTCTGGGCGGGCCCCATGAGCCGGAGCGATTTTGACGATCTCCTCGGGCAGGGGCACCACGCTGCCATCGGACGTATCCCGCACCAGCTCTCCGGCACGGAACGTACACAAATCCTGAAGCTGAAGCACGCCCTCTGCCAGCAGGGGAAAATCTTCCCGGTGCAGGGCGGGGCCACCCTTTCGGCAGCAGGTTCCGCACTGCCGGCACTTGTGTTCTTCGCTCATAACTCTCCCAGCCTCTTCAGAACGAGCCGCGCTCAAAATTCAGACGGCCGATGCGCACACGGCGGTACTGTTTATGAGTCTCCAGCATGTTCTTCTGCTGATGCAGCTCGTGTATCTCCTGTGCGTAATAGATGCCTTTGGCAAAATCTTCACGCGCCATCAGTTCCTTTATGGTATCTGCACAGCGCTTTTGTTCAGCTTCGATGACGGCGATCTGCGCTTCAAGCTCAGAAATCGTCTCCGGCAGGGGGTTCTGGAGGAAGCTCTCCATAGACTCCCTGAGCGATGACACGTCTGCGGGCAGGTCTGACATCTTCAGTCTCCTGTCTCTCCCTGCCTGTCAGGTCCGGGCAGGGCAGGGCATTATAGATTTTCCAGAAGGAAGGGAAGCGTCCGAAAACGATGCCGGGATTGGAAAGCCGGATATTGGGCCGCAGGAAGGCCGCCAGAGCGTAGGCCATGGCCCAGGACGCCGAGGGGGCTACCCAGAAGCCGGGCGCGTCCTTCCCGCCGCAGACAAGGACCCCATCGCGCTCCTCCACGCCGCACACGGCTGAAAACGCCGTAAACAGGTGCCGGTCTTCGCCGGAAAGTTCAGGCATACCGGTTTTCTCGCCCTCACACACCGCCGCGGCCGTGATCAGCGCCGCCAGAGGCAAAAGCTCCGGGCAGACCTCAAGAATGGCGGCAAGATCTGCGGCCGTTGGAGCCGCCGTTGCCCGGCTCTTGCCGGAACAGACTACGGAATCCGCGGCATAGGCAACGTCCAGACCCGCGTCCTGAAGCATTTTCTCCACCAGCCCATGTGCGCGGAAATGTCCCCAGCCACCGGAAAGCTCAACCCGTCCGCCGTTGAATCCCGGAAGCATCAACAGCACGGCTGCGACCATCGGATCCACGGGAATCACCGGTTTTTCGGGAAGGGAGAGGGTTCCGCGCTCCACCTTGACCGCTCCTTCCTCGTAACGTACCGCCGCTCCGGAAACTTCAAGAATACTCAGCACCAGCGGCAGCAAGCGGGGCGCTCTTTCGGAAAAAACGATGCGGCAGGGATGTTCCCAGAAGGCAGAGGCAAGCACAAGTGCCGCGGCAAAGTCTTCGGGAATGTCGTCAGGAAGCGTTACCTCGGGAGGCGTCAGGCCCGAACACTCGATGCGGACGGGAAGGCCGTCCTGGGAGGGTATGACATTGGTCAGACGTACACCAAGCTGGGGCAGGAAGTGACGAACCGGAGCGAGGTTGAGAAAACGCAGGGAATTCTCTCCCGTGATCTTCAGCCGGGTAGGCATACCTGCAGAAAAGGCGAGAACAAGCCAGAAATTAAAGGCGTCGTCACCAATATGGATCACCTTGTCCATATTGCGGGTAAGGCCGCTTCCGCCTCGGCTCTGTATCACGCCATCGTCATCCCACCCGATCTGTCCCCCCATCTGATTCAGCGCCTTGATGGCGCTGACCACGGCGTTCGTGAGGGGCAGGCGCTCCACCATGAGCTTCTGACCGGAAGCCGCGGCAAGCGCCAGCCAGCAGCGGGCCGCCATCAGATCCGTGGGCGCGGGCAGGCGGATGTCCACGGCCTCAAATGAAGGAGCCAGGTTATATCCCCCCTGTTCCTCTTCGGCGCGGGACAGAATCTCAATGGACTGAAGAAGCACGAAGAAATCGCGGGAAAGACGGCTGTCGCGGGAAAGGCGGGCGGCCTTGCTCTCCCAGGCCAGGCGCAGGATTTTTTCCTTTTCTGAGGCCAGACGGCCGCCGGAACTCAGGCGGGAAAGAAGGTGGGAACGGCGGGCGATGAGGTGCAGGATGTCGGCGTCAATATCCATGATTGCGCCCAGGTCTCCGCGGGAAGGGCGCCGGGCGCCGTCTCTTCTCTCTTCCTGAGGAAAGTCTCTCCCCTTTTCCCTGTTTTCACCCGGCTCAAAGCGCTGGAACGCGCCGGAGGCTTCTGTTCCGCGCTTTTTCTCGCTGTTCCGTTCAAAAGCACGCCCGTTGGAAAATCTTCCTCTTTCCTCACCCCTCTTGTCCATGTCAAACCTGCTTCTCTCTGTGTGGCGCGCCGGCAGGCGCTCACGGTGTTTTACAGGGCCGCAAAGCCGACGCCCCGGACAGCACAAACTTACCCCTTTCAGCCACCTTTCTTTTCTGAAAAATGGCTGAAAGCCAGAATATGGTAACGAAATAGCCCTTGCCCGGCAAGCCCCTCGTCCGCTTCCCGCTCCGCCGTGCGCTCCTCCCGCTGAACCTTTCTTCAGCGTACCAACATGGCATCCCCATAGGAAAAGAAGCGGTATTTTCTTTCCACGGCTTCCGCGTAGGCGTCAAGAATGCGTTCTCTTCCGCACAGGGCGGCGACTAGCATGATAAGCGAAGACTGGGGCAGATGAAAATTCGTGATGAGGTGTTCGACGACGCGGAACGTATAGCCGGGATAGATGAAGATATTTGTCCAGCCGTGCCATCCCTGTTCCGGAATCTCCCCGTGCAGCTGAAAGCAGCCTTCGAGTGTGCGGCAGGAAGTCGTGCCCACGGCCACAACCGGACGCCCGTCCCTCACGGCACGGCGTACAGTCTGAGCGGTCTCGGGAGAAATTTCCACAAACTCGCCGTGCAGGGTGTGACGGCGAATATCATCTTCCCGCACGGGACTGAAGGTTCCGTAACCGACGTGCAGGGTGACTTCCGCCCAGGAAAACCCCCGCTCCTCCAGCGTCCGGCGCATGGCCTCGGTGAAATGCAGTCCCGCCGTGGGAGCAGCGACGCTGCCTGCCTTGTCGCGCCTGGCGTACAGCGTCTGATAGCGGGAAAGATCCTCGCTGCGCTGTTCCCTTTTTATATAGGGGGGCAGGGGAATGCGGCCGATGCTCTTCATCTCTTTCACAAGCTCCCCCTTCCAGAACAGTTTCACGTCGTGCCGGCCGTATTCCTTCTTGGCCAGTACTTCGGCTGCAATACTGTCGCCGAAGGTCAGCCGGTCTCCCACACGGATGGCCCTTCCCGGCTTGAGCAGGACTTCAGCGCGGGCGTGCTTCCAGCCGTCCTCTTCCTCTGCTGCGGAAATTAAAAGCGGGGGCGGGGTGAGGAGGAGAAGTTCCGCCTTTCCTCCAGAAGGGCGGAAGCCCGGAAGACGTGCGGGCACGACCAGGGAGTTGTTGGCCACAAGAAGCGCCCCTTCCGGGATAAAGTCAGGAAGCTGCGCAAACGCAGTATGGATATTTTCCCCCGACTTCCTGTCCACAACCATGAGGCGGGAAGCGCCACGCTCCTCGGGAGGAAACTGCGCTATCCGTTCTTCCGGCAAGGCGTAGTCATAGCTTGAAAGCTGAAAATCAGCGGCGGACGGCTCTTTCATCGTATTCCTGCAAAGAAGTTTTCTCCCTCCCTATGTCTGCTTTATCTTAAAAAAAATCAACCTTAAAAAAAGAAAACTATGATCAAATCATGCTGCCATAAAAACAGCTCTGTTTCTGACAACTCTCTCATAAAACCTGCAAAAATATGCTTCAAACCACATTTTTAAAGAATTTAATCTATGTATATTTTTAAATACAAAGCATATGTTCCCTCTTCGCAGCTTGCAAAGTGGCCGTATCTTCCGTGCGAATACATCCACAGCCAGATTAAAGGCCGCTTGCACTTGTAACATTTTCCTGTTTCGCAGCAGTCTGCTTTTATCGCCAGTCATGGGACCAGCCCCTCTGCTCCAGCGCCTTTTCGTATACCTGGATATCCGCGCCGCTGTCTGCCTCGCACCATTTGCCGGCCACAGACACCGCGCCAACCTCGATTGACCTGGACAGCAGCAGGCGCAAAAAGCTGGTCATATCCGTTTTGTCCACCGCCTCGCCCAGGTCAGCGCACAGCTTGGTCATGATGTTCCATCCGGTCTGACTGAAACTCAAAAGCCCCATGTACTGGCCGTGTATATCCGCCAGGGAAGCCGGCTTGCCGCCGATTTCGCGCAGCAGCCCATGTTCCTGACGAAAGGTTTCCGCGTCCAGCAGCGGATCGCCGAAGCGCAATGTCCACAGGGCTTCCCATTCTGTGTCATAGGTAATGGCGATATCCTCGGGACACGACAGCAGCGCACCTATATGCTCCCAGTGATAGACGATATCCGAATAGGAGACGATGAGGCGCTCCACGCCAAGGGCAAAGCTCTTACGGGCAAACTCGTCCGCGCACAGCAGTGTGGACAGCATGTTCGTCCGCTCCCAGCGCGGATTTTCCGCGGTGGCAAACTCACCCGTGGCGGCGCTTGCCTCAAGGCACCCGGCCAGATATCCGCGCACGACCAGAATGCTGCTGATTCCTGCCCTTCGCAGGGCACTCAGCTGCCAGTGCAGCAAGGGCTTGCCCGCCAGCTCCACCATGCACTTGGGGCGTTCCTCCGTCAGATTCCTCATGCGCGATCCGCGCCCTGCCGCCAGAATAATTCCTGCTGCTTTCATGCGTTCCCCCGATTCAAGATCTGAAAAAGGTTAATATCGTGAGCCTGTGCCGTTTGTTCCCTCTCCGGATGCCACATGATGCCCGTTATGCTGCCATCCGCACGGCAAAAGCCTTCCACGCTGCCGTCCGGGGCAAAGGCCCACGGGATGAGACCGGTAGCAAGATCGTCCGGCCGTATGCCGCCGTTGTGCCAGGAGTTGACCTCCGGAGGCACCGGGGAAAGCGGCAATTCTCCGGCGCGGGGAACGACGTGGAGCGCATGGCGGGTGCCCGCATGTTCTGCTCCAAAGCCGAAACTCGTACGCCCCCCCATAAAACGGTTGATCATCTGCGCGCCCCGGCACACCCCGAGAACGGGCAAATTCTTCCGTTCCGCCCAGCGGAACAGGGCTTCTTCAGTGGCATCCCGCCGGGGAAACACCCCCCAGTCATCCCCGCCTGTGAGGATCAGACCGGACACGGAAAGCGCCTGCGCCAGGGCCACGGCTTCGCTGCCGATGTTGGGCAGCGGCAGTACCGGCACGCCCGGCAGGGCACGGTTCAGAAAACTCCACCAGTCCTGGGCCAGCGCGTCCCGTACTTCCTGTGTGCCGCTGGCGTAGCTGTGGCGCATCATGCGCATGGTTATGGCGATCATGGTCATGTTTTTCAGCAGGGTTTGAGTGTGGCAGACTGAGGGGCAAGCAGCGCCCTTTTGGCTCCGGCCAGAGACTGAAAGATCTGCTCGCCCACACCGATGGCGGCGGGCAGGCCGTATTCGGCGCAGCGTATGGCCATATGGGAGTTTGTGCCTCCAAACTTGGTGACAAGCCCCGCAATCTGTCGCGTGAAAATCCAGTCAAAGCCGGGATCGGCGTTTTCAATGCACACAATCTTTCCCGACAGATCCATGCTGCAGGGGCTGTCGGCAAACAACCGCACGAGGCTTCCCTCTATCCGGCCCGCGCCGATGTAGTTGGGTTCGGCCCTGTGCTGGGGAACGATATAAACATCTCTGACGGAGCGGATCAGGTAGCCGAGTCTGATATTTTCGCTTTTGGCAAAAATTTCCCTGTTGGCCGCTATATGCCGGGCAAAATGCTCCCTGGGTGTCTCCGGGCAGAGATGGGTAATCGAGTCCAGAATGGCCTGTATATCCATGAAGGACACGTCGTCCCGGCTGAACCCCATATCCTCGCCCCACAGCGCCACGATTTCCAGCACGTCCGACAGATTCCGGCTGAAGACAAACTTGGCCAGTTCCCGCCCCGCAATGGCCCGGCGTGCATAATGGAACAGACCTTCCGGCGTGACAGGCAGGCCGCTTTCCGTCAGCAGAAGCTGAAGGTCGCGCCGCTCTTCCGGGCTGGGAGCAAAGACTTCGTTGGGCTGTTCCCTGACAACAAGGTCCTGCGCATCGCTGAAAAGATTTTCGCGATCCGCGTAGCGGGGAGATAAGATGTCATAGCTGCTCGGCCGCAGATGGCCGTACTTGCGCATAAAGCCCAAAGCGTCCCTCTGGCCCTTGCACACCTCCAGAAATTCGCCGGACAGTTCCCCGGAAATGGTTTTGACGGACAGTTTGAACGCCCGCATCCGCTCGGGCAGCAGCGCGCCCCGCTTCACTGCCGTGCGCAGCAGGCTTTCCGCCATGAAGGCATGGCGGGCCAGAATGGAAAAGGGCAGGGTACCTAACTCGCGGCATTCTTCCAGCAGTGCGTTGACGGCGGACAGGGGAAGGCGCTGTTCCGGCCCGACCTGAATTCTGCCCGCCTGCCGGTTGCGCAGTTCGGTCACGGCGTCAAAGGCCTGCTTCATGGAGCCGGAAGGAGACTCGTCCAGACAGCGGACGGTCAGATGCCGGAGCGAGTCCCGGAACTCCTCGCGCCTTTGGGAGCTGAGCAGTCCCGGATAACGCTCGTCCAAATGAGTGTCAAAGCAGAAGTCCAGGACCGTCTGCGCGATTTCAAACTCAATTTTGTCATGCAGCTGGGGCTGCGCCTCAAGCCGTTCCAGCCAGGCAGACACCAGAGCTTCGCATGTAACGGGATCAAGGCCGTTCGGCAAAAAGGAATTGAAGCTTGCGCGGGTGTCAATATAGGGACGGCCGAGCAGCAGAACCATGAGTTCCGTGGCGGGCAGGGGACGGTAGCCCATGCGTTCCCTCGCTTCGCTCCATACCCGCGCGGTGATCAGGCTGCGGTACAGCGAGCTTGCCAGCGGATGCGGCAGCAGGCCGATGATCTCCGCCGGATTCCAGTCCGGCATCACTCCCAGAATGGCCCGCTGTCCGAACAGGTTTGAAGACGGGCCGGTTCGCGCCGCGATAAAGTCCGCGCCATACCCGATGAACTCGCGGATGGACTCGTTCTGTTCCGGCCAGTGCCGCTGTGTGCACATGGGCCGGACCTGGAGCAGATGCAGGACATTATCCGCGTCCTGACAGAATTCGATGTCCAGGCTGTCACTGCCGCACAGCTCTTCCAGGCGGCGGGCCAGCGCTACAAAACCGCGCAGGCGGGGAGAATCAAAGTCGCGGTCGCTTACCCCACGGTACACGGAAACCGTTTTGCTGACGCTGTGTCCGCCCGTGATGGTGTCTGTCCGGCCCGATTCATCATCGTAGTTGATGACGTAATACGGTGCGCCGTCATTGAGCGCACGGGTCATGATGACGCCGGTGACGGTGACATTCCGGATCATGGATTGGCACAGCACCTGATCATCGGGTTCCGCCCCGCCGTAGGAGACCATGACCTTCTCCACGGCATCGCGCAGGGCGACTGGATCCGAGAGCGCAACATTGAGGATGGAGAGATAGGCTCCGGCGGCGGATGACTCGGCAGAATCCTCTCTGCGGCAGGATGAGCGCACGGCCAGCACTTCCTCCGGGGAAAATGCCTCCGCCAGCCTGCGGAGGACAGCCTCCTGTCCGGACTGCCACTGCGCCACGGTAAAAACATGCACAGGCGGAATGTGCAACTCTTCGTGGGCAGAAAGGGCAAGCAGAGTGTCGGCCTTGGAGGTGAAAGAAAAGGCAGGTGTATTCATGATGGCCTCAAGAAAGATTAAGGTCTATTTAACTCTTGATTTTTCGAGCCTGAACAACAAAAACATTACACATCTCCCCCCCCCGAAAATTATATATAAAACTTTCCACAGTAATTTACCAGGTAAGTTAAGCAAATACCCTTCACAACGACCTTTATGTTCATCAAAATTTTTGTGTGTTGCATGTCGAAAGCATTTAAATTTATAGAGTATAGGCATATTAACAACACAGTCCATCTTTTCTACAGTAAAACCATTCCGAAGTAAAACATGTTCCCATTCACGACGTGTCAGATTAAGCTTGTGGAACTTCTTTTTCTCTTCCTTCCGGGCAGGTTGCCGCAGATAGTCTGATATACGAGTACACAGGTTGTCCGCCCGAAACGATGCACACAAAACGCCACCAGGTTTTAAAACCCTGAACGTTTCCTGCATCGCCTGATCCTGAAGTTCATACGGCAAGCTGTGATACAATCCAAAGGCAAGAAAGGTATCAAAATATTCATCGGGATAGGAAAGATTAAGAATGTCTCCTGTTTCCACTTCGGCATCAGGTTCAACGCTTTTAATTTTACTGATGGCCTCGGGAATAAAATCAAAACCTCTTATATTGCAGCCGCTGCGCATAAAATAGCGTACCAGCCGCCCATTGCCGCACCCGGCTTCACAGATACGTCCACCCCTTGGCGCTGATGAGCGGGCCACTGCTTCCAGAGCGTATTTCAAGGGATATGAGGCACGGTTTTCCATCGGTTCGTCCGCTTCAACATCGGCCCAACGCTGTGTCCAGTAAGCAAGCGAATCATTTTTTCGATACGTTATGCGCATGGCAAATCTGCTCCTTTACTACCAAGAATAGCCATATGTCTTAAAAGCGGATGCATGACGAAATAGGGATTGGTCGGGGTATTTTCGACAACGGACTCCGGCCAGCCCCGGCTTTTCACATGCGCGGCCAACACTTCGCACAGCACTTCGGCCCGGAAAACATTGTCATGCACATAATCCATGAGTGACATATCTGCGGGCACAGCAAAGCGGCGGCGGCACAACACCACGCCACGGTCGATCTCCTCATTCAGGAACATGGCGGAAGCGGCACAGAAGTTTTCCTGCAGCGCACTGTAATAGTTAGTGGTACTTCCTTTATAAGAGGGAAGCCAGCCGCCATGGGCGTGCAGAAATTTCTTCCCGCAGTTTAAAAGATCGGCCCGTAGAATAACGCCGCCAAATCCCGCATACACACAGACCTGCTGTGTAAGTTCGGCAATGTGCCGTATCGTCTCCGGCGCGTTGATGTCATGAGCCGGCGCAAACTCGCAAGGGACACCCGCTTCCTCACACAGCTCCCGGATGCCCCGCTCAGGATCAAATCTGCCCCAGGGAACCTCTGCCGGTGACAGACGCCTCCGTCTCGGGTCCGGATTTCCCGATTCCGCAGCGGGCAATATCAAGCAGAAGGAGGGCAACAGTTTCCGCGCCGTGAATGCCTGCATATAGCAGCGCGCCCGAACATTGTCCGCGCATACAAGCGCAACATCGCTTATTTGCATAGATGGCTCCTTTGCGCCCAGCCCTGAACGGCAGTCAGCTCGCCGGCAAGAGCGCGGCGGGCAAGGGGAAAAAGTTCAGAGGGAAGGCTGGACAGCGAGCAAAGAAGGTCATTGATTTTCAAAAGGCAGTTGAGCTGGCGCATGTCCGGTTCTTCCGCAGCGCTCAAGGCCAGAATCGCCCCAAGGCAGGCGTAGGCATGAGGACGGGTCAAACGGTCACTCGCCCGCACACAGGAATACCGTGGCGGCACCAGAGTGGCAGGCAGTTTTTTACTGACCTCAAAACGCCGGAGCAATCCTTCAATCAGGACGGCATCCTTCCCTGTCGGTTTCTGGCCTGTTGAAGCCAGTCGCCACAATTCACGCTCCGTTTCCGTCAAATCGCCGGGGCAGGGTCCCATGGCTTCCGCTCCGGCCCAGGCGGTCAATGATTCTTCCCGGCACCGCTTCCATGCCTTGACAAAATCCTTGCCGCCAAACGGCGCGTAAAAATAGTTTTCCGGCTCATGCAATAAATCCCTCGCAGTGTAGGAATAGGCCATCCTTCCCGACCGGACCAGCTTTTGAGCCAGCATGGGGGCGTAACTCAGCAATTCGTTACGGGAACCCGCATTTTCAATAACCAGATCGGGAGCGCATGGTTCTTCAAAACGCATGTTGACTCCGGGCAGCTCGATTTCACCCCGCCTTGCCCGAGCATACAGTCCCTTGGAATCCCGCAGAACCAGGTTCTCCATGGGGCACTTGATGTATACCTCATAGTAATCGCGCAGTTCCCGCCTGTTCTTGTCCCTAGTTTCCTGAAACAGGGATAGAACCGGTGCCACCACATGCACGCCCTCTCCTTCCAGGTATCGGCATAATCCGTGGAGACGGTCGGCGTTTTTTTTGCGATCCTCCAGCGTATGCCCGAGGTTGTCGCCCCATACGCTGCGCATGACATCGCCATCCAGCTGCGCCACGGTCTTGCCGTCCTGCCTGGCAAGGCGCACAACTTCTTCAGCAAGAGTAGTCTTACCCACTCCGGACAGTCCGATTATCCAGATAACCATTGTGTTGCCCCCCTGGTGAATTTCAGTTCGTCAATGTTGTAAAGGGAGCATGGATTTAACCATGCCCACACCTTACCCCTTTTGATCAGCGCAGCCCCATGTTTTAAGATATTCCTCTATAATGTCTTCCTTGCCGTAAAAATCAAAATACTTTGCATGTCTATAGGAATAAGGTCCATCCGGAATTTTCATGATGTCACCATAACGAGAGAGAAGTGCTTCAGGATTCTTTGGCACACAAAATTCTCTCTTTTTCTTTTTTTTACCAGACGCTCGCTCATCCTCCCTGAGAACATTTGCCTCAAACGGCATACGTTTGACGGGAAAAACATCTTCTTTCTTAAATGAATACCAGCCCCACACGGACTCAATAAATGTTCCCTCTTTTTGACAAGGATATATATACTCATCAAAAACAGCATCAAGTTTAGATTTAATAGCCAGGTTATAAATAGGGTAAAACTTTACCGCCCAGCCTGATTTTTGCGTAATATCCCACACTTTCTTACTTAATTCTATTCTTTTGGCTTGTTTTTTACGGGATGACTCATCATCAATTATTGTGTTGTCAAGAATTAGTATATCAATCCAAATATTCAAATTAATCTTTGTATCTCTTAACACTTTACTACGAGCACATTTATTTTTTTTATCATCCACAAAATATAAATCCATAATACAATATCTTGACTGATTTTTTATTATTTTCTCGAATTTTAAAAAGTCTTCACGCATCATGAATATATCAACATCATCATCCCATGGAATAAAGCCCTTATGCCTGACCGCGCCTAAGAGTGTTCCATGAGCTAAAACATAGGCAAGTCCGTTTTCTGTGCAAACATCATCCAAAAAATCCAACAAATTCAACATAATAAGCTGCCCCCCCCGAATAAGACCTTCTTCGGGGACAAGTCTTTCAAAGAAATTTCGTTTGGTTCGCGCTAGGCCTTCCCCTTCGCGCATCTGCGAAAACCAGAACAGCAGATCATTTCTTGCCGATAGCGCTTTAATCTGCCCGTCGAGATAGCCGTGCTGCGCTGACAATTCATCCAAACGGCAAAGAAGCGTCTTTTCCATACGCATAACCTTACGCGCCGACGGCGGCAGGCACTTACTCTTCATGGTATGCAGCCAGTTCTTCAGAGACATGTTTCCTCCTTATGCATTAAACAGGGTTGACGTATCCTCTCGTGGACACGGCCTGAGTTTTTTTGCGCACCTCCAGCATATGCCCGAGGTTGTCGCCCCACACTCTGCGCATGACATCGCCATCCAGCAGCGTCACGGTCCTGCCGTCCTGTCTGGCAAGGCGCACAACTTCTTCCGCAAGGGTGGTCTTTCCCATCCCGGACAGCCCGATTATTCAGATAACCACTGTCTTGCCCCCTGGTGAATTTCAGTTCGGCAATGTTGTAAAGGGAGCATGGATTTAACCATGCCCCTACCTTCCATACCTTACCCCTTTTGATCAGCGCAGCCCCATGTTTTAAGATATTCCTCTATAATGTCTTCCTTGCCGTAAAAATCAAAATACTTTGCATGAAAATAGGCATAACAGCGAGCTGGAATTTCCATGATGTTACCATAAGCGAGAGAGAGAAGCACTTCAGGATTCTGCGGCACACAAAATTCTCTCTTCTTTTCTTTTTTACCAGACGCTCGCTCGTCCTCTCTAAGAACATTTGCCTCAAACGGCATGCGTTTGACAGGAAAGACATATTCTTTCTTTATGCAATAAATATTTCGCTTCCAAAACAAATCCACTCCCCACTGAATGCCTGTTCCCTCTTTTGGATAAGGATAGACATACTCATCAAAAACAGCATCAAGCTGAGATTTAATAGCCGGGTCTTCAATGGGCCGAGATTCTGCCGCGCAGCCTGATCTCTGCGCTGTCTCCCATATTCTCTCACCTAATTCTGTTCTTTTGGCATAATATTTCCGAGAGGCTTCCTCGTCACTCTTCGTGTCCTCCCAGTCATAAACAAAAACATCAACAAAAATATGCAAAGGCAGATTTGTATCTACCAATTTTGCAAAACGACCACAGGACTCTTTTCTGCATCCTGCCTCATAATAATCCACAAGACGATACCGCGACTGCGTTTTTATGATATTCTTAAATTTTAAAAAGTCCTCGCGCATCATGCTGACATCAGTATCATCATCCCATGGTATAAAGCCTTTATGCCTGACCGCGCCTATAAGTGTGCCATGAGATAAAAAATAGGTAAGCCCGTTTTCTGTACAAACATCATCAATGAAGTCCATTAAATTCAACATAACAAGCTGCGTTCCCCGAATAAGGCCTTCTTCGGGGACAAGCCCTTCAAAGAAATTTCGTTTGGTTCGTGCGAGGCCTTCACCTTCGCGCATCTGCGAAAACCAGAACAGCAGATCATTTCTTGCCGATAGTGCCTTAATCTGCCTATCGAGATAGCCGTGCTGCGCTGACAATTCATCCAAACGGCAAAGAAGCGTCTTTTCCATACGCATAACCTTACGCGCTGACGGCGGCAGGCACTTGCCCTTCATGGTATGCAGCCAGTTCTTCAGAGACATGATTCCTCCTTATGCATTAAACAGGTATGACGAAAGCTGTGCTTAGCCATAATTACCGCGGATAATACCTGTTACCTTTTTCTATCTGGTGATAGGCTTGCCGTATCATCGTGTATAAAAAGGAAACAACTCTGCCGGACTTTTTGTAGGGCAGGATCTGTTCAAAATCATGGACACTCATCGCAAGGTGAGCTTTTCTCGCCAGAGCGAGCTTTCCATCCACATTCCTGTTGTGCTGCACACGTTCGAACAGCATGCCGAAAATCCGGGACGCCGGCGTCCGGCCATAGCGGTAGCGCGCAAACAGCAGATCCGCCTCAACCAGACTCTGAAGCGTCTCTTTCCTCAGGGTGGCATTCTCCTGCCAGCGGTAGCCCCCCAGCACCTTTCCCGATTCCAGCACGGTATAATCGCGCATGATCTGATAGCCCAGCACGGCATCCGCAACGGTGCCGAAGCCGTCATGGACACCACCCGTGCGCAGATAGGCTTCCTTCAGAATAGTAGTTCCACAGGAAGGGGCGCCGGTGCGCGTATGCCCGTGAATAAGTGCGCCCGTGCGCGTCAGTTCCCGTTCATAGGGTTTATCGTGTTTTCCGGCCTCCTGCTCGTCAAACGTTCCCGTAAAATCCAGACGGCGCGCATGAATATAGCCCAGCGGCTTGCGCAGCTTCTCATGGCGCCGGATGATATTTGCGATCTGAAAAAGCGCATCGGAACAGAGCACATCATCGTCATGCAGAAAGCAGACCCATTTTCCCCGTGCCAGCCGCACGCCGCGGTTCCAGTTGTTGCCTGCACCAATATTTTCCCTGTTGTGGTAATACTGGATACGGCTATCACCGATTTTCTGTATAAGACGCAGGGCCGGCGTCATACCGCTCTCATCCAGCGGAGTGTTGTCAACGACCAGAAGTTCCCATTCAACATCAACATGTTTCTGACGAAGAACGCTTTCCAGGGCTTCTCGGAGCACGGCACGCCTGTTATATGTTGGAATAATGACGGAAATATATGGTTCAACTTCTTTATCTATAACTCCACACATTAAATCTGATACGATGGAATCTGTCATAGAAAAAGAATCACGAAATATATCTATTTCATTAAAACTCTTTTCTATGCAATTTGGATCAAATGAGTGTATTTTCATAAAAGATCCGGTCAAAGCGACGCCCCTCCATCCACAGGCAGGACAACTCCCGTCAGATAGGCGGACTCATCCGAAACAAGAAACAACGCGGCTTTTGCCACATCCTCAGGCGTTCCCACCCGTCCAAGCGGGATACGGTCTTCATACAGTTTGGGATCGCGGCCGTGGAGAATCGGCGTCTGGATAATGCCCGGGCAAATGCAGTTGACCCGCACACCCTCTTCTCCATAGTTTTTTGCCATCTGGTGCGAAAACTGGATGACGGCGGCCTTTGCCGCGCTGTAGGCGTAGGAACGCCCGGCGGCATAGTGCTGAAGGCCTGCGATGGATGCGTTGTTGAGGATGACGCCGCGGCTGGCCAGCAAATACGGCTTTGCGCAGCGTGTGATCAGAAAATATCCTGTCAGGTTGGTATCCAGCGTCTCGCGCCAATCTTCCACAGGCATGCGCTCTATTTCCATGGAAGGCAGCATGACGCCGGCATTGTTAAACAGGATGTCCAGTCCGGCATAACTTGCAGCAGCATCGTGGACCAGTGCCTTGACCTGCTCTTCCGAAGCGACATTGCAGGCGATGAACTTCGCCTCGCCGCCCGCCGCACGAATATCCCGTGCAACGGCCTGCCCCCTTTCCTCATTCCGCCCGGAGAGCACAACCCTGGCCCCGTGAGCGGCAAACAATTTTGCGCAGGCCTCGCCAATGCCGGATGTTGCGCCGGTCACCAGGGCGACCTTTCCTTTCAGCTTTTCCATATGTTTCCCCTGCATTCCGGATTCAGTCCCGCAACGCTCTCAGCTTCGCGGCGATGTTCAAAGAACCCAGCCCGTAATGCCGCATCTTTTCGTCATAGGTTCCGTAATTCCGGAAAATTTCGCGCGGAAAGGCCACCTGTTCCACCCGCAGGGCGCGGCCCGGCAGGGCCTTGTGTACGTCGTGAAGCAGGCTCCCTTCATACTCCGGCTCAACAAGCAAAAGCTTGCCGGAAGGGCAGTTCTCCGCCAGTGTTTCCCAGTCGAAAGGCTCCAGCGTGGTGTAATAGAGCACGGTGACATCTTCCCCGGCGCAGGCTTCCATGACCATGTCCAGCATGACGGAAACCGCCAGCACCGTGGCCCGGCTTCCCGTCTGCATCACCTCGGCCTTTCCGAAGCGAACATCCGGGTCATACCGCAGGTTGGGGTGATCGCTGATCCGGAAAAAAGTGGGATGTCCATTCCGGTACGAGGCGTTGAAAAGCTGGAGAAACTGCTTTGCCGTGCCCGGAGCCACGAACTCGCAGCCCGGCAGCATCTTGATGAGCTGCACATCCTCGGCGCAGTAGTGGGAATACCCGTATTTGGAATAATCCACAGCCGCGCCGGTCCCGACCACGTTGACGCCGCGCTTCTGGTACGCAAGATCCATCTTGATCTGTTCCAGTGTGCGCTCGATGAGGTAGGGCTGAATGCCGAAAATGGTCGGCACGAGACCGCGGCTGGCCATACCCGCCGCGATGCTGAACATACCATCCTCGTAGATGCCCACATTCATGCAGCGCTCGGGAAATTCGGCCAGTACGTCCCGGATGGCCCACATGCCGATATCCACAGTGAAGAACGCCGTGTCCTCTTCCTTGCGGATCATGTCCGCCACACGCTTCAAAAAGGCACGCCTCAAAACGCCTCCACCTCCTTCTCCAGCATCGCCAGTTCTTCGGCGTCAGGCGCCTTGTGGAACCAGATGTCGTGCTCCATCATGGTCGGACTGCCGTATCCGCGCACGGTTCTGGCCAGCACGGCCTTGGGCCTGCCGTTCTTGAGGCCTCCCGCCCTGCGGAACACGGCTTCCAGCGCATCAGGATCATGCCCGTTGACGGAAAAGACATCGAAACCGAAGGCTTCCAGCTTGAGACGCATGCTGCCCATGTCGATCATGGCCCCGACGGAATCATTGTCGTCCACGATCACGCACAGGTTATCCAGCTTCTTCGCCGCGGCAAAAAGGCAGGCTTCCCACATGGTGCCTTCACAGAACTCGCCGTCACCGCACAGCACAAAGGTCTGAGAGGGCGACCCTTTAATCCTGCCGGCATAGGCAATACCTACGGCAAACGGCAGCCCATGCCCCAGCGAGCCGGCGCTGTTTTCCACGCCGCCGGAGAACTTGGTGACATCCGTCTGTATGCAATAGCGGCTGTTAAACAGGCCGATTTCGGAGGCTACCTCTTCCTTGTCAAAGAACCCCTTCTCAATCAGCACTGGGTACAGGGCCAGCGTTGCCTGCCCCTTGCTGATGATGAAGAAATCACGGTCCGCGTCCTGTGCCTTTTCCGGAGACCAGTTCATGATCCTGTCATACAGCACCCAGACAATATCAAGACAGGAAAACACGCTCTGAAGGTTGCCGTCCCGACATTTATGGGACAGATACAGAGCATCCTTGCGAAGATTACGAAAAATATTCTTCATTTTTCTTCACCAAACCTTCCTGCCTTGCTCTTTTTTCAAGGCGTTTAACTTCCCAACGTTTTATCTTGTTATATGCATTCAATACTCCATGTTTATATATGTGTTTATAAAAAAATTTATTTGGTTTTTTATCATAAATTGAAGCATAATCGCTGAATCGTATAAACTTTCTGGAACCAATTTTCCTTTGATTGAGAACTGCTTCTGTGAAAAAATAGTAATGAGCACTCCTGAATAGCCAGCCCCATAATTTATGAAATATATTTTTATTATATACATATTCTCTAAAATCAAAACCTGCCTTAATTGTTTTATATGTTGATTCTTTTTTTACCATTGTATTTATTCCAAATCTGTAAAAACCATATGGTTCCAAAGTAGAATATACTGAAAATTTATTTTCCAGACAATAAAACAGTATAAGATCGGCGGAAATTCCAAAATCATCATTGAATCCACCGACCTCAAGCACCGCATCTCTCCTGTACGTTGTTCCTATACTGGGGATATTTCCTCCAGGATGACCGGTGAACAAGACTTTCGCGTGCGTTAATTTATAAAATCTCCACGACATCGGCTCATTTAATACCAAGTTTTCAACCTGTCTAAACATGGTATCGTTTCCATGAGGTTGTTCCGGATCATGTAAGAAACACTGATATTGTGCGGCTATTCCCCCCAGAGGCTTTTTATCCTGCTTTTCCAGAAAGCGTATGGCCCTGCCCATCTTTTCAAGACTATTCGGGAATAAGAGATCATCATCATGAAGCATCATGACCCACTCTCCCCGCGCCAGATAGATTCCCCGATTAAAATTATCTCCGGGACGTAAATTTGTCGTATTACGGAAGTAGCGAATGGTTATATCGGAAAGCGTTCTGATATACTCTTCCACGGCATTGGGAGTCCCTTCATACGGTTCATTATCCACAACCAGGATATCCCATTGAAAATCAACAGGCTTCTGCCTCATCACGCTTTTCAACGCTTCTTTAAACAGGTCATATCTTTTGTATGTCGGAATAAAAACGGTAATCCATGGTTTTCCGTCATAATCAGAGGCCCGCTGCTCATAAAGAGCGTTCAATTTCACATTCCTATGCATCGCAAAGCAATCAATATTTGCTTCATAATTAATAATATTTTTCATATACCAACTCCATATCTGGAATATTTTTCTGCATTTGAAGATAAAAATATGATTCGTTCATCTTGCGGCATGAAAGATATAATTTTCTCTATCCTACTTATATTAATACCTTTTGATATATAATACTCCGCAAAATTCGGATTGCAGTTATACTTTGCAGAAATGAAGTACGGCAGAGAAAATCCCCACGGGTGCTCTTCATATATCTTCTTTATATAGGAATCATACATCTGCATCATGGGGGCAAGATCGTAGTTTCTCCCCATGGTATCGTTCAGGTATTTGGCAAAAAGCTCCAGATTGAGATTGCCCGCCCCACGGCCTATGCCGTAAACGCTGGCGTCGATGAAGATGTCACGGCCGGTCTCCTGCCGGGCAAAGTCGCAGGCCACAGCAAAGGCCTGCATCATATTGTTATGGCCATGGTATCCTATGGCAATTCCCGGTTTCAGGTGCTCCTCCGCAAGTTTCATGTAGTGAAGCAGCGTATCGGCATACATGGTGCCCCAGCTGTCCACTACATACACCGCCATGGGATCGAGCTGATTGAACAGCTCAACCATTTCTATAAATTCCTCATCAGAATACTGGCTGACGCGCGCGGGCTGCACACAGAGCTTGTAGCCCTTTTCCACAATTCCCCTGCAATATTCAAAACCTTCCTTAAGCATGCGCTTCCACACGATAACGCGGATGATCTCCGGCCCGTCTGCATCGGCAGGAGCCAGTTTCTCCAGCGGAAGCGGGTTTACTACTTCGGCCATAACCGCATATTCAATCCCCGACGCTTTCTGAGGAATGATTTTTTTAACCTGCTCTATATCATTAAAGACGGTGCGGTCTTCGTTATACGGCTCATCCTTGATGAATCCCAGTTCCAGTATCTCCACATGGGTCTGTTCAAGCTTGCGAACCATATCTTCAATGGCGGACTGTCCAAAATTCCAGTCATTAACGTACCCGCCATCCCGCAAGGTGCAGTCCAGAAGTTTCAGCGTTCCCATGAAATCATCCCTTGTATCCCTCAGAGGGCTTGTTTCAATTTCAGAGCTTCCCTGGCGCGCAGGGCCACAGACTCCGGCGTGAGACCGTACGCCTTCCGCAGAAAAGATTCCGTCCCTACCCGGCCGAAAGAATCCTGGATCCCAACCTTCAGCACGGGAACAGGATGAACAGAGGAAAGGTATTCTGCGACAGCGCTGCCCAGTCCGCCCAGGACACTGGCGTTCTCGGCCGTGACCACAGCTCCGGTCCTTCCTGCGCTGTCCAGGAGCAATTCCTCATCCAGAGGCTTTACCGTGACAATATCTATGACGCGAGCCTCTATACCGTCAGAGGCAAGAAGTTCTGCCGCCTGAAGGCAGGTGGCGACCATGATGCCGCAGCCGACAAGCGTAATGTCCGAACCTTCCCGAAGCAGCATTCCCCTGCCTTCTGCGAACGCTGTTTCCGGCGGATAGATATCCGGCAAGTCACGGCGCGGCATACGGATATAGGTCAGGCCGGGGCGATCCCTCGTCATTTTCAGAAATGCCCCGCACATGACCGGATCGCTGATGTCAACCACACACGCGCCCGGTACCGTCCGCATCATGGCGATATCTTCAAAGCACATGTGGGTGCCGCCATTGTGTGTGGCCATGATCCCCGCATCCGACCCGATCACGCGCACGCTCTTCCGGCCATAGCCCACACTGAGAAAAACCTGATCAAACACACGGCGGCTGGCAAAGGGAGAAAAGCTGTGAACATAGGGCTTAAAGCCATTCAGATAAAGCCCGCAGGCCACGCCCACCATATTGGCTTCCTGGATGCCGGTGTTCAGGACGTTCCCGGGATAACGTTTCCAAAGCTCCTGTGTTTTCAGCGAACCCATGAGATCGGCATCCAGATAGACGACCCTTGCATCCTGCTCGATGAGCTGCCGCATGGTTTCATTAAAAACCTGAAAGACCTCTTTTTCAGCCTTCTGCCCGGTATAGCGGATCTTCATCTTATTCCACCTCCATGCCGAGCTTCCGCCCCTGTTCCCGCAGTTCCTCCATGACCTTGCCGCACAATTCATCAGAGAATCCTATGCAGTGGTTGTTTGCCATCTCCACAATACAGCGCGCCCCCTCTCCCTTTACCGTATCCAGCACAATCATGGAGGGCTTGCCGTTCGGCTCTTCCACAGCCCGGCGCACGGCACGCTGAATGGCCATGACCTCATTCCCTTTCACAAGGCAGGCATTCCAGCCGAACGCCTGATATTTGCGCACAGGATCCCCAAGGCGCATGACTTCGTCATTGCTGCCGTCTATCTGCATCTTGTTCCAGTCCAGAAAGGCGATCAGATTGTCCAGACTGTAATGCGCAGCAAACTGCGCGGCCTCCCATATCTGGCCTTCCGCGGATTCCCCGTCACCGGTTACGCAAAACACCCTCTGATCCGTGCCGCGCAGTTTCCCGGCAAGGGCCGCCCCGCAGGCGATGGAAAGCCCCTGGCCGAGACTGCCCGTAGTCGCGTCAACGCCTGGCACATGGTTACGATCGCAGTGCCCCGGAAGCAGCGAATTGGGATTATTCAGATTCTCAAGGCGTTCTTCTGGGAAAAAGCCTTTCAGCGCCAGAGCTGCGTAAAGGGCGGGGCCGGCATGTCCCTTAGAAAAAATCATGAAGTCGCGCTGATCCCAGTCCGGCTTTTCCGGATTGACGCGCATGAAGTCCGAATAGACCACGGCCAGCATTTCAGCGAGATCGAACGAACCGCCTATGTGTCCGCCATGATTTGATGTGATGGCCCGTATAATACCCAAACGTATGTTGAGCGCCATTTGTTCAAGCTCACGCTTACTGCTGAGGGACATTATCTTGCCTCCAGAGCTTCCAGAATGGTTTCCGCCTCATAGTCGATCATGGCATCCGTCATGCCGGGACAGACCCCCACCCAGAAACTGTTGTTCATAATAAAGTCCGTGTTGGCGAGACTGCCCGCAATGCGGTACGCCGAGGTTCCGCGTATCTGGTCAAAGCAGGGATGCTTGATGAGATTCCCGCTGAACAGAAGACGTGTCTGTATGTTGCGAGATTCCACGAAGGACGTGACGGCATTGCGCTTCAGCCCGGATTCCGGCCGCAGGCTGATAAGAAATCCAAACCAGGAAGGGCTGCTGCAGGGAGCCGCTTCCGGGAGGATGAGTCGGTCGGAAGCGGTGGACAGGGCCTCGTGCAGGCGCTGCCAGTTATGTTGACGGCGTTCGATAAAGTTCGGGAGCTTTTTCAGCTGCTCACAGCCCACGGCAGCCTGCATATCCGTTACTTTCAGGTTATAGCCGAAGTGACTGTATACATATTTGTGGTCATAGCCCTGGGGAAGCTCGCCAAATTGACCGGTAAAGCGATGCCGGCAAAAATTATCCTGACCGGAAGGACAGACGCAGTCACGCCCCCAATCTCTGAAGCTGAGGATAAGGCGGCTTAAACGGGAATTGTTTGTATAGACGCAGCCGCCTTCCCCCATGGTCATGTGATGAGGCGGATAGAAGCTGGATGTTCCCAGGTCGCCCCAGGTGCCTGTGAACCGGGTTTCGCCATTCAGCGTATACTGCGAGCCGAGGGCATCGCAGTTGTCTTCCACAAGCCAGAGACCATGCTTTTCGCAGAAGGCCTTCACCGCAGCAAGATCGAAAGGGTTTCCCAGCGTGTGGGCGGCCATCACGGCTTTCGTCTTTTCACTCAGCGCAGCTTCCAGCTGCAAAACGTCAATATTGTACTGCGGAATGGTCACGTCCACGAAGACAGGGACAGCGCCATATTGAAGAATGGGCGTCACGGTGGTGGGAAAACCGCAGGCCACGGTGATGACCTCATCTCCCGGCCGTATTTGCCGCTCACCCAGCTCCGGCGCGGTGAGCGCCATAAACGCGATCAGATTGGCGGAAGAACCGCTATTCACAAGATGGGCGAAACGGACGTTGAGCCAGGAAGCAAATTCTCTTTCAAATTCAGAAGCAAAGCGTCCTGTCGTCAGCCAGAAATCGAGCATGGCATCCGTCAGCGCACACATTTCCCTTTCATCAAAAACGCGGGAGGCGTAACTGATCCTGTCTCCGGGAGTGAATGGTCTGACAGAAGACTTAAACTGTCTGTAATACTCTGCAACCATGTCCTTTATGGCACTCCGCGCCTCTGCTTCTTCTTTCCAGATTGCCATGGTATTACCTCTGATCTCCTGTCCACGGTGTAAGGACATCATCATACACATGCTGAATGGACATAAAGTCCTGTGGAAGCGTATGGAACCACTTCAAATAGCCAGCATCACTTTCGTTGAGTTTTCCGTTATCCGGCAAAAAGGAATCAGGAAGTGCACAGCGATACAATATTGCGATATTATGCCCGCGTTCATTTGGATGCAGTAAATCAGGATTCGGGCCACGGAACACGCTGCGCACTGCCACTGGCGCTTCTTCATGCAGCACCTCGCATCCGATCTCGCGCCGTGCCGTGCGCTGCAGACAATGTTCCAGCGTTTCGCCATAACGCATACAGCCACCCGGGATATGCCAGCTGTTTTCAAAAAAACCGTCATTTCGGCGGGCGAGCAACAGCCTTCCGGCTTTATCCGTTATCAGCAAATCGACGTTGGGAAGCGGTACCACTGAGGAGACCAGAAGAAACAACTTTTCCGGCAGACCTTGGCGTCCATCCACATGTGCGCAGCGCAAAATCTCGACCGCCTGCAAAAGCTCATGCGAAAGTTCTGTCATCTTTCTTCCTCTATGATTTGAGACTCCGGACGAAAACCAAAGACATCCCCTCTGATCCCAGGCGGTGTGCGGGCGTAGTTTCAGAGGGCGAAAGTTTGAGAGAGGATACCCCCTCTCTCAAGCCCAGGCACAAAGCCCTGAAGGGCATTGCTGCCTTATTTGATTTTCTTTTCTTTCCTCCTGCCATAACCTTTCATTCACTCCGCACGCACACTCAAGCGGGAAAAATCTGTACCCCTACCACCTCTTTCACAAAACTAGCGAGAATACTTCTTTCTGAGGTGAACCCTGTTATTCTTTTTGGGAATAAAGCAAGCCCCCAAGTTGACAAGCCATTTGGGATAACGCGATAACCTGTCTATCGAACTTGTCATTTCATCCAGTCTGCAATGTATCTGATTTAATACTTCATCAGATTTTTCGAAACGTCTCTTCATGGCCAAAGTAGGAAACGGTATAGCTTCCTGCGGAACATTAAACCCCCAGTTAAAAACTCTTGAATCCTTGCAAAGCGGATTTTCAAGTATCTCACAATATTCCTTATGATAAGGATGACAGGGGTTGAGTACATTCTTGTACAGAATCTCATCCTCTGTTGAGCCAAACCAGTGAAATATGGGACGCAGCACAATGTCATCCGCATCGTAGTCAATACATCTTGCAATAAAATCAGGAATCTGGCGGAAATTGCTGTCCTGAATAACCATGATCATCCGGATCCTGCGAATTTTTCCCGATCTCTTCAAATTGCTTATAAACGACATACTCTCTTCAAATTTTGCCAAATCGTCTCTTCCTGCCAGATATCTGTATGTCTCACGATCAAAGCTGTTCGGAGTGACGGACACCGTTATGGGATATGCAGCCAAATGCTCCAGCTTATGCAAGTTATCCTTGAACAACACGCCGTTTGTTTCTATAAACATACTAAAGTCCTTTCGGACTGGATGAAATCTAGATATCATGTCCAATAATTCTGTGGATACAAATAAGTCTCCAATACCATTGGTTGCTATATGCGACGCCCCCGCTAAATATGGCTCAATATTTTTTGTAATTTTATGCAGATTCTCTATATAATCTTTATTTGGATGAAAAAAATCATGTCGGCAGCTAGGGCAAGCATGGTTGCATCTTTCATCATATGCCAAACTAATAAACTCTGGACATGAAGAATGCTTATCATAAAGCATTTTCATTTCCTCTTCTGATATTTTTATATTATCAGTATCATTAATACAATCAGGACAATATTGTTCATTACATCCTAAAAGCTCTCCCCGCATGAACGCTTGACGAATTTCCTCTATTTTTTCGCCTTGCCAGATTTCTTCAAGGGTATTTTTCAGAAGATTTCCGATAACAATGCCATTCCAGGGACAGCACCGCACATCTCCCCCAACAAAAACATACGCATACTCAAAACACTTTCTGCATGTACGCATAACACCAACCTCCCTTTGTTTTATTGTTTTTTTAACAAGTTACCACATCAGTATCGGTAAACTCTGCAATCTGCTCGTCCATCTCTGCGGGAATGTCGCCTCCATTCAGCCACACCTTCGTCCATGCGCAGGTTTTTTCCACGGCTTCAGCGATATGCCAGCGCGGGGACCAGGCAAGGGCCGTTTTGATTCTGGTGCAGTCGAGCTTGAGGAAGTTTGCCTCGTGCGGGGCATCGGCTTCGGACTGATTTTTCCAGCTGGCTCCGTTACCCCAGATGCGGCAGAAAAGCTCCACAAGCTCTCCGGTGGTGACGCAGTCGCAGTCATCCGGTCCTACGTTGTACCAGCCGGCAAGCGCAGGCTTTTCCCACTGGGCCTGAACGATCCTGAGATAGGCCATGATGGGTTCGAGAACATGCTGATACGGCCTTATGGAGCAGGGATTACGTACCCCGATGACGCTGTCCGCCTGCTGGGCGCGTATGCAGTCGGGAATGATGCGGTCATGGGCAAAGTCGCCGCCGCCGATGACGTTACCCGCGCGGGCCGTGCTTATGGAAACTCTGCCATCGGCAAAGAAGCTGTTCTTGTAGCTGTGCGTCACCAGCTCAGAGCAGCTTTTACTGTTTGAGTAGGGGTCAAAGCCGTCAAGCGGCTCGTTCTCCCGATAGCCCCAGCACCATTCGTTATTCTGATAGACCTTGTCCGTGGTGACGTTGAGCAGGCTCTTGACGCAGGAGGAAAGACGCACGCATTCCATGAGATTCACCGTGCCCATGACATTGGTCTCATAGGTGCAGCGCGGAATCCTGTAAGAATCGCGCACAAGGGGCTGGGCTGCCAGGTGGATGACGATTTCCGGCTGAGCCTTTTCAAACGTTTCCCTCAGCAGAGAAAAATTGCGGATGTCTCCAGGGACACTGGTCATTCTTCCTTCCAGACCAGCCAGAGAAAACAGGTTCGGTTCCGTGGGTGCGGGCAGACTGTAGCCTGTCACTTCCGCACCCGCGCCGATGAGCGTCCGGCACAGCCAGCTTCCCTTGAAGCCGGTATGCCCGGTGACCAGAATCCTTTTGCCGCGGAAGAAATCGAGAGAGAAATCCATGACGGTTCAATCCTCCCATACCTTCCAGGGCGCGCTGCCGGAAGCCCACAATTCATTCAGCTCGACCTTGTCCCTGGGCATATCCATAGGATGCCAGAAGCCTTCATGCTTATAGGCTTTAAGTTCTCCTGCCCGGGCAAGACGGGTGAGGGGCGTGCGCTCCCAGATGGTCTTGTCGCCCTCGGTTATGTAGTCGAACACCCGTGGCTCCAGCACGAAGAAACCCGCATTGATCCATGCCGAGGCCGCATTTCTGGGCTTTTCCAAAAAGGATTGGATGGTGCTGCTCTCGTCTATGTCCAGCACCCCGAAACGTCCCTGCGGCTGCACGGCGGTAACCGTAGCCAGCCGCTTATGTTTTTTGTGGAAGTCCACAAGTGCGGCAAGGTCCACATCGGAAACGCCGTCGCCATAGGTGAGCATGAACGGAGCATCGCCCAGGATTTCCTGCGCCCGCTTGATGCGGCCGCCGGTAAGGGTGTTCAGACCGGTGTCCAGCAATGTTATTTTCCAGGGTTCCACACGTTTTTTATGGACGATGACGCTGTCGCCGGCGAGGTCGAAGGTCACGTCAGAATTATTTATGAAGTAATTCCTGAAGTATTCCTTGATGTATTCCTGCTTATATCCGCACAAGACCACGAACTCGTTGTATCCGTAGTATGAATATATCTTCATGATGTGCCAGAGTATCGGCTTTCCTCCGATCTCGACCATGGGCTTCGGCCGTATGGTCGTTTCTTCACCAAGCCTTGTACCAAGTCCGCCAGCAAGAATGGCCACTTTCATTGTTTTCCTCATTGCGGTAATTGAAGAGAAAGAGTTTGTGATACCTTTTCCATGACATGGGATACAGATATTTCATCCATACTGCGGCAGGAACCGAAGCCTCTTATGCAGGACACCTGCCAGTCAGGTGAAATCCATTCACATCCTTCAGGGCACAAGGTGCCGCTGAGGTTGATGTTTTCCGCATAACCGTAATGCCTGCATGACGTGGGGCCAAAGAGAACGATGGACGGCCCGCCATGCAGAAAATGACGCAGGTGAGGCATGAGACCTTCGCCCCCGATATGAAGCACCGCCCCTTTGAGGATGGCCTTGAGTTCGGGAAATGATGTCTTTCCCCTAAGATCAATGCAGTTTTTAAAATTGTCGTCTTTTCTGCTGCCAAGAAGCACCATGCCCATAGAAGGATACTGTTCTTTAAGACGCTCCATCAGCGTATGGTAATGAGCTTTTGGCCAGAGCTTTAAGGAGTCCTCTCCCGCATTCCCGGATTCTCTGTGGATGGTAATGTAACTCTCCGGAATGCCGAATGTCTCTCGCGTATGCTGCGGGTCTTTTTCACAGAGAATGGTAAACGAACGTTCCTTCAGGCAAAGGATGTTTTTTCTGTCCATCTGGCACTCACGGAAGCTGCCGGCAGTATCGGCATAATCCATGCCCAGGCGCTGCCCTTCATCAGTGAAAAAGAGAACGTTTTTATTCCTGAAGGTATTGCAGTCCTCTATAAATTTGAGGAGCTTTGGCGACAGTCTTCCCGTTTTGCTTTTGTTCACTCCTGGAAACCAGGCCATGCGGGTAATATCGACGATGATGTCGTACTCCTGGCGGATGTCGTCTTTCAGACTGGCGATCCGCCGAAAGACGCTGTGTCCATGAACAAGGGAACGAACACTGTCGGGGCAGGAAGCTGCGTAAACATCGATGACTGCGGGAGTGCCCGCATAGTCTGCAAGAGCGTGCAGAAAGGCCGTGGAAAGAACCGCGTCGCCTATGCCGCCGCGTATCAGGGCTGCGATGCTGAGCGGCGAATCGTCGTCCTTTGAGCTGGTCGCAGCATAGTCGCCCATAAGGTGCATACTGATGGCTTTTTTCAGATTCCACAGTCCGAAGGAGAGCGCCGCTCTGCGCGGTGAGGCTGCGTTTGAACTGCGCAGCTGCGCCAGCCTGTGCCCGGCTTTTTCAAAAAAGTTGACATAGGAGGGCATGTCAGTCCTCCCTTCTTTTCTGCAAGGCCGCCATCATCTTTTTTCTTCCATTGGAGTGGACATACTCCCGAAGAAAGAACAGGCACGGATGATTCGCCCAGAGTCTGAGTCTCTGATAATGTTTCGGCTTGAACAGGCGTTTTTCTATCACTCCAAGACGGAAGGCTTCGGCAAATTCTGAAGCTGCGCGGCAGCCGAACTCCCTGTCCAGCGGGATCGGCAGACGGCGAAAATTCCAGTAGTACGACTGGTACTTCATCTTCTGCACAACGGGGAGCAGGCGGGTGAGTTCGCTTCTTTCCCGCAGGAAGCGTTCGATCTCATGGTATTCGTCACAGACGCAGTAGACTTTCCCTGAGCTGTAAATGGAGGAACTTTCGTTGTCGCGGCGATAGTGCAGAAAGGCTCTGCATGTGAACCACGCGCGGCGGGCGCAGGCCAAGGCCTTGAAATTGAAGGACGTGTCCTGATAGGACGCCCCAGGCGTGGGCAGAAAGCGGATATTCTGTTGGTTCAGCCACGAGCGGCGGTAGATGGCTGTCCAGATGTAGCAGGTGCTGGTAAAAATGGCGTTTCGCTCCAGAGGCCGCAGAAGCGTGTCCGCATCCTGGGGAGGGATGATCTCATGGCGTGTGGAGCTTCCGCCCAGGTAGTCGTAGAAATTGCTCTTTGCCATATCGCAGTCATGTTCTCTGGCAAGGCGATAGAGCGTTTCAAACATGTCGGCGTCGGCCCAGTCATCGGATTCGACAATGCCTATATATTCTCCTGCGGCTTCCTCAAGGCCCCTGTTCATGCTGTCGCCGTAGCCGGAGTTCGGCTTGTCGATGATGCGGATACGGGAATCCTGTGCAGCGTATTCCCTGAGTATGGCAGGCGTGGAATCCGTTGAGCCGTCATTGATACAGAGTATTTCCATATCGCTGAGTGTCTGTTTAACAACGGAATCCAGACACTGGCGGAGATATTTTTCCACATTGTAGCAGGGAATGAGAACAGACACCGCGGGCATCAGCATACCCTCGTCACGGCCAGGGCACGGGCAACAGCCGCGTCCATGTTATAGTACTTGTAATCGCCAAGGCGTCCGAAGAAAATGACGTCGGCATGGTCCTTCTTGACGGACGAGCAATACCTTTCGTACAGCCTGCTGTTTTTCTGACCGGGGATAGGGTAGAAGGGGAGATTTTCGCCGGGGCGGTACGCCTCGGGATACTCGAAGGAAACCACAGTGCCGGACGCCCTGTCGCCAAGGAAGTGCTTGTATTCAGTGATGCGTGTAAAATCGTAGTTTTCGGGATAATTGATCACGGCGTGCGTCTGGAAGAACTCGCGGGCGTATTCGCGGAACTCCAGCCTGACACTCCGATAGGGCAGCTCGCCAAACTGATAGTCCATGAATTCGTCCACAGAACCGGTGTAAAGAACGCGGGAGCCGCGGAACTCGTCCTTTACGTCACTCCAGGCGGTATCCGTTTGCACGGTGATGTTTTTGTGTCTGAGCATCCGCTCCATCATGGCGGTGTAACCCCTGGCGGGAATACCCTGCCAGCGCTCCTGAAAATAGCGGTCGTCCCGGTTCAGGCAGACGGGGACGCGGGCGGTGACGGAAGGATCGAGTTCGTCGGGCCTTATTCCCCACTGCTTCATGGTGTAGGGGAGAAAAACCTTTATGTAGATGTATGCTGCAAGAAAAGCGAGGTCCTTATCCTTGTTATTCTGAAGCTCAAGAATAGGAATTCTTTTGTTGAAGCCAAAACGAGAGAGCAGTTTTTCCTCAAGGCATTTCGCCAGTGAATGTGGAAAAACTTTACACAGGGAGTTCAAATTAAAGGGGATGGGGACAAGAGTGCCGTCCACAAGGCCAGCGACCTTGTGCATGTACGGAATCCAGTCCGTGAAGCGGGAAAGAAAGTCCCATACGGACTTGTCGTTGGTATGAAAAATATGAGGGCCGTACTGATGAATGCAGATACCGCTGCCGTGGTAATAATCATAGCAGGTTCCGCCGATATGCGGCCTTTTGTCGATGACAAGCACCTTCTCCCCGCGTTCGGCAAGCACGCGAGCTGCTGCCGCTCCTGAAATACCGGCACCCACAACAATGTTTTTCATGCAACCTCTCCGTTTTTAACAGAAGAGGCCTGCCGGCTTAAAAAAGTCAGCGTTGCCGGCTTGTAGTGACCTAAAATAGTGCGCAGGCCCTCGCGGTTGACGCCCATGCTTACCAGGACGTTTGCAAAGGTATGGCGCAGATCCTGGAGACGTAGTTCAGGATGCCCGAACTCTTCGCGTATCTGATACCAGTCGCGGGTGATGTAGGTGAGGTGCGTCCCCAGGCTCGTGAAGAACAGCCACGGGATGCCCTCGCGCCGCGGCAGCTTCTGAATAAACTTCTGCGCTTCGCTGCTCAGCGGGATCAGCCGCTGCCGGCCGGTAAAGTTCGCGGTCACGGTGAGGACGCCGCGGGCAAGATCCACGTCTTCCCAGCGAAGGCCGAGAATTTCGGACTTGCTGGCCCCTGTGAGGATCATCAGGTAAATGGCGTTGGCCGAGGACCAGTTCGGGTACTTTTTGAGTATACCGAGAAGCCGGTCAAGCTCGGAATACTCCAGCAGCACGGGGCTGCGGCTTTGTTCCGTGGATACACTGAGCGACCTGGGAGTCTTGAGCATCCTGTCCTCAGGCAGGTATCCCCAGCGAATGGCACAAGTCATGACGTATTTGGCCAGCCAGTACTGGCGGACGCAGGTACTGTGCGCAAGCCCGCTTTGGCTGAGAGCATCAATCCAGCTCTGGAGCGTCTCGGCGGTAATGTCGGAGAGCCGGTATCCGCCAAGATAGGGCAGAATATGCCGCTGCAGATTGCCGCGGTCCACCTTCCAGCTGCGCTTGTTCTGCTGGACAAAAGGCAGATAGCGCTCCTCAACAAAGTCGTTGAACAGCGGAGCCGCATGCAGCACGGTGTTCGATTCGGCGGCCGGAACGCCGCCCTTGGTCTCGCGTACCATAAATCCGTCACCCTTTGCGTAAGTTCACTTCATTGACAGATAGAGTGTCGATGAGTGCCGAAATGGCCGGGCTTAATTTTATAATACTTTGAATTTATAGAATATTTTTTTCGTGAAACTGGAGGACAACGTGTACCAAAAAATTTTCTTGCCCTTGGAGGCAATTTTGGGTATGAATTGCCAACGATTCATTGCCACTCTATCTGTTGATGAATGCCTGCGGCTTCAGGGGTTTATCGACACTCTATCTGTCAACGAACCCTTGTGCCGTGGGTCTTTGTGCACCCCGTTTAAAGAGGCCTCGTTCGGACTCTCAAAAAAAATTTTTTCTTCTTTTGCCGGCTTTCGGCTTCGTCTATCGTTCGTAGTTCTGACTCATTGCACGAGTTCTGGAGCTGACCGAACTCTTTTTTATATCTGTTTAATGTTTCAATCCACAGTCGCCCCATCCGCCAATTGCCTCCTCAATCGACGGAGAGGGGTCGCGCGGATTACCCCTCATGCCCCGTGAGCTGGCCGCAGCCATGCTTGAGCTGGCAAAGCCAGATGGCACGCGGCCAGCTCACTATAAGCGGAGCATGCGCCGTCCTGCAGCCAGGGGAGAGTTTACGAAAAAGGATTTAATCAGCTTTGCCTCTTTTTAACTACTCTTTTCCCTTTTTGGGAAGGAAAGGGGGGAGGTCTCAAACCACAAAGGAATTTTTGATGAAAAACTTATTTTTTTACTATAACTAGTCTTGTTTATAGACGCTGTTTTTGATAAAAATTTTTAAGCGGCTTAAAGGTCCTTCTCGTTTCAGAAAACGGGAAAATTTGTTTCTTTATCTTTTTATTTCATCATATTATTAACCTTTCCCTTTGAATCTGAATCCTTTAAACGCCGATGAACGCATCTCACACCGACATAAAAAAACTGAAAAAAAGCGAGGGGCCTACCCTGACCAAAAAAAAGCTCAGGGAAGAACTTTCCTTACAGCTCTTTGGAGAAACACAGAATGAACCAGCCTGGTTCTCTCCACTGACTTTTTTCCTTTCCGATGGGGTGCTCAGCGTCCGTTTTCCACATCAGCTCTTTTTCCGCTGGTTTTCTGAACAAGGACAAAAAAGGCTGGAAGCAGCCTGCCGAGATCTTTTCGGCAATACTGTGGAAGTACGCTATACCTGGGGAAAAAACGAACAGCTTTTTTCCTCAAGTTCTCTCCACAGGTCTCATGAGGAAAAAATTTCTCACAGCAATTGGGACGATTTCTTTCCCGGGGGTCGCAACAGGGACGCTGTCACTCAGTTCAGGAAAGCTCTTTCTCTTTCTCCCTCTGTTATTCTCCTTCACGGACCTTCCGGGACAGGGAAGAGTCATTTAATCTCAGCCGCAGCCGAGGAACTGCGTTCCCGGTATCCGTCACACTCAGTCAGAATATTGTCTGGACAAAATATCTCCTTTTTTCTCTCATTAAAAGAAGAAACGTTTGAAGGATGTGCTGCTTTTCTTATAGATGACGTTCATCTTCTCTCAGAAGATGCAAAGGCACAGCGCGCCCTTGCATCGCTTATAGATGCCTTGGAAAAGCGTGCTTTTTTCATCACTACCATGATAGATCAGCCGTCTGAAACACTTATTCCCGAGCTTTACGACCGCCTTTGTTCCCACCTTGTTCTTGAACTCATGGAACCAGATCTTGACGTTCGTATGCGCTTTGCTCTTCTTCATATGGAAAGAGCCGGGCTTCCTGAAAATCGTGATCTGGCTCTTCTGCTTTCACGTCAATGCCTGAAGCTCAGGCCCTTGAGTGGAATCATAGCATCCTTAAAAAATTTATACGTTCAGCGAGGCAGACTTCCTTCAAGCGAAGAAGTCCTCGCTCTTCTGCGCAGTCATGGCGCGCCGCAGCCTCTGGATGCGGAATCAATTATCGCAGCAGTGGCCTCACACTACGGCTGCACCTCAAAGGAGCTTATCGAGAAAAACAGAAATTCTCACCTTTCTATTCCTCGTCAGGCGGCCATGTATCTCTGTCGTGAACTTCTCGGAGAATCCTATCCATCCATAGGACTTATCTTCGGCGGAAGAGACCACAGCACCATCATGTATGCCATCAAAAAAATTGAAAAAATTCAAGTTATGAACAACGATGCGCACATGGTGCTCACAGAGATTACAAAACAGTTAAAAAAAGGCAGAAGCGAAGGAGCACAAGGGAAAAAAAGTTCCTTCCCTTCATGAGACGTTCTTTTTATTGTTCCTTATTTATCCATAAAAATCATAAGGATAAAAGAATTAGGAACAAAGTGACCGACTCTTAACCTCTACAACAGGAAAATTTCTATGATGCACGTAACCGTAAAGAAAGAGCAGATCATCGATGGGCTTCAGAAAGCGGCCTCCATCATTCCAAGCAAGGCAGGAGCAGCCTATCTTCGTTCGATCTGGCTTCAGGCGAAATCCGATGGCATAACCATCATGTCCACGGACGTAAACATCGAATTTACCGGCGTCTATCCCGCGAAGACAAAAGAGGAAGGACAGGCGGGCGTCAACGGCCGTTCCTTTGTGGAACTTCTGCGCCGCCTCCCAGGTGGGGATATAGACCTTCGCGTGGATGAGGCTTCCAATGTTCTGCTTGTGGAACAGGGACGCCGTTCCTACAAACTGCCCACCGTGGACCCTGTCTGGTTCCAGCCCCTTCCCGCTTTTCCGGAAGAAGGAGCGGTACTCTGGTCCGGCGATTTTCTGCAGGACGTTATCGACCGCGTCTCTTTTTGTATCAGTGATGACGACAGCGCAGAGGGTCTGGCCTGTCTTTATTTAAAGACGTATGAAGGAGGAAAGGTGGATGTCTGCGGTCTGAACGGACATCAGTTCGCCATGGTACGCTTCATCAACGATGAGCTTGCCAGGCTGCTTCCGGAAAACGGCCTGCTCATCCAGAAGAAATATGTGAACGAGCTTCGAAAATGGCTGGGCAGTGATGAAATCATGCTCAATATCAGCGAACGCCGTTTCCATATACGCACCGGCTCCGGCAACGAAACTCTGAGCATTCCACGCAGCGTCAACTTCACTTATCCCGATCACCTGGGCTTTCTTGCACGTCTCAAGGGTGATAATACCTCACAGCTCACAGTAGACAGGAAAGAAAGCCTCGATGCTCTTGATCGCCTTCTCCTTTTCAACAACGACAGCGATCGCTGCACCTATTTCCACTTTGAGCCTTCTGAAGTCGTGCTTTCTGCACAGGGGCAGGAAACAGGTTCGGCTACCGAACATCTGGAAGGAGACTTCAAGGGTGACCTTTCGCTCATAGCATTCCCAACAAGAGGCCTTATGGATATTCTAGGCCACTTCCAATCGGCAAAGATAGACTTCGTCTTTACCGGTGCGGAAGGGCCTTGCGGCATGACCGGCGCGGACGACGCGGAATACAACGTTATCCTCATGCCGATGAAGATAGCGGAGTCCGCCTATTACACCGAAGAAGAATAACCGCTGTTTCAGCATGGCGTTTCCAAAAAAGGGAACGCCATGCTTCCATTTTCAAGAAGAGGAGGGGATAATCCTGCTCGGAGGAAAGAATCTCACAGTTCCCCCAGAGGCTTTCAATTGAAAATTTTTGAAACCTGGTATATGCTTATTCCTCACCACGCCTTTTTTCGAAACACCGAGCCTACCTATCAGGAAAGATCATGACTCAGCAAGGTATCCCGTCTGGCAGCGGCCAGTATGACGCTTCCGCCATCACCGTACTGGAGGGGCTGACGGCCGTTCGCGTCCGCCCGGCCATGTACATAGGCAGTATTGACAGCCACGGCCTTCATCATCTGGTCTACGAAGTTGTGGACAATTCCATCGATGAGGCTATGGCGGGCTTCTGTGATAAGATAGAAGTCATACTGCACATCGACAACAGCGTGACAGTGCGAGACAACGGACGCGGCATCCCCGTGGATCTTCATCCCAAGCTGAAGGTTCCGGCGGTGCAGGTAGTCATGACCAAGCTTCACGCCGGCGGCAAGTTCGACAACAATGCCTACAAGGTATCCGGCGGACTTCACGGGGTGGGCGTGTCCTGCGTCAACGCTCTCTCTTCATGGCTGGAAGTGACCATCCGCCGCGACGGAAAACGCTGGCGGCAGCGCTATGAGCGCGGTATACCCGTCACCGGCGTCGAGTGCCTCGGCGAGGAGGAAGGGCACGGGACAACAGTCCATTTTCTGCCCGACGAGACGATTTTCGAGACTACTGTCTATTCTTTCGAAATACTCAACAAGCGCTTTGAAGAGCTTTCCTATCTCAACCGAGGTCTGACCATCGTCTGCAAGGACGAACGCACCAACGAGACGCACACCTACCGCGCCGATGGTGGTCTTGAGCAGTTCGTCCATGATCTTAATAACGGAGAGACCGGACTGCATCCCATCATCAGCGGCGAGGGAGTTCAGGACAGCGTCACCGTGGATTTTGCACTGCAGTACAGCAGCGGCTTCAACGAAAAGACGTTCACCTTTGCCAACAATATCAGGACGCACGAGGGTGGGACCCATCTTGCCGGATTCAAGACAGCCCTGACGCGGGCCATCAACAACTACGTCAAAAATCAGCCTGATCTTCAAAAAAAGCTCAAGGGCGGAACGCTTTCCGGCGATGATGTGCGCGAAGGTCTTACCGCTGTGATCAGTGTAAAACTTCCCAATCCCCAGTTTGAAGGACAGACCAAGACTAAACTCGGCAACAGTGAGGTTGCCGGCATTGTCAACGGCGTGGTTTACAACAGCCTTGATGTGTATTTTCAGGAAAACCCGAAGGATGTAAGGGCCATCATCGAAAAGGCTGCCGAAGCCTCCCGTGCCCGCGAGGCAGCACGCCGTGCAAGGGATCTTGTCCGCCGCAAGGGAGCGCTTTCCGACAACTCCCTTCCTGGAAAACTTGCTGACTGTCAGAGTAAGGATCCAACAGAATGCGAGGTCTTCATCGTGGAAGGCGATTCCGCAGGAGGTTCTGCCAAGCAGGGGCGCAATCCCCGTACGCAGGCTATTCTACCTCTGCGCGGCAAGATTCTCAACGTGGAACGAGCCCGTTTCGACCGTATGCTGGCCAGCGAAGAGATCAAGAACATGATCACGGCCATGGGTATAGGCGTTGGTGAGACCATCGACTATTCCAAATTGCGTTACCACAAGATCATCATCATGACGGATGCCGATGTGGATGGAGCGCACATCTGCACGCTCATGCTCACTTTCTTTTTCCGCTACTATCCCAAGCTCATCGAAGATGGTCATATCTTCATCGCTCAGCCTCCTCTTTACGGTATCAAGAAGGGAAGCACGACCATTAAATTCCTCAAGGATGACGGCGAACTTGACGAATTTCTTTTGCAGCGGCTCTCCGGCGGTGTAACGGTAACTGCCTCCGGCGGACGTATATTCACAGGAGAAGCGCTCATTGCCCTGCTCAAAAATATAGATGAAATGGAAAAGTGCGTCATAGAGGCGGAGAATTCCGCCGTTTCCCGAGAACTTTTTCTTTCTTTCCTTCGCTATTTCGAAACCCTTACACCCGATGTTTTTGCTGAAGGCATTCCAGAAGCATTCGCTTCCTGGATGAAGGAACAAGGCTATATCGCTTCTACGGATGTTGAAAAAATGGAAGAAGGGGAGCGCCGCTTCGTGATTTTCGAAAATCGCAGCGCGCACCGCACCCGTCTGGCCGTTGAGTTTTTCCATTCCCGCATGTACCGCCAGGCGCGCAAACTATGGACGGAACTTGCGGAAGCGTGCGGCTCGTTCCCCGTGAAGCTTTCGAGTACCGAGTCTTCCCGTGAGGTAAAGGACTATTTTGAACTGCGCGAAGCAGCCTACGCTGAGGCCCGCAAGGGATTCAACATTCAGCGCTATAAGGGCCTCGGTGAGATGAACCCCGAACAGCTGGAAATGACAACGATGGATCCTGAAAAACGCGCTCTGCTTAAGGTGAGTATTTCCGACGCTCAGGCTGCCTCAGATACTATTGAGGAACTCATGGGAGACCGCGCCGACCTCCGCCGGGACTTCATTATCCGCAACGCGCTTTCCGTAACAGGCGAGCTGGACATCTGACGAAAAGGATAAACGATCGTGGCTGAATTCAACGTTGATATAGAAAAAGAGCTTCGTCAGTCCTATCTGGCGTATTCGCTCAGCGTGATCATCGGTCGAGCCATTCCCGACGCCCGCGACGGTCTCAAGCCTGTACACAGGCGCATACTGTTTGCACAGTCCCAGATGGCCAACACCTATAACCGTCCTACGAAGAAAAGTGCCCGCGTTGTGGGCGACGTTATCGGCAAATATCACCCTCACGGGGATTTCGCCGTATACGAAGCTCTGGTTCGTATGGCCCAGAGCTTCAACATGCGCGATCCGCTGGAAGACGGACAGGGTAATTTTGGTTCCATTGACGGCGATTCTGCAGCAGCCATGCGTTATACTGAAGTGCGCATGTCCCGCCTTGCCTCTGAATTTCTGAACGATATCGAAAAGAATACCGTGGACTTCCGGCCGAACTACGATGGTTCGGAGCAGGAACCCGAGGTACTGCCCACAAAAGTTCCGAATCTCCTTCTCAATGGTTCCTCCGGCATAGCCGTGGGTATGGCCACGAACATTCCTCCGCACAATCTCGGTGAACTCTGCGATGCTATGCTTCGCCTCATTGATGAACCGGAATGCACGGTGGATGATCTCATTGACCTCGTTCATGGCCCGGATTTTCCGACGGCAGGTTTTGTCTATGCGGGACAGGGACTTCTGGATGCCTACCGTACCGGCCGCGGCGTGGTTAAAGTACGCGGCCGAGTGGAAGTGGAGGAAAGAAAGAAGGGACAGCAATCCGTGGTGATCAGGGAAATACCCTATGCCCTGAACAAATCCGTGCTGGTGCAGAAAATAGCCGCCCTGGTCAATGACCACAAGCTCGACGGCGTTACTGATCTGCGTGATCTTTCTGACAAGAAAGGCATCAGGATCATTCTGGATCTTCGCCGCGGCACCATTCCTGAACTGGTCATCAACGGACTGTATAAATACACACCCCTTGAAACGTCCTTCGGCATTAATATGCTGGCGGTCGTGGACAACAAGCCTCAGCAGCTCAACCTGCGTTCAGCGCTTTCCTGTTTTCTGGATCACCGCCGTGAAGTGGTCATCCGTCGCACCCGTTTTGATCTCGACAAGGCTCAGGCTCGTGCGCATATTGTGGCAGGTCTGCTGAAAGCTCTGGACATCATTGATGAAATTGTTTCTCTGATCCGAGCTTCCCAGACGCCGCAGGACGCCAAAAACGGACTCATGGAACGTTTCGGCTTCACCGATGTACAGGCGCAGAGCATCCTTGATATGCGCTTGCAGCGCCTTACCGGACTGGAACGCGACAAGCTCATGGACGAATACCGTGAGCTTGAAAAACTCATCGTTTATCTCACGTCCATTCTTGAGGATCCTGAAGTACTGCGCGGCGTGCTGCGGGATGAAACCAGATATATCAAGGATACCTACGCCACGCCGCGCCGGACGGAAATCGTCATGGACGAACTTGGTGGCATCGACGTGGAAGATCTCATCCCCGATGAAGACGTGGTCATCACGCTTTCCCGCCGTGGGTATATCAAGCGCACAACTCTGGCCAACTATCAGCAGCAGAAGAGAGGCGGCAAGGGGATAGCGGGTCTTCATACCTCTGAAGACGACTTTGTGCAGGATTTTCTGACAACCACCAATCATCAGTATCTGTTGCTGTTCACAAACAAGGGGCGTATGCATCAGCTCAAGGTGCATCAGGTTCCCGAGGGCAGCCGCACGGCCAAGGGTATGCACATCGCCAACCTGCTGCCTCTTGAAAAGGACGAGTGGGTGGCCAACGCCCTGACGGTACGGGAATTTTCGGAAGACAGATATTTTCTCTTCACCAGCCGTCAGGGTATGGTTAAGCGATCCAACGCCTCCCTGTATGCCCGTTGCCGTAAGAGCGGACTCATCGCTCTCGGACTCCGGGAAGGCGATGAGCTTATCGCCGTGCGCGAGGTGACGGAATCCGATCATGTGGTTCTGGCTACCGCCCACGGTATGGCCATACGCTTCGCCATGTCGGACGTGCGTCCGATGGGCCGCAGCGCCTCCGGCGTAAAGGGTGTTGGCCTGCGCAGCGGTGACCGCGTTGTCGCCTGCGTCACGGTCAGAGACAAGGACAGCTCCACCATGATCATGACGGTCTCGGCACTGGGCTACGGAAAGCGCACCAAGATAGATCTTTACCGCATCCAGAGCCGCGGAGGAATAGGCCTCATCAATTTCAAAGTTTCGCCCAAGACAGGAGAAGTCATTGATGCCAAGCCCGTGTCCGACACGGATTCGCTGATTTTGCTCACCTCAACGAACAAGATCATCCGCCTGGGAGTGGAAGAAGTCCGTTCCGTGGGACGTGCAGCTATGGGAGTGCGCCTGGTGAAGCTGGACGAAGGTGCCACTGTTTCAGGTTTTGACACCGTAGCGGACAGCGGCGAAGAAGAATAGAGCATATTCAGAAAAAGAAAGCCCGGAGATTGCAGTCTTCGGGCTTTTTCTATTTTATAAGAAGGAATTTTTTGATAGGTGACATAATACCAAAGACTTCTGCTCTTGTTGAGAGACCATGACAAAATAAAAGTCTCATTTTTGATCTATTTTTAATGGAAACTAGATAGTGTTGTCATTTGATTTTAGCTCAAATTGCTGTGCACCTTATATGCACAGCAGCCAGAAAAGAGGCCGTGTTTTTCGCATACTGTGTGGCGATACCTCGCCAACTCTTCAATTCCAGGAAGGCATTTTCAATAAGGTGTCGAAGCCGAAAGATATTTATCGTAATAGCGCGGATTTTTGCGACTGTTAAGGGGCAGGATGACGGGAGAGTATTACCTTAATAATGATAAAATTTCTTCGATCTTGCCATTAATGCGAAATCGCTGAAACAACGCCAGAGATTTATTCAACATATCCAAGGAACGCGTGACGATTTGGGTTCTACGTCTGA